>DASUOE010000265.1:0-8780 GCA_036276805.1 Woeseiaceae bacterium | reverse complement strand
TAACTCCCCGGGTTGCGGTCGAAGATCTCGTCGTACCAGAGATAGGTCTCGTTGCTGAACGAGCGCAGGAAATTGTTCTCGTCGAGAACGGTGCCCTGCACGTCCGGCCAGGGCATGCCGGTAGCGGGGTCGTCGGTGCTCCGCGGGTCGGCGCATTTCGCCGCAAACTGCCCGCTCGGCTGGAATACGCCCGACTGCCAGCCGTTGCCCCCGTTGCCGCCATTGCCCCCGTCATCGCCGCCGCCGCCCCCGCCGCCGCAGGAACCGGCAGCGCCGGCCAGCGCCGCGAGGCCTGCGGCCCGAAGCAAGCTGCTGAAAAAGCTGTATTTCCTGGGGTTCGATACGGCGGGGGATCGGCTCATTGGACGCCACCGGGAGGCGAAACGACGGGTGAGTTTACTCGAAGGCACATGGCCACAGTAGGCACGGACCTCACGTTTCGCGCTTTGTTTCACGAACGCCGGCGAGGGCGGCGAGGGGTTGGCACGGGTTATGCAAAACAGGACTGCCGGTCCGCGCCGTCCAATGGCGGGCCCGGCGGGGACACCGGACGGAGAAACGCCCGGCAGCCGACGCCCGGAAACCGGACGAGTGGCTGCAGCAGTCCATGCTCGGCAATCTTTGCCGCTGCATTGTAAAGATCGCAATGGGCACCCGAACTGACCGGCAGCGTCGAACGCACGCTGTCTTCAAACCGAAAAACGTGGCAATAAGCCGGAGGCTTTGCAGCAATGAACAAGTCGAACAGCAACATGCTCTATAACGAGGAGCAATTGCACGAACTCCTGTACCAGGCGCTCGAAACGGAGATCGGCGGGATCGAGGTCTACACGGAGGCGCTGAAGTGCGCCGTCAACGCGGACCTGAAGAAGGAATGGCAGGACTATCTCGACGAAACGAAGACGCATCGCAGCATACTCGAGGATATATTCGACGAGCTCGGGCTCGACGCGGAGAAGGAGACGCCGGGACGCCGGGTAATCCGCCACCTCGGCGAGTCGCTCGTCCGGGCCATGGAAATGGCCCGCCACGCCGGCAACGGCCACGCCGCGGAACTCGTGGCCACAGAATGCGTCGTGCTGGCCGAAACGAAGGATCACCTCAACTGGACTCTCCTTGCGGAGATTGCGCGGCAATGCGAAGGCGACGCGGCCGACCTGCTGTACAACGCCTGTGAGGAAGTGGAGGACCAGGAAGACCATCACCTCTATCACACCCGCGGCTTCTGCCGTGAGTTGTGGCTGAACTCGCTCGGCCTGCCGGCCGTCATCCCGCCGCCGGAGGAACGGCAGGACGTGGATACCGAGATCGGAGCGGCGCGTGCGGCGGGGCAGCGTGAGCAGATGGTCGAACGCGCCGGCAACGGCCGCACGGCCTGAGCGTCGAGGAGGCACCGATGAGTTCCGCCAAGGCGCAACCGAAGCCCCCGTTTCCGGACCAGCCGATCTCGGAACCCGGGCTCGAGAAGAAGATGGACCCCCGGCCTCGTTTCGAGGCCGGGGAATACAAGGCTGCCGGCAAGCTCGAGGGCAGAGCCGCCCTCGTCACCGGCGGCGACTCCGGCATCGGCCGGGCCGTTGCCCTCATCTACGCGCGCGAAGGCGCGGACGTCGCCCTGGTGTATCTCGATGAGGAGGCGCCGGATGCGGAACAGACGCGCGAAGCGATCGAGGCGGCGGGCCGGAAGGCCCTGCTCATTCCCGGCGACGTCCGCGACGCGACGTTCTGCGAAGAGGCCGTCGAGCAGACGCTCGAGGCATTCGGGCGGCTCGACATTCTCGTCAACAACGCGGCTTACCAGAAGCATCGCGAGGGCATCGACGACATCTCGCTCGAGCAGTGGTCGCGCACTTTCGAAACCAATATTTACGGCTATTTCCACATGGTGCGTGCCGCCCTGCCGCACCTCGGGCCCGGCGCGGCGATCGTCAACACGGGTTCGATCACGGGCCTCGAAGGCAGCGCGCACCTGCTCGACTACTCGGCGACGAAAGGCGCGATTCATGCCTTCACGAAATCGCTCGCGAAGAACCTGGTCGAGCGCGGCATCCGCGTGAACTGCGTCGCGCCGGGCCCGGTGTGGACGCCGCTCAACCCGGCCGAGCTGCCGAAGGGCGAGATCAGCGACTTCGGCGCCGACACGCCGATGGGGCGGCCCGCGCAGCCCGAGGAAATCGCGCCCGCCTACGTCTTTTTCGCGTCCCATGCCGACTCGGCGTACGTGACGGGCAATGTCCTGCCGATCCTCGGCGGCGACACCGTCGCCGGCTGATTTCCTCCCGTAGGCTTCGGAACAGGGGGTCGCGGCATGGAGATTTTCGACCCCGACTGGCAGGCCCAGCTCCAGATGCTGGCGAGCGTCGCCATCGCGACGGTGCTCGGCGGCCTCGTGGGCATGGAGCGCGAACTCGCGCACAAGCCGGCCGGCATCCGCACGCACGCGCTGTTGTGTGCCGCGTCCTGCATGCTCGTGGTGCTCACCGACGTCATCATCTCGCACTTCGCGACGGAATCGGCGCCGTCACTCCTGCGCGCGGACCCGGTGCGCATAATCGAGGCGATCGTAACCGGCACCGCTTTCCTCGGCGCCGGGACGATCTTTCGCCATGGCTCGGACAAGGTCGAAGGGCTGACGACGGCCGCGTCGCTGCTCCTCGTCGCCGCCGTCGGGGTCGCTGTCGGCCTGCGCCAGATCATCCTCGCCGTGCTCGTGACCCTGCTCGCCCTCGCGCTGCTGCGCATTGCGGGGAAGCTCTTCGCGGGCCTCGACGAGTGACGCCGGCCGGTCTTGGCGCACACGGCCGGAGGCGTTCCGGATGACGGTTGCCGGCCTCCTGCGCTACGCTTTACCGACGATGTTCGTGCGACGCGAGCAAGGTCACCCGTCGAGCCGTGTGATGTCGGCCTGTGTGATGTCGGCCTGGTGGCGCGCGAGCGCGGCCATTGCCGTCCTCGTCCTTGCCGCCGGCTGCGGCAGCGGCAAGGACGAGGACGCCGCCGCGGCCGTCGACCCGGCCGACCATCACTGCGTCGCGCTCGCCATGTACTGGGAGGCGCGCGGCGAGGGCGAGGAAGGCATGCGCGCCATCGGCGCCGTCATTCTCAATCGCATGGAAGACGAGCGCTTTCCCGACACGGCCTGCGCCGTCATCCGTGAGGGTGGCGAAACGCCGCCCTGCCAGTTCTCCTGGTGGTGCGACGGTCTGGGCGACACCCCGGAGCCGGGCGAGCCGTGGACGCTGTCGCTGGCCGTGGCGCGGGAAGTGCTCGCTGAGAAACCGCGCGACCCGACCGGCGGCGCGCTGTTCTTCCACCGGGCGGCGAGCGACCCGCCGTGGACCCGGGAGAAGACGGCAGAGATCGGCGATCACGTGTTTTATCGCTGAACCGGCACTCCGTCGTGGCCTTACGGGCGTTCCTGCAACGATGCATGAAATGCCCGGGCCTCGCGCGTCACGGGATGCTCCGGTCCGAGGCCCTTCTCCAGCGCGATGAGTGCAGCCGCGAGATCCGTCGCCGCGGTCGCGGAATCGCCCGACGCCTGGCGGGCTTGCGCGCGCAACAACAGCGCTTTGCCGACGTCAGCGCTCGACGTCACGTCCCGGGCCGCGCTTTCGGCCAGTGCGACGGCGTCGTCGGCGAAAACCGTTGCCGCACCGGGTTCACCGGCCGCGAGCTCGATACGGCCGGCGACCAGCAGCGGCAACAGCAGGCCGTTCGCCGTCCGGCCCTGCGGGTAGCCGAGACGCGCCAACGCCGGGGCGAGCGCCGTGCGTGCGCCGTCGACGTCGCCGCGGATGAGCCGACCCTCCGCTGTCGTCGCGTCGATCATGGCAAGCAGGCGCGCATGCGCTTCCGGCGTCTTCATGAGAAACGCTTCCGCGCGGGCGAGATACTCTTCGCCCTCGTCGTACCGGCCGCTGCGGACCAGGGCCATCCCGATATTGATTTCGCTTTGCGCCGCGAACCGGGCATTGCCGGCGAGTCGCGCCGACTCGTACTCCGGCTCGAGCACCCGCAGCGCCTCGTCGTAACGCGCGAGGTCGACGAGGCTCGCGCCGTAATGCAGGCCGATCCCCGGCAGCGGCTCGTCCATACCGGCGGCGCGCTCGAAGGCGCGCCGGCGGGGTTCGAGCGCAGCACTGACTTCGCCGAGGCGTGCCAGTACGGCGCCTTTGTTCGCGAGGAACACGAGATGGGCCGCGGTGTTGCCGCGGCCGATACGTTCGTGCTCGGCAATGACCTCGTCCATGCCGGCGAGCGCTTCGTCGTAGCGGCCGGTCAGCAGGTACTGCTCGATGAGATCGTTCCTGAGCGTCAGGCGGTTGAAGGGCGTCTCGATTTCACTCGCCTCCGCGGCGGCGAGCGCGGCCTCGAAGACCCCGGCGGCCTCCTCGTTCTGCCCCGCCGTCGCGAGCGCGAGGCCCCGGGCGCGCGCGCACTGGAGGTTCGGCCCGCCGCCGCCAACCTGTCCGCGCGACTCGAGCACCGCCAGTCCCTCCTCGAGATGGCGCGCCGCTGCTTCCGGGTCATTTACGTGCAGCGCCCGCGCCTTCGCGCACAACAGCGTGCCGAGCAAGGCCGTATCGTTTCGCTCGCGGGCGAGCGCTTCCGCGCGGTCCAGCAGCGCGAGCTGCCGCTCCACCTTGCCGATCGTCGCGTACAACACCGCGACGTCGTACAACGTATGCGCGAGGAACGGGCCGTCGGGCGCGAACTGGCGGTCGAGCAGGTTCACGCCGCGATCGAGCAGCTGGTTCAGCGTCAGCGGCTCGCCGTCCGGCCCGATTTCACTCAGGAGCAGGTTGAGAAACTGGTTCGTCGCGAGCACCCGTTGCTGCTGCATTATCGCGGCATCGCGCTGACGGCGTGCCTCGACGGATTGCCACGCCGCCACGGTCGTGGCGGCGACGAGCACTATCGCGGTGAGCGCCGCGGACAGCACGCCGCCGCGATGCCGGCCCACGAAACGGCGGGTTCGGTAGCCAATTGTCGCCGGTAAAGCGCTGACGGGCTCCCGGCGCAGGTAGTTCTTCAGGTCGGCGATGAATTCCGGGACCGTTGCATAGCGCTCCGCGGGATCCGGACGCAGCGCCTTGCGTACGACGGCGTCGACGTCGCCGCGCAGGGACCTGAGCAGCCGCGCCGGGCTCGTGCCGCGTTCGGCGGCGCGCGCCAGGAGATTGCCGTCGGCGGATTGACCGAGTGTCGTCGCGAGCGATGGCGGCTCGCGGGTTGCGTCGGCGCGGCTCGCGGCCACGTTCGTCCCGCCGTTCACGCTGCGGGCGTTCTGCCCGCTCAACAGCAGGAACAGCAACAGGCCGAGTGCGTAGACGTCGCTCGCGGTCGAGACGCCCTCGCCCGCCAGCTGCTCGGGCGCCGCGAACTCCGGGGTCAGCGCGGTGACGGCGCCGGGGCGCTGGTCCGGCTCCAGCAGCGAGGCAATGCCGAAGTCGAGCAGCTTGGCGGTGCCGTCCCCGGTGACGAGGACGTTGGACGGCTTGATGTCGCTGTGGACGATGAGCCGCGAGTGCGCGTGGGCAACGGCCTCGGCCACGCGGAGGAACAGCGTCAGTCGCGCCTCGATGCCGAGCGCGCGGGCATCGCACCACGCATCGATCGGTTGCCCGTCCACGTACTCCAGGATGAGGAACGGCGTTCCGTCCGCGCCGACCCCGGCGTCGATGAGCCGCGCGATGTTCGGGTGCGTCAGCCGGGCAAGGTAATGGGCTTCGCGGTCGAAGCGCGCGAGCGCCGGGCCGCTGCCCGGCCGCGTCAGGAGTTTGACGGCGACATCGCTCTCGAACCTGCCGTCTGCCCGCTCCGCGCGCCACACGTCGCCCATGCCGCCGGTCCCGAGCAGGCCGACCAGCCGGTAATGGCCGTAGACCTCGCCGACGGCGCCGCGGTGCACTACGCCGGGCCCGTCCCGCAGGCGCTCGATGCCGAGGCGGGCCGGCAGGGCCTCGAAGTAGGCGGCCGAGGACTCGGCGGCAGCGAGCAGCGCATCGACGTCGCGGCGGAGAAGCGGGTCGCCCGCGCAACGCCGGTCGAGCCAATCGGCGCGCTCACCGGGGTCGAGGTCGACGGCCTCTGCGAACAGCCGCTCCGCGGCGGTCAGTTCCGTTTCACCCATCTCTCCTCACGTCCTGCCCGGGCGCACGGCCCCCGATGCGGCATACACGGAAAGCGGCCCTGGCGGCTCACCCGTCGGCCGAAGCGGCCGGGGCATCGTCCGCTTCCTGCAGCGCCCGGTAAAGGTCCGCCGTGGCGATCCGCCATTCGCGCTTGACCGTCGCCGGTGACAGCGACAGCGCACTCGCCACCTCGTCCACCGTCATCCCGCCGAACACGCGGCATTCGACGATGCGGGCGCGGCGCGGATGGTTCTGCGCCAGTTCGCTCAGGAGCTGGTGAACGTGCAGGAGTTCGTCGGCGGAGGCCTGCGTGGCTATCACCGCTTCGTCGAGGGTCACGCGCAGCGCATCGCTCCCGCGCTTGTGCGCGCTCTGGCGCTTCGCATAGTTCACCAACACCTGGCGCATGGCCCGCGAGGCCGTGGCGTAGAAATGCACGCGGTTCTCGAAACCCGGCGCGGCGCCCGCGAGTTTCAGGTACACCTCGTGGATCAGCGCCGTCGTATTCATCGTCTCGTTGCCCCGCCAGCGGCGACGGTTCGAACGCGCCAGAAGCTTCAGCTCCGCATAGACGGCATTGAAAAGCGATTCCGTCGCGGCGGCATCGCCGTCGCGAGCGGCATCGAGCAACAGGGTGATCGGTGTGTCGTCCATGGGGTCGTCCATGGTGCGTACAGGCGTCGAACTCTGGTCGTCCGGGGATGCCGGCCGCGCGGGCCGGCGCCGACGGTGCCGAAAAAAGTATAGCAGGCTGATCTTCGAGCCGGCGTGAGCCGTTCGGCACGGCAACGGTGTATGCCCGGGTGTGACACCTCGGGAGAATACGATGTCCAGCCGTCATTCGTTGCTGCGCGCATGGTCCGCCCGCCGCCGATTCCTGTCGTCGTGCAGCTGCCTGCTCGCCATCGCCGCCGGCGGCGCCGCGGCGGATCCCACGCTCGATTTCCTCTCGGAAGTTGCGCTCGCCACCGACTACGTCGATCGCGGCATATCGCAAACGTCGTCGCGCCCGGCGCTGCAGGCGGGCTTGACGGCCGACACCGGCAAGGGCTGGTACGGCTGGCTGTGGGCATCGAACATCGACTATTCCGGCGATGCGCTGCCCGACGACGGCACCTGGCTCGAGGTGGATGCCGGCGTCGGGTACGTCCGGCAGGTGACGAAAGCCCTTTCCGTGGACCTTGCCGTCGTTCGCTACATGATGCCGGGCACCGCGCCCGGGATCCGCTACGACTACACCGAGATTTGCGCGACGCTCGGTATTGGCGAGTGGAGCAGTGTGACCGTGGGGTACAGCGACGACATCCACAATGCTGGCGCGCCGGCCTGGCACGCGTTCGCGGGCACCGGTGCTGCCCTGCCGTGGGACGCGACCCTCGATGTGGGCGCCGGTTACTTCGCTCTCGACGAGGCCTACGGATCGGCATACGGCTGGGGCACCGTCGGCATCACGCGCGCGTTCGGGCCGCTGGTGGCGCGCGTCGGTTACGCGCGGACCGGCGAGGCGGCCGGGACGATCTTCGGGGCGGCGGCCGGTCCGCGCGTGGTCGCCACGCTCACGGCGGAGTTCGACTAGGGCAGACGGCGCGACGTCCGGCAGGGTTGTCTCCCGGGCTGGCCGTACAAAAAAAAAGACCCCGCGCAGGCGCGGGGTCCGGAGAGCGGCAGTACAGGGTTGTTACTTGCCGAAGTAGAAGCGGCCGCTGACCGAGTAGGCGCTGGCGTCATCGCCCCAGCTGCCGCCCAGGCCGAGAGCGAACGCGTTCGTGAAGCTGTACAGCCCGGCGATGCCGAACGAGGTGCCGTCCGAATCGCCGAGATCCACGTAGTCGATACCGGCATCGAGTTCGAGCTGTTCGGTGGCGGCGAACCGCATCCCGAGCCCGAGACCGAGGCCGCTTTCGTCCGCGCTGCCGAAGCCGGGGACTTCCGCCTCGAGGTACTGGTACGAGACGCGGGTGACCAGGTCGACGACCGGCGAGACGGCGGTGTTGAAGCCGAGGCCCACGGCCATCGTCGTCACCTCGACGTCGAAGTCCATGTCCGCCATCTCGTAGCCCGCGAACACGTGGTAGCGGTTGCTTAGCGCGTAGGAGCCGCCGATGCCGATGGCATCGCCGTCGACATTGATGTCGTCGAGTTCGGTGTTGCCGTAACCGACGGTCAGGTAGTTGTAGTCGAAATCACTTGCTGAGGCCGTTGCCGACACCGCGAGCAGTGCCAGGACCAGGGTCGTGCGACGCATGACGTTCTCCGATTCATGCCAGGGGAGTCAAATGCTAAGCCGCGTCGCAGTCCGTGGCGTGCGCCGCATCACAAAACGACGGCGCTGCCGGTTATCGTCAAATCGGGCACCCGAAAAGCGTGGTGCAGTTCTCGGTTATGCGGCGATACGCCCGGCGCCGGCGCGAGGCAGATCTGTACCGGGTGGAAAATCGCGCGTCGCCATTGAAAGGGGCCGAACAGCGGCAACGACCGGCAACCACGGGGTAGCCCGCGGCTGCAGGAGCGGCCGTAAGGCCGCGAAGGGTTCGCGCTGTCCGGCCGTGGCGAAAGCGCCGTGGCATCCGGCCGCGTCCCATTCGCGGCGTGACCGCCGCTCCTACTACAATCGGGGGGCCATAAAAATAACCGGCGGGGAAC
>DASUOE010000264.1:0-13855 GCA_036276805.1 Woeseiaceae bacterium | reverse complement strand
TTCGCGGAAAAAGCGGCGGCCGGTGGTTTGCTTGATGCTACGGCCAGGTCCTCCACCAGAGGGATCGCGCACCGCGGCGGTACAGGGGAAAACATGCTCGAGCGCTTGAGGCCGGTCGCCGGCCGGGGCGGCCCGCGATCGGCCTTTGTCCGGCGAATCGCAGGGTCCGCCAACGGGCACGTGACACGGGCCGGAGCGTGGCGCTGATGGCCCGCATTGCGGCCGCATCCGTCATTACGACCTGCCCGGGCCGTAACTTCGTGACCCTGCGCCTCGAGACCGAGGACGGCGTGACCGGCCTTGGCGACGCCACGCTGAACGGGCGCGAGCTCGCCGTCGCCAGTTATCTCGAGGACCATGTCATCCCCTGCCTCATCGGCCTC
Source organism: Woeseiaceae bacterium (assembly GCA_036276805.1). GTDB lineage: Bacteria > Pseudomonadota > Gammaproteobacteria > Steroidobacterales > Woeseiaceae > UBA1847. The sequence goes on along the minus strand of DASUOE010000264.1, from coordinate 13,472 downwards.
GACGCGCACCGCATCGAGGACACGTGGCAATACCTTTATCGCGGCGCCTACTGGCGGCGCGGCCCGGTCACGATGTCTGCCATCGCCGCCGTGGACGTCGCGCTGTGGGACATCAAGGCGAAAGTCGCGGGCCTGCCGCTCTACCAGTTGCTCGGGGGCGCCTGCCGCGAGGGTGTACTCGTCTACTGCCACGCGAGCGGCGAGACGATCGAAGATACCGTCGCCCATGCGGGTGAGTTCGCTGCCGCGGGCTACCGCGCCATCCGGCTGCAAAGCGGCGTGCCCGGCCTGCCGTCGACCTACGGCGTCGCGAAAGACCGCTATGCCTACGAACCGGCAAGAAAAGGCCTGCCCCCGGTGAACGCCTGGTCGACCGCGCGGTACCTCGCCTCCGTCCCGCCCCTGTTTGCGGCCGCGCGCGACGCGCTCGGCTGGGACGTCCACCTTCTGCACGACGTCCACCACCGGCTAACGCCTATCGAAGCCGGCCGTCTCGGCCGCGATCTCGAGCCCTACCGGCCGTTCTGGATGGAAGATGCCTGTCCCGCGGAAAACCAGGAACACTTCCGGCTGATCCGCCAGCACACAACGACGCCGCTGGCCGTCGGCGAAGTGTTCAACAGCATCTGGGACTGCAAGACGCTGATCGAGGAACAGCTCATCGACTACATCCGTGCCACCGTCGTGCATGCAGGCGGCATCACGCACCTGCGCCGCATCGCCGCCCTTGCGGACCTGTACCGCATCCGCACGGGCTGCCATGGCGCGACGGACCTGTCGCCGGTGACGATGGCCGCCGCGCTGCACTTCGACCTGTCGATACCGAATTTCGGCATCCAGGAGTACATGCGCCACACCGCGGAAACCGACGCGGTGTTCCCGCACGCCTACACGTTCGCCGACGGTATGCTGCACCCGGGTGACGAGCCGGGCCTCGGCGTCAGCATCGATCTCGGACTCGCCGCGAAGTACCCGTACGAGCGCGCCTACCTGCCCGTGAACCGTCTCGAAGACGGAACGATGTTCGACTGGTAGGGAGCGGCCGCGATGAAATCGGTACTCGGAATCGACCTTGGGACGCAAAGCCTCAAGGTCGTCTGCTACGACTACGAGAACCGCGTTGTCGCGGCGTCTGCGTCCGCGCCCCTCGAAGTGCGGCGCGACGAGCGCGGCACCGCCGAACAGGAGGCCGACTGGTGGCTCGCGGCACTGAAGGCGGCACTCGGGAAGATTCCCGCCGCGGTGCTTGCGTCGGCGGAGGCGGTTGCCGTCTCGGGCCAGCAGCACGGGTTCGTCGCCGTCGACTCCGACGGTGCCGTACTCGCACCGGTGAAACTCTGGTGCGACACGTCGACTCAGGCCGAGGCGGACGAGATCATGGCGGCCGTCGGCGGCCGCGACCGCTGTATCGAGCTCGCCGGCAACCCGGTGCTCGTCGGCTACACCGCATCGAAGATCCGCTGGTTCCGGAAGCACCGGCCGGAGCGCTACCGGAAGATGGCGCAGGTGCTGCTCCCGCACGACTTTCTCAATTTCGTGCTCACCGGCAAGTGGGTTATGGAATACGGCGATGCGTCTGGTACCGGTCTGTTCGACGTCCGGGCGCGCCGCTGGTGCCCGGAACTCCTTCAGGCGGTCGATCCCGCGCTGGACCTGGCCGACCGTCTGCCGCCGCTCGTCGGCCCGGACACGATCATCGGCGAGGTCACGACTGCATGCAGCCGGGAGTACGGCATTCCTGCGGGCATACCGGTCGCGCCGGGGGGCGGCGACAACATGATGGCGGCAATCGGCACGGGGAATGTCTCCCCGGGCAGGCTCACGATGAGCCTCGGCACTTCCGGAACACTGTTCGCGAGCGCCGCCGCGCCCGTGGTCGATCCCGACGGCAACATCGCGGCGTTCTGCTCGTCCACGGGCGGCTGGCTGCCGTTGCTGTGCACGATGAACTGCACGTTTTCGACGGAACTGATGCGCACGCTGCTCGACGTCGGCACGGACCGCTTCGACGAGGTCATCGGGGGCGTCCCGGCGGGCTCGGATGGCCTGCTCGTCCTGCCGTTCTTCAGCGGTGAGCGCACCCCGAACCTGCCACGGGCATCCGCCAGCATCCTCGGCCTGCGCGCCCACAACTGCACGCGCGGCCACCTGCTCAGGGCGACCGCCGAAGGCGCGACGTTCGGACTGCGCTTCGGCCTCGACGAGCTGCGCCGGCTCGGCCTCGAGGCCTCCGGTATCGTATTGACGGGCGGGGGCGCCAACAGCAATGCCTGGTGCCAGATCGTCGCCGACGTCTGCCGGCTGCCGGTCACGCTGCTCGAACAGGACGAAGGCGCATCCTACGGCGCGGCACTGCAGGCGCTGTGGCTGCTCGAACGCCGGGACGACCCGTCCGTCGCAATCGCCGTCGTCACCGAACGACATCTTTCGCCCCGGCCCGCGGCCAGCCGCGAGCCGATTGGGGAAAACGCCGACCGCTACGTCGACGCCTACGCCGCCTGGCGCCGGGCCGTCGACAACACAGCAATCCAGACCACAGAGCTAACGGAGCAAAGCCAATGAGCGCCGATCCGCATATCGGTACCCGCGAATTCTTCCCGGGTATCCGCAGAATTCGCTATGAAGGACCCGATTCCGACAACCCCCTCGCCTTCAAGGCCTACGATGCCGACCGCGTCGTAGCCGGCAAACGCATGGAAGACCACCTGCGTTTCGCCATCTGCTACTGGCACACTTTCTGCGCCGACGGCGGGGATCCCTTCGGCCCCGGCACGCGCCGGCTGCCGTGGAAGGAGAAAAGCGACCCGCTCGCCGCCGCGGAGGACAAGCTCGATGCAGCGTTCGAGCTGTTCACGAAACTCGGCGTGCCGTTCTGGTGCTTCCACGACCGCGACCTCGCGCCGGAAGGCGCGTCGGTCGCGGAGAGCGAGAGGAACCTCGGGCACATGGTGGACCTCGCCGCCGAGCGGCAAAGGGCGACCGGGCTCAAGCTCCTCTGGGGTACGGCCAACGTCTTCTCGCATCCGCGCTACATGAACGGTGCGTCGACGAACCCCGACTTCGAGGTCGTTGCGCACGCCGGCGCGCAGGTGAAAGCGGCGCTCGACGCAACCGTGGCCCTCGGTGGGCAGAACTATGTCTTCTGGGGCGGTCGCGAAGGCTATGCGCACCTGTTCAATACGAACACGAAACGCGAGCTCGAGCACATGGCACGCTTCCTCACCATGGCGCGCGACTACGGCCGATCCATCGGCTTCGAAGGCACGTTCCTGATCGAGCCGAAGCCCATGGAGCCGATGTACCACCAGTACGACGTCGACGCACAGACGGTGATCGGGTTCCTGCGCCACTTCGGCCTGGCCGGTGATTTCAAGCTCAACGTTGAAGCAAACCACGCCACCCTGGCCGGCCACAGCTTCGCGCACGAATTGCAGATGTGCGTTGACGCCGGCCTGCTCGGATCGATTGACGCGAATCGCGGCAATCCGCAAAACGGCTGGGACACGGACCAGTTCCCCACGAACCTCTACGACACGATCGAGGCGATGCTGGTCGTTCTCGGCGACGGCGGGTTCCGGACGGGCGGCCTGAACTTCGACGCGAAGGTGCGCCGGGAATCCACCGATCCGGAAGACATGTTCATCGCGCACATCGGCGGCATGGACACGTTCGCCAGGGGGCTCGAGATTGCGGGCCGGATCCTCGAAAAGGGTTCGCTCGCCGAGTTCCGGGCACGGCGGTACGCGAGTTTCGACACCGGCAAGGGCCGGGATTTCGAAGCGGGTCGTCTCGGACTTGCCGATTTGCGCGACCTGGCGCAAAAAAACGGCGAGCCGAAGCAGCGAAGCGGCAAGCAGGAATGGTTCGAGAACGTGCTCAACGACTTCATCTTCCGCACCCGATGAGGCTGGCGAACGACGCGCCATGAACAAGCTCCAACGACTTCGTGAGATGACGACCGTCGTCGCCGACACGGGCGAACTCGCGGCCATCCGCAAGCACCGCCCGGTCGATGCGACGACGAATCCATCGCTGCTCCTCAAGGTCGCGGACAGCCCGGCATACCGCGAACTCGTGAACGAGGCACTGGCCCGAAGCCGGTCGCAAAGCGGCGATCGCGAAACCGCACTTGCACTGGCGGCGGACAGGCTCGCCGTCAGCGTCGGCTGCGAGATACTCAAGCTCATCCCGGGGCGCGTATCCACCGAAGTCAGCGCCCGCTTCTCGTTCGACCGCGACGCCATCGTCGCTGCCGCCAGGCGCCTCGTCGCACTGTATGCCGACGCCGGCGTCGGCGGCGATCGGGTCCTCATCAAGACGGCGGCGACCTGGCAGGGTATCGAGGCGGCAAAGCAACTCGAGCGGGAGGGCATTCATTGCAACCTGACGCTCCTGTTCGGCTTTGCGCAAGCGCAGGCCTGTGCGGACGCCGGCGTGTACCTGATTTCGCCGTTCGTCGGGCGGATCTTCGACTGGTACACGGCGGCGACCGGCCGCAGCAGCTATCCGCCGCATGAAGACCCGGGCGTGCAGTCGGTGACGCGTATCTTCAATTACTACAAGCAGCATGGCTACGGCACCGTCGTCATGGGCGCGAGCTTCCGTAACGCCGGCCAGGTCACGGCACTGGCCGGCTGCGACCGGCTCACGATCAGCCCGCAACTCCTCGAGGAACTCGCCGCGGACGACGGCGACCTGCCCCGGGCGCTCGATCCCAAAGCCCCGGGTCCGGCGGACGAACGCGAAACGCTCGACGAGGCGACATTTCACTGGCGCCTTAACCAGGATGCCATGGCGACGGACAAGCTGAGCGAAGGCATCCGCAACTTTTATGCCGACGAACGCAAACTGCACGCCTTCCTGGCCACGCTCGCCTGAGCCCCGCGCCGCGGCGGCGCCGGGCACCGATCGGGAGCGCCCCGGACCATGAGCCTGACCGGCACCGACGCGCTGGCCTTACCCGAACTTCACGAACTAGTGAATGCGCGCGGCGACCGCGTGCAGCTCTGCAGCTTCGGCGCGCGCGTTGCGTCGATCCAACTGGAACTGAAGGGCGGCCGACGGCAGGTCACGCTAGGCTACCCGCGCCTCGCCGACTACCTCGACGATCGCTACTTCGTGGGCGCCACGATCGGCCGGTGCGCGAACCGCATTCGCGGCGCGAGGCTGCCGGTCGGGCACCGATGCTTCCGGCTCACGGCCAATGACGGCGCAAACCAGTTGCACGGCGGGCCGAACGGCTTCCACCGGCGCTACTGGTTCGTCGGCGGCGGTGCCACGGCGCGGCATGTCGAATATTGCCTGCAATCGCCGGACGGGGATGCTGGCTATCCCGGGAACCTGCGCGCCTCTGTCCGGCTCAGCTGGAACGACGAGCGCGAACTGTCCATCCGCTACGCCGCCTCCACCGACCTGCCGACGCACGTCAATCTGACCAACCACACCTATTTCAACCTCGATGGCGCCGGGTTCGACGTCCTCGGCCACCGCGTGCGCATCCAGGCCGACTCGATCACCGACGTCGGTCCCGAACTCCTGCCCACCGGTGCGCTGCTGCCGGTCGAAGGCACCGCCCTCGACCTGCGGCGATCGACTGCGCTCGCGACGCTCGTCGGGAGCGGAGACCGTCGCGTGGCCCTCGCCGGGGGTGCCGATTTCAACTACGTGCTGACCGGTGAGGAACCTGCGGCGGCGGTGACGGGTTCGCGCGGCGACCTCGAACTCGAGGTGCACACGACCTGCCCCGGCCTGCAACTCTACAGCGGGCAGAACCTGGGAGCGCCGTTCGCGCCGTTCGCGGCTTTCTGCCTCGAGACGCAGTACTTTCCCGACAGCCCGAACCAGCCGCGTTTTCCCCCGACGCTGCTCGAGCCGGGGCGGCTCTACAGCGAATCCACGACCTACCGGTTCTTTGAACCGTGACGGCACCGACGCGATCGCCGGCCCACTGGCCCGGGCACCTGCACGGCAAGTCGCCGGCACGGCGACGGCGATTCGCCTGCCTCGCGGCGTACGCCGTTGCCGGCCTGACCGCGTCGGCATGCACCGATCGCGGCGGCCCCGTGATCGAGGAAGCCTGTATCGCGCCGCTTGCGTCGCTTGCCGACTTCCCGGTGGGCGTTGCCGTTCCCGCCGGTGCGGCCGGGAACAGCCTGCTCGACAGTCCCGACCGCCAGGCCATCGTCCGCCGGCATTTCGACAGCGTGACCGCGGAGAACATCATGAAGATGGCGTACCTCCACCCGGCGCCGAACCGCTACACCTTCGACGACGCCGACCTGCTGGTCGCCTGGGCTGAGGCGAACGACCTCGTCGTGCACGGCCACGCACTCGTCTGGCACAGGCAGGCGCCGGAATGGATGACGACGTTCGAGGGTGACGCGGATGCACTCTCGGCGGAACTCGACGAACACATACGGACCGTGGCCGGCCGCTACGCGGGACGCCTGCGGAGCTGGGACGTCGTCAACGAGGCGTTCACGGACGAATCCCCGAGCACTTACCGCGACACGATCTGGTATCGCAAGCTCGGCCCGGGTTATCTCGAACAGGCGTTTCGCGCCGCGCGGGCTGCGGATCCGGCGGCGGAACTCTACTACAACGACTACGGCATCTCGGGGCGGGACGGCGCGCACAAGCTCGCCCGCGTGCTGGCGATGGCCGACGACTTCCGGGCACGCGGCGTGCCGCTCGACGGCATCGGCTTCCAGATGCACATCGACCACGACCGGCCCGACGCCGCCGCGCTTCGCGAGGCGTTCGGCCAGGTGGTCTCGCGTGGCCTCAAGGTGCGCATTTCCGAACTCGACATCGCCGTGAACGCATCTGAAGACAATTCTCGGATAACACCGGAACTAGTGGATTTACAAAAGAAAAAGTTCGCAGAGGTCGCACGCGTCTACCAGGAGGCGGTGCCGAGCGAATTGCGCGGCGGGCTCACCGTGTGGGGCATCACCGACGGCGACAGCTGGATTCCCGGTTTCCGCGACCGGCCGGACTGGCCGCTCCTGTTCAATGCCGATTTCACCGCCAAACCCGCGCTCGCCGGGCTGGCCGAAGGCCTGGCCGCCGGCGCGGACAGCGATCCCTAGGAGACTTCGGACAGGGCCGTCGCGGGCGGTGCATCGCTCGCGCGCTTCACGAGCCGGAAATCCACGGTGAGATGCACTGCCGCGGTTGCGGTCCCCGCCCGGCGGGCCCGGATCCCCTTTTCCAGTATGTCGATCGCCGAATGCGACATGTCGACGATTGGCTGGTGAATGGTCGTGATCTCCGGCCAGATGGTCGTCGCGAGCAGCGTGTCGTCTATTCCACAGACGGTGAGGTCGCCGGGCACGTCGATCCGGCGGCGATGCGCCGTCGCCACGGTTGCGGCCGCCATGTCGTCGTTGCTCGCGAAGATCGCCGTGGGCCGGCGCGGCAGCGCAAGCAGCTGGTCGGCGGCGGCCAGCCCGGAGCGATACGTAAAGTAGCCCTGGACGACGAGTTCGTCCGCGAAATCGATGCCGGCGTCGCGCAGTGCATCGAGGTAGCCTGCCAGCCGCAGCCCGCTCGAGCGCTGCGCGGGATTGCCCGCGATGAACCCGATACGCCGGTGGCCCAGGTCGAGTATGTGCTGCGTCATGCGGTAGCCGGCGGCGTAATCGTCGATCTGTACGGAATGGATGTCGTGATCGACGTGTTGCGTGCCGATGGTCACGGCAGGCATCGTGTACTTCTGGAGTATCTGCAGCACGTACTCGGAGTCGGCGAGCGGCGGCGACAGTATCAGCCCGTCGACGCCGCTCTGGATCATGTTGTTGATCGCGTTGATGCCCTGGGCTTCGGTGTCGCATTCCACGACGACGATTTGCGTATCGCTGCGACGTGCCTGCTCGAGAACCCCCAGCAGCATGGCGCTCAGGAAGGACGCGCTGGGGTTGCCGTAGATGAGCGCGAACTGGAGCTGGTTTGCGCTCGCGAGGCTGCGCGCCGCCTTGTTCGGCGAAAAGCCGAGCGCATCGATCGCCTCCTGGACCGCCTCGCGGGTGGAATCCCGGACGTTGCTTTCGCCGTTGATGACGCGCGAGACTGTCATGGGCGATACGCCGGCGCGTTCGGCGACGTCGCCGATGGTGGCGCGGCGTGAACTCGGCCGCCGGGATGGCGGGGTTCTGTTCATGCGCCGCCCGCCTGTGTGCCCGCATCGCCGAGCGTGAAATAGAACGTGGCGCCCTCGCCCGGCCGGCCTTCCGCCCAGATGCGGCCGGAGTGCCGCTCGACGACGCGGTGCGCGATCGTAAGACCGAGCCCGACACCTTCGGATGAGTTCGCCTTGTCCAGCCGGTTGAAAGCGCCGAAGATCCGCTCCGCGTGTTCCTGTCCGAACCCGATGCCATTGTCGTCGACGAAATAGACAACCTCGCCGTCGCGGCGCTCGGACCCGACCGTCACGATTCGCGGATCCCGCGTGCGGGTGTACTTGATGGCATTTGCGAGCAGGTTCGTTACCAACATGTGCACGAGTGTCGCATCGGCGCGCGCTTCAGGAAGGTCGCCGATACGGAACTCGACGGGCGGCGGCGCCTCCGCCCCGGAGAGATCGTCCGCGATTTCACGAGCCAGCATCCGCATGTCGATGCGCTCGCGGTCGAACGTGGCATGCGACACTTCCGATAGCCCGAGCAACCGGTCGAGGATGTTTGCCATCTGGTTGACGGACGGCATGAAGCGCTTCAGGACACGCATGCTGTCGGGAGTGAGTTCGTTGCGTGCGCGTTCCTCGAGCAGTTGCGCATTGACGGACAGGGAATTGAGCGGATTCCGGAGATCGTGGGCCACGGAATCGGTCAGTGTCTGCAGGTCCGTGGTCCGGTTGCGCAGCTGGCGCGTCCGATCCGCGATGATCTCCTCGAGCGTCCGGTTCAGCCGGGCGAGTTCCGCCTCTGCGGCTTCCGCGGCGGCGGCACGGGACCGCGCCCGCCCGTTCTCGTACACGAGCGTGCCGAGCAGGACCGAAATGAGCATGCCGAGCAGCAGTATGAGGTCGATCGCCGGGGTGCCCAGCGACCGGGCCAGGTCGGCGGTCGGCCGATGCTCGACGTTCCAGAGCGTGCCGAGCGACGTGCGGATCATGCCCTCCCGCTCCCATGCGGCCGGCGCGCCCGGTGCCGGTTGGCCGCGCTCGTACAGCAACGTGTCGCCCGCGAACACGCGGATCGCGTAGCCCGGCGACACGTCCGCGAGCATGTGCTCAAAGGCGGACGTCGAGTCGACGAGTGCCACGAGATGCCCGGTCACGCCCTCCCGCTGCTCGACGAGATACACCTCGAACCAGGAACTGCCGTCGTCGCGTGCGTACGGGCCGACGATCGCGTTGCGGCCGATTTGCCGCGCTCTCTCCACGAGATCATGAAGACGCGACCATTCCTCTGCAGCGGGCCGGTAATCGAAGCGGCCGTTGGTCGCCGTGCGAACGAAGCGGGTGTCGCTGCCGACGTCGTCCCACAACAAAAGCTCGACGCCAGCGAGCGTGGCCATGTCGATGCCGTCGACCGGCGCCCACGCGGCCGCATCGAGCTGCTGGTTGGCTGCCCAATACGTGCGCACGTTGTGCAGAGCCGCGATCAGTGCTTCGGTGTTGCGCACGAGCTGGCTGCGCGCCGCATACGATTCGGCCTCGGCGATTCGCGCAACCTGCATCTCGTTCCCGCGGCTGAGCGAGACCCAGAGCAGCAGCGTACAAATCGCCACGACGACCACGACGCAAAGGGAAGCGATGAGCCTTCCGGCCATGCACTGCATCCATCAATAATCAAAAAGGCCGGAATCAATTCCGTTGCCGGCAAGAATTACACCTGGCATGTAAGAACTACAGCTGCCGCGGGGCCGCCGTCGCCACCATCCTACGGCCCGCGCCACGCCGTGTCGACCGGGAGCTGGCACGATCCCTGCAACAGCCGCTCGGGGTCGGTTTCCGGAGGACGTGCTTGAGGCGAGCTTGCACTACGTTGACGTGCCTGTTCGGTACGGGGCTGCTCGTGCCGCTCAACGGTTGCGTCACGACGCCTCCGGACTCGCACGAGAGCCCGACGCCCGCTGCCCCGGTGGCGGATGCGGACGGGCCGATGCCGGACGACGAGGCGGAGCAACTCCTTGCATCGATCGCAGCCAGGGCGCCGGACCCGCAGGAGTTCGCCGAGCTGTTCGACACCGTCGGAGCGCTGAGCGATTCCCCGATCTATTCCGACAGTCGCGCGGAGTTGCTGATCGACGGGCCGGTCACATACGAGGCCATGTTGAAGGAGATAGGCGAAGCGACCTCCAGCATCCTGCTCGAGACTTACATCTTTGCCGACGACGGCGTCGGGCGGAAATTCGCGGCGGCCCTGGGCGTCAAGGCGCGCGAGGGCGTGGCGGTACGAGTCATCTTCGACAGCATCGGCAGCATTCTGAGTGACGACGAGTTCTTCGCGGGCATGCGCGCCGACGGAATACAGATCGTCGAGTACCACGACATCAATCCGGCGGACGGCGGCAATCCGCTGAACGCCAACGTTCGCGATCACCGGAAACTCCTGATCGTCGACGGGCGGGTGGCGTTTACGGGCGGCATCAACCTGTCCGATACCTATTCCAGCAGCTCGCTCGGCGTTGAACCCGAGAAGCCGCTCGAGGGCGGCTGGCGGGACACTCACGTCGCCGTCTACGGGCCCGCCGTGGCGGGTTTCCTCGACGTGTTCGCCGACAACTGGATCGAACACACCGACGGTACGCCACTGCCCGAGGTCGTCGTCGACCCCGGGGATGCGGGCAGCGACGTCGTCGCGGTGCTGAAGTCGGACGGCGGCGACGCCCGGGAGTCGGAGATCTTCCATGCCTATCGCGAGGCCATGGAGGTTGCGCGGGAGCGCGTCTGGATCACCCAGGCGTACTTTGCCCCGGACGACGGGTTCATGGACGACCTCAAGGCGGCTGCCGGCAGGGGCGTCGACGTGCGCGTGGTCGTCCCCGGCGCCTCCAACTCGGCTCTGGTCCTGAACGCCTCGCGGTCGCGCTACGGGGACCTTCTCGAGGCCGGCGTAAGGATCTACGAAACCCACCAATCCTTCGTCCACGCAAAGACCGCCGTCATCGACGGCCTTTGGTCCACCGTCGGTTCCTCGAACCTCGACTACCGCAGTTTCCTGCATAACGACGAGGTCAACGCGGTCGTTTTCGGCGCCGATTTCGCGCGGCAATTGGAAATGCAATTCGTTGACGACATACTACGCAGTCGGGCCGTCACGCTGGAGGAATGGCGTGACCGCGGGGTACTGCGCCGGTTTTCCGAGTGGCTGAGCTGGCCGCTCGAATACTGGCTCTAGCTCCGCGGCGGGTGAGCCGGAATGGCCCGGGCAGCAGACCGTACACCACTTCGACAGGGGGCACGTGCCCACGCGGGAGCCATGGCAAACATACTGATCGTCGACGACGAAGCTGACTTCAGCAGCGGAATCGCGGAATTTCTGGAACTGAAGGGCCACTCGGTCGTGTCCACCAACACGGTGTCGGCGGCGCGTGACATGCTGTTGAAGACACGGCCGGACGCCGTTCTGCTCGATCTCATGCTGCCGGACGGCAGCGGCCTCGAACTCCTCGACGCCTTTTCCGACCACCGGCCTGAAAAGGTCGTCATCATCACCGGGCATGCGGGCGTCAAGAACCTGATCGGCGGCATGGCGGGCGAAGGCGTTTCCTACATGACGAAGCCGATAGAGCCGCGGGAACTCCTCGCGCTGCTCGGGCAGGTCGAGGACAGGAAGCCGCCCACGGAACCGGAGGGCGACGGCCACTTCGGGTTGATGATCGGCGAGAGCCAGGCCATTCGTGCGGTTTACGAAACGATCCGGCAGGTCGCCCGCACCGACAGCACCGTCTTCATCCAGGGCGAAAGCGGCACCGGCAAGGAACTCGTCGCGGAAGCCATTCACCTGCTGAGCGGCGTCAGCGGGCCGTTCGTCCCCGTCAACTGCGGGAGCCTGAGCAAGGACCTGTTGTCGAGCCAGCTGTTCGGCCACGAAAAAGGCAGCTTTACGGGTGCGACGCGCAGGCACGCAGGCTTCTTCGAGCGGGCGGACAACGGCACGCTGTTTCTGGACGAGATCACCGAGATGCCCGCCGAAATGCAGACGCACCTGCTGCGCTCCCTCGAGACGGGCAGGATCCTGCGCGTCGGCGCCGAGAAAGAACTGCCGGTCAATGCGCGATTGGTCGCCGCGACGAACCGCGACCCGGCGAAAGCCGTGAAGTCCGGCAAACTGCGCGAAGACCTCTATTTCCGGCTCCGGGTCTTCCCGATCGAACTGCCGCCGCTTCGCGATCGCAGCGGCGACATCCCGCTGCTCGCACGCCACTTCCTCGCCGAACTCAACGCCAAGCACAAGACGAACAAGCAACTTACGGAAACGGCATTGCAGCGTCTCGAACAACACTCGTGGCCGGGCAACGTGCGCGAACTTAAGCATACCGTCCACCGCGCATACATCATGTCCGACAACGACGACGTGAACCTGCCCGGCCGCTTCGACGACGGACTGCCGAGCGACATCGAGGGCCTGCGAGTGGGCCGCTCGATCGCCGATGTCGAAAAGGACCTCATACTGGCCACGCTCGATCACCTGGACGGCGACAAGAAAGCCGCCGCAGCGAGCCTCGGCATCAGCCTGAAGACGCTGTACAACCGGCTCAAGGAATACGGCGAGGTCGACACATCAGACGTGTGATGAAGATTCTCATCGTAGAAGACGACGACTTTGCGCGGGACGCGAGCGCCAGGTATCTGGATCACCTGGGTCACGACGTAAGCTCCGCCGCGACGCCGGCCGAGGCGGAGGCCGCCGCCGGCGACTCGCCGCCGGACGTGGTCATCTGTGACTGGCGGCTGGCCGACGGCGCCGACGGCGCCGACGTCGCGCGGGTGCTGCAGCAGCGCTACGCCACGCCGATCATATTCATCACGGCGCATCCGCTCGGGCGGCTGCGCCTGCTAACGCGGGACTTGAACGTCGCACGCTACCTGCGCAAGCCGATATCGCTCGTGTCACTGGCGTCGGCAATCGATGAAATCGGCGGCGCTGCGGGAACGCACGCTTAGAAGGCTTCTGCGACCCGCGCCAGCGACCGGCCCGCTACGTGAAAAAACGGCACAAAAAACGGCGGCGCCAGCCGGGCGCCGCCGTTCGTGTTGCACCGGCACAAGGCCGGATTCGGACGCAGTCCTGAGACTGCCCTGGCCTGATACCTTGGCCTAGATGCCCTGGGTGTCGCGCCAGCGGCGAACGTCGTCGCGCGCCTCCTCGACCGAGCGGCCATAGCGTTTCTGGATGGCGCCCACGAGCTGGTCGGATTCGCCCTCGATCCGGTCGAGATCGTCGTCGGTGAGTTCACCCCACTGTTCCTTGACCTTGCCCTTGAGCTCGTTCCAGTTGCCCTTCATCTGGTGCTTGTTCATA
>DASUOE010000263.1:0-2100 GCA_036276805.1 Woeseiaceae bacterium | reverse complement strand
GCGACGCTGTCCGCCTCGACGCGCGTCAGGAGCGGCTCGAAAGCGTTGATGCGGCGCCCCAGCACCGGCCGGGCGGCGTCGTGCCAGTGCCACGCCGGGTCGCCGAGGAAGGCCCGGGCCCGGTCCGCCACGGCGGGGATGACGGGTGCCAGGTAGAGCATCAGGCTCCTGAACAGGTTGATGCCCTGCGTGCAGACGGCCTGCACTTCGGCCTCACGCGCCGCGTCCTTCGCCATGAGCCAGGGTTTTTTCTCGTCGATGTACCGGTTGGCCTCGTCGGCGAGCGCCATGACCCGGCGCATCGCCTTTGCGTACTCGCGCTCTTCGTAATGCTGCGCGATTTCGGCGCCAGCGGCCGCCGCGCGCTCGAAGAGCGCGGGCTCCGGCAGTGTCGCCGCGAGCTGGCCGTCGAAGCGCTTGTTGATGAAGCCGGCGCAGCGGCTCGCGATGTTGACGAGCTTGCCGACGAGGTCCGCGTTCACGCGCGCGACGAAGTCGTCGAGGCTCAGGTCGATGTCCTCGAGCGTCGGACCGAGTTTCGCTGCGTAGTAGTAACGCAGGTAGCTCGGGTCCAGGTTGTCGAGGTAGGTGCGCGCCTTGATGAACGTCCCGCGTGACTTCGACATCTTCTGGCCGTTCACTGTCAGGAAGCCGTGTGCGAAGACGCTAGTCGGCGCGCGGAAGCCGGCGCCTTCGAGCACCGCCGGCCAGAACAGCGTATGGAAGTACGCGATGTCCTTGCCGATGAAGTGGTACACCTCGGTGTCGTGGCCCGGCCGCCAGTACGTGTCGAAGTCGAGGTCGTCGCGGCGCGCGCAGAGATTCAGGAAGCTCGCCAGGTAGCCGACCGGGGCGTCGAGCCACACGTAGAAGTACTTATCTTGCGTGCCCGGAATGCGGAAGCCGAAGTAGGGTGCATCGCGGGAGATGTCCCAGTCCCTGAGGCCGGCGGCGAACCATTCCTCGAGCTTCGCAACGATACTGCGGTCGAGGGCGGCCCTTTGCATCCAGTCCCGCAGGTGCTGCTCGTAGCGGCCGAGGCGGAAGAAATAGTGCTCCGAGCCCCGCGTGACCGGTGTCGTGCCGGACAATACCGAGACGGGGTCGATGAGGTCCGCCGGCGTGTAGGTGGCGCCGCATACTTCGCAGGAGTCGCCGTACTGGTCCGCGCTCTTGCAGCGGGGGCAGGTGCCGCGCACGAAGCGGTCCGGCAGGAACAGACCCTCCTTCTCGTCGTAGGCCTGCTCGATGGTTTTCGTGTAGATGTCGCCGCGCGCCGTGAGCGCTTCGAAAATCTCGCTCGTCAGGGCTTCGTTCTCCGGCGAATGCGTCGTGTAGTAATTGTCGAACGCGATCCCGAAGTCGGTGAAGTCGCGCACGAACTCAGCGCTGACGCTGCGGGTCAGGGCCTCCGGCTCGACGCCGAGTTCGCGCGCCTTCAGCATGATCGGGGTGCCGTGCGCATCGCTCGCGCACACGTAGGTGCAGCGGTTGCCGACGAGCTTCTGGAAGCGCACCCAGATATCGGTCTGGATGTATTCCACCAGGTGCCCCATGTGGATGGAGCCGTTGGCGTATGGCAGTGCGCTCGTAACGAGTATCTGGCGCGGGCGGTCGGGCATGGGAGCCGTGCGGGTGGCAATCGAAGCGCGGCATTATGCCACGCCGCCGCGGCCGTTGGAGCGGCGGAGGCGGCGCAAGCCCGCCCGGCCGCAGGTTTCTCGCGGCGCCGCCGCCTCAGCCCTCGTCTTTCATCCGTTCGAACTTCGCCCTGTTGTTGGACTGCAGGTAGGCGTCCTTGCCGGCAATCAGGCCCTTGCTGACCAGCGACATCAATGCCGAGTCCATCGTCTGCATGCCGATGTTGCCGCCGGACTGCATCGCCGTTTCGAGCTGGTCAAGCTTGCCCTGCCGGATCAGGTTGCTCACGGCCGGCGTGTTGACCAGGATTTCGAGAGCCGCGACCCGGCCCGGGCGGTTCTTGGTCGGCAGGAGCTGCTGGGATATGACGCCGCGCAGCGATGTCGAGATCATCGTCCGGATATGGCCCTGCTTGTCGGCCGGGAAGGAATTGACGATGCGGTCCACCGTCTGGGCTGC
>DASUOE010000262.1:0-2054 GCA_036276805.1 Woeseiaceae bacterium | reverse complement strand
CCGCGGGCCGGATGATTACCGGGTTGCGAAGCCTTCCGATATTCCTCTGCCTTGCGGTGGCGACGGTACCAGTCTACACAGCCGGGGACCCGGCCGCCGCGAAAATCGATGCGTTGTTTCGGGACGTAGGCACCGGCATCCGGCCCGGCGTCGCCGTCAGGGTCATTCGCGATGGCACGATCGCGTTCGACGGCTCCTACGGCTACGCCGAGGTCGATAAGCGCATACCCGTAACGCCCGACACCGCCTTCCGGCTCGCGTCGGTGTCGAAACAGTTCGCGGCAATGGCGATACTGATGCTGGCCGAGGACGGCGCGCTCAAACTTGACGACCCGGTTGCGAAATACGTGCCGGAGCTCGCCCCGTACGACGGCGTGACGATCCGGCACCTGGTCTTGCACACCGGCGGGTTGCCGGATTACTACGATTCGATCGACACCTCCGATGGCATGCCGACCAACCAGGATGCCGCCGAACTGCTCGGGCGCATGGCAAGCCCGGTATTCCCGCCCGGCGAGCGCTACGAGTACAGCAACCCGGGCTACGACATGCTGGGCCCCGTCGTTGCCGCCGCTGCCGGCATGCCGTTCAGTGCGTTCGTCGAGACGCGGATTTTCGCCCCGCTCGGCATGACGGGGTCCCGCGTCTACGACGAGCGCAAGCCTGAAATTCCGAACCGGGCCTACGGTTATGCGGCGGACGGCACCGGCTGGGCACCCGACGATTACGACGCGCTGAACGTCATCATCGGCTCCGGCGGCATCTATTCCACGCTGAACGACCTCGCCCGCTGGGACGCCGCCCTGTACACGGACGAGCTCGTGAGTACGGCGATGCGGGATCTCGCCTTCGCCTCCGGCACGAACAACGCCGGCGAGCCACTGGACTACGGGTTCGGCTGGGACGTCGGTACCTGCGCCGGGCGTCCGTGCGTACGCCATGGCGGCAGCTGGGTCGGATTTCGCACGCACATACTGCGCATACCGGGGGAGCGATTCACGGTCATCCTGCTGTCTAACTTCGCCGAAGCGGACACCGCGGCGTGGGCCGATCGCATCGTGGAGATCTGTTTCGGTGGTGGCGACGGGAGCGCTCCGACTCAGTAAATCTCGCCGCGGCTCGACGTGAGCTGCCCGTCCCGCACGTCGAACGTATAGGCGATGCCGCCGGTGCCCGCCCACGCGCGCGTGTCGAAACCCCCGCCTGGCCCCACGCGGTATACGCTCAAGCCCGGCATCGTGAGCGGCACGCCGGGACGGCACACCGCCGGCGCGCCGTCCGCGAGGATGAAATAGGCGTACGGTGTCGTGTGCCCGGCGGTGGCATACACCGTGGCGAGCCCGGTTTCAGGGTCGAGGTGCACCGCCGTCTCGCGGTCTGCGGCAACGGCCTTGCCCGCCGGCGCCCAGCCGTCCTCGATGAGCCGGGCCAGCATCGTGAGCGTGCGGCCTATGCGGTCACGCTCTATCAGGTGCTGGTCGGTCAGGATGCCCTCGAGGCCCGCGAAATGCAGGAAGTCGCGCTCGAGCGTCAGGTCGGTCGCGTACGGGTCTGCGAGCGCGACGTCGGAGGTGAGGCTCGCGGGCGTCATCGCCGAGTAGGCGAACTCGCCCATGATGGCCATGCCGGCGCTCGTGCCGCCGACCGGCGCAGGCTTCGCGGCAACGGCGTGGATCGCATCCTCGACCGGCGTGTCCTTCCAGTACCGCACGTAGTTCGACTGGTCGCCGCCGGCGATGAATATGGCCTCGGCTTGTCCCAGGCGCCCGAGAACGAACGGGTCGAAAGCCGCCTCGCGGCTGGCGAAGACGACGGTTTCGACGGAGTCGCAGGCGCACAGCGCGTGTATGTAGTCGTTGTACTCGTCGGCGCCCGATGCGCGCAGGACGACGAAGTCGCCGCCGCCGGCGAATTCGCCCATGCGCACGTAGTTTGCATCGACGTCGTCGCCGCCGCCCTGCAGGACCAGGAGCCCGCGGGTGTCCGTGCTGACGTCGTCGCGGTTACCGGTGACGTACCAGGCAAAGCCCGCGTCCTCGCCTCCCGCCTGAGGG
>DASUOE010000261.1:0-3112 GCA_036276805.1 Woeseiaceae bacterium | reverse complement strand
TCATCGGGAAACGACACTTCGATGACCAGCAGTTTCAGGTCATTGCAGGCGTTCAGCACCGGCCAGAGCGTCTCGTTCGTGCGGGTGTCCCCGCTGACGGCGAATGCCCCGTTCGAGTTCTGCACCGTGAAGCCCAGCGAAGGCACGCTGTGCCGGACGTCCACGGCGTAAAAATCCCGGTGGCGGATCGTCACGGTGTCGCCGGGGCTGCACACGCTGTAACGCAGGATCGGGTTACGCGCCGTCGGCAGCCGGGCGAAGTTCGGCCAGATGACGTCGTTGAAGATGTGTTGCTGGATGGCGCGCAGCGTCTCTTCGCGCGCATGCACGGTCAACGGCGTCGTGAAGTTTTCGTCGAACACCAGGTCCGCCAGCATCGGCAGGCCGGCAACGTGATCGAGGTGCGAATGCGTCAGGAAGACATGCCGGATCGCCCGCAACTCCTCGACGGCCACGTCGCCGATGCCGGTGCCGGCATCGATCAGCACGTCGTCGTCGACGAGCATTGCCGACGTTCTCGAGCCGGCCCCGATGCCCCCGCTGCAACCCAGTATTCGTATACGCATTCGCTTGGCCCGGCGACACCCCGCCTGCCCGCGACAAGGGTACTAATGGCTATCGCCATGTGGGATGATTCGTTGCCGAAACGGTAGGCGATAGACCCCTCGGGTTTCTGTGTCTCAAATCACAATTTTTTTTCTGTACTCGCTTACCGCAATTTCCTTTGCGCTCAGTCGTTTGCCCACCTGGTCAAAGCGGACCACGTTGCTCGTCGGCGTGGCTTTCGCCGCTGCCGCGGCGGGACTGTTGTCGGGCACCTGGCTGCTCTATGTCGCACTCGATGCCGGACATAACGTAACTCTCGGCAATGCGGTGGGCCTGATCGGCTGGCAACTCGGTCTCATCGGGCTCATCGGTGCATTCCGGGCCGACCTGCGCGGGGTCGCTGCCGGCCTGTTCCTCCTCGCCGCGCTGTGTACGCTCGGCGTCTCCGACACCCGCGATGCGGCCGGCACGGCCGCACTCGGCTGGCAGATGCGCACGCACGTGCTGACGTCGCTGTTCGCGTACGGGCTTCTGACGGTCGGCGCCATCCTCGCGCTGTTCGCATTGGTGCAGGAACGGCGACTCAAATCGCGGCGGCTGACCGCGGCGAACAACGTCTTCGCGCCGCTCGAGACGACCGAGTCCCTCCTGTTCCGGGTGACGACGGCCGGCTTCACGGTGCTCGCCCTGTCGGTGGCGAGCGGCTTCACGTTCATCGAGGACCTGTTCGCACAGCACCTCGTGCACAAGACGGTACTGTCGCTCCTCGCGCTGCTGCTGTTCGGCATCCTCATACTGGGTCGCCGCTTCGGCGGCTGGCGCGGGCGGCGCGCGATATACCTGTATCTCGCGGGCTTCGGATTTCTGGTGCTGGCGTACTTCGGGAGCCGCTTCGTACTGGAGGAGATCCTCGGTCGCAGCTGGAGCTGACACGGCGCGCCTTGACACTTCGCGTGCACGCTCAGCAAACTCGGTCGGGCCGCCGGGTCCGTTCGCGCATACCGCATGAGGAGGTAGTCGTTCGTTGGGCGAGGACGTTCCACTAGCGCTCCTGTCGGGGCTGTTGGTCCTGCTGCTGCTTCTGTCGGCGTTCTTCTCGGGGTCGGAGACGGCCCTGATGAGCCTCAACCGCTACCGGCTCCGCCACAAGGCGCGGCAAGGCCACCGCGGAGCGCGGCTTGCCGAGGCCCTGCTGCGCCGACCCGACCGGCTGATCGGGCTCATTCTGCTCGGCAACAATCTCGTCAATTTCTCGGCGGCGTCGCTGGTCGCCATCATCGCACTCGCCCTGGGCGGCGAACCGGCCGTCGCAATCGGCACGCTCGTGCTGACCTTCGTCGTACTCATCTTCTCCGAGGCGGCTCCGAAGAACCTCGCCGCCCTGCATCCCGAGCGCCTCGCCTATCCGGCCGCGTTCGTCTACTACCCGCTGCTCAAGGTGCTGTATCCGGTCGTATGGCTGACGAATGCCTGTTCCAACGGGCTCCTGTACCTCTTCGGAGTGAGTAGCGACCACGAAGGACTGCAGGCGCTCACGCGCGAGGAACTGCGCACGCTCGTGCACGAAGCCGGCAGCCGCATCTCCGGGCGCTACCAGCGGATGCTCTTAAGCATCCTCGACCTGGAACAGGTCACCGTCGACGACGTGATGGTGCCGCACAACGAGATCGTCGGCATCGACCTCGACGATGCGGCGGACGACATCGAGCGGATCGTGCGCGAGAGCGAGCATACCCGCCTGCCCGTCTACCGGGACTCGATCGACAACGTCGTCGGCATCCTGCACCTGCGCAAGCTAGCGAACCTCGCGACGCAGGCATTCGACGAAGCCTCTCTCGTGACGCTGCTCGACGAGCCGTACTTCGTACCGGAGGGCACGCCGCTCAGCACGCAGCTCGTGCAGTTCCAGCGGCGGCGCCAGCGCATCGCGCTCGTCGTCGACGAATACGGTGACATCCAGGGGATCGTGACCCTCGAGGACATCCTCGAGGAGATCGTCGGTGAGTTCACGACGGATCCGGCCAACGAAATCGCCGACGTCGTGCAGGAGAGCGAAGAGGCATGGCTGGTCGACGGCGCCGCGAACATCCGTGAGCTGAACCGGGCCCAGGGCTGGGCGCTGCCGACGGAAGGTCCGAAAACCATCAACGGGCTGATCGTCGAAATGCTGGAGACGATCCCCGCGCCCGCCACCTGCCTCGAGATCGCCGGCTATCCCATCGAGATCGTGGCGAGCGACGACAACCGCGTGCGCACCGTGCGGATCGGCCCGCGCCTCGCGGGGCCCGAACCGGCCACGGGAATCTCCTAGCCCGCGGCGGCGTCCAGCGCCTCGGTGAGCTTGCGGACGCCCACGACGCGGATGCCCTCAGGCGGCCGCCGCGGGACGTTGGCGCGCGGCACGACGGCCGTCGTGAATCCCTGCTTGGCGGCTGCGGCGACGCGCTCCTCGCCGTAACGCACGGGCCGGACCTCGCCGGCGAGCCCGATCTCGCCGAAGCTCACGAGCCCCTCGGGGAGCGCGCGATTGCGAAAGCTCGAGACGACCGCGAGCAGCGTCGGCAGG
>DASUOE010000260.1:0-7664 GCA_036276805.1 Woeseiaceae bacterium | reverse complement strand
CACGTAGTCCGCGTGACCCGGACAGTCCACGTGCGCGTAGTGACGCTTGTCACTCTCGTACTCCACGTGCGCCGTCGCAATCGTGATGCCGCGCGCCTTCTCTTCCGGCGCATTGTCAATCTGGTCGTACGCCCGGACTTCACCGCGCCCATGCCGCTCCGCCATCACCTTCGTCAACGCCGCCGTCAACGTCGTCTTACCGTGGTCCACGTGTCCTATCGTCCCGACGTTCACGTGCGGTTTGGTACGCTCGAATTTCTCTTTGGACATTTGCCTTTCCTGCTGCGCGTTTTTTTCGTTAATCGATATGTCGGTCAGACCAGTGCCTGTCTTGGAGCCCACACCCGGGATTGAACCGGGGACCTCTTCCTTACCAAGGAAGTGCTCTACCCCTGAGCTATGTGGGCCTGCCGGTGAACGCCGTTAGCCTGCCAAGCCTGGAGCGGGTGATGGGAATCGAACCCACATCATCAGCTTGGAAGGCTGAGGTTCTACCATTGAACTACACCCGCCTCTCACTCAGTGGTGCCCGTTTCGCGGGCGTACAAAAGTCCTGACAGTCGTTGTGCTAACCGTCCGGACGTTTGTGTCTTCCGTGGTGAAATGCCGTGGTGACTTCCAACCCTGACTGGCCAACCCGGATTCACGTTGTCGTCTTGTGTCTGCGGAGGTTCGCCGGTCGGAACTCACCGCCTTGCCGGCGGAGGTCCCATCGAAACGGCGCACGACCGAAACCCTGCTATACTGCTGCCACCCTCTTACGGCATCCGGCCGGAAGTCGTGGTGGAGGGGGTAGGATTCGAACCTACGTAGGCTAAGCCAGCAGATTTACAGTCTGCCCTCGTTGACCGCTTGAGTACCCCTCCGCGGACACAAGCCGGCTATTGTCTAATTGCCCTGCCTGTGTGTCAACCGCTGTCACGGCCTTTGGCCGGGATGCGACAGCGGATTGCAATGCCGGAACACGCCAGGTAGACGCGGTCACACGGACCGCTTTCCGCGGTCCCCCGTGTGCGGGGCGGGATTCTGCCGAATCGCGAGCGATTGCGCTACCCGATTTTCGTCGGCGGCGATCTGGCCGGCGCGAGGCCGGCCGCACCCTTGATCGACCAGTGCCACGGCTCATAGACCATTTTCCACGGATTGTCCCGGGGATAGGTCATCGAGAAGCCGAAGCGCCCGGCATTGCGCGTGAGCCAGGCAAATGCCGGCGTGGTCTCGAATTCCTCGGTCAGGGGCCGCGAGCCGGGGGTCGCGATGTCGACGGCCCGGCCGGTGTGATGTTCGCTGTAACCGGGCGCGGCATTGACTTCGAGGATGGCCGCAATGACCTGGCCGTTGCCGAGCTTGTTCCGGATGAGGCCCGCCTGATACTCGACACTCCGGAACCCGGATACGAGCAGGAGCTGCACGCCCTGCGCCGACGCCGCGGCGACCATCTCTGCCCAGCGCCGGGCGGCGAACGGCGTCAGCCGCTGCATTCGGCCTACGAGGTTCGGACCGACGTCGACGAGGTCGACGGCTTCCTCGAATGCCGGCGGGCTCCCGTTCCGGCCGTAGTCGGCGGGGATCCCGAGTTCGTGGTGCAGTTCGCGTATCATCATCGGCAGGATTCTCCGGCGGGATATTGTTCCACAACGGCCGCCCTGCCAACACAGCCCCAGCCCGCCCCTGACGCCACCCATGAGTGAAGACCGGATCTTCGTGGACGAAAAGTTCGGCGACGAGCCGTTCCGCTTCGACGAATCGGTGGCGCGCGTCTTCCCGGACATGCTCCGCCGCTCGATCCCCGGCTACGCGGCCACGCTGGACGCCATTGGCTCGCTGGCCGCCCGCTTTGTCGGCGCCGGTGCCACATGTTTCGACCTCGGCTGCTCGCTCGGCGCCGCGACGCTCGCCATGCGCCAGGGCATCCGCGCGCCAGGCTGCCGCATCGTCGCCGTCGACAACGCGCCCGCCATGGTCGAACGCTGTCGGCAGCTCGTGATCGCGGACACGGCTGCGTACCCGGGCCGGCCGCCGGTCGAGGTCCGGCTCGGCGACGCCAGGGACACGGAAATCCGCGACGGCGGCATGGTCGTGATGAACTTCACGCTGCAGTTCGTGCCGCCGGCCGAACGCGACGGGATGGTCGCCCGCATCGCCGACGGGCTCGTCCCGGGCGGCATCCTGTTCCTGTCGGAGAAGGTGGTGGACGAGGACCCGGCGATGGAGGCGCTGCTCGTCGACCTCTACCATGAACACAAGCGCCGCAATGACTACAGCGCGCTCGAGGTCGCGCGGAAGCGTGCGGCGCTCGAAAACGTCCTCGTGCCGGAGACGGTAGCGGCCCACCGGCGACGCCTCGCCGCAGCGGGCTTCGGTTCCGTGGCCGTGTGGCTCCGCTATTTCAATTTCGTGTCGCTGATCGCTATCAAGCCGGACGGCCGGAGGGCCGGTGAGGAACCTCGCCGAACTCGCCGGTGAGCTCAATGCGGCCGGCCTGGCCGACTGGCCGGCGGTGCTCGAGGCGGTTGCCCGCGCCCGGCTGTCGGCCGCGGGGCACGGCGACTTCCCGCGCTGGGCCGGGATCGTCGACTCGCTGCCGGACTTGCAGGAGGACCCGGTGCGCCTGCGCGCGGCGCTGCTCGGGCTCTCGCCGTGGCGCAAGGGGCCGTTCGAACTGCCGGGCGTGCACATCGACGCCGAATGGCAGAGCGACCTGAAGTGGGCGCGGGTAGCCTGCGCGCTCGAGCCGCTCGCAGGCCGGCGGGTGCTCGACGTCGGCTGCGGCAATGGCTGGTATGCGCTCCGCATGCGCGCGGCCGGCGCCCGCTTCGTGCTCGGCATCGACCCGACGTTGCTCTACATCACGCAGTTCCTGGCCGTCGCGCAACTGCTCGATACCCAGGGAGTCTGCGTACTGCCCCTTCGCCTGGAGGAGCTGCCGCCCTCGCCCCGGGCCTTCGATACGACCTTCTCGATGGGCGTCCTGTATCACCAGCGCTCGCCGCTCGAACACCTGCGCCTGTTGCGCGACACGCTGCGCCCGGGCGGGCAGCTCGTGCTCGAAACCCTGGTGTTGCCGGGCGAGGAACAGCGGGCCGCCACGCCGCCGGACCGTTACGCGCGCATGCACAACGTGTGGCTGTTGCCCACGGTGCCGGAACTCCTGACCTGGCTGGCGCGCACCGGCTGGCGGCAGACCTGCCTCATCGACGTGACCGTCACGACGACGGCCGAGCAGCGCCGGACGGAGTGGATGCCCTACGACTCGCTGGCAGAGGCCCTCGACCCGGCCGATCCGTCGCGCACGCGCGAAGGCTGGCCGGCGCCACGGCGGGCGATCGTGACCGCGCTTGCGCCTTGAGGCCGCCGTCCTGCCCTGGCGAGGCTGTGAGCGCGGCGCGCCTGCGCCCTAGACAGCTTGTCTCCGGCCAGGAGAATCGGTAATTTCTGTCTGAACAGAAATAACTGAAGAGGGCTTCCCCATGGAACTTACGCCCGCCGTCGAGAAATATGTCCTGCACTGGGGCGAGATGGGCACTCGCTGGGGCACGAATCGCACGGTCGCCCAGATTCACGCCCTGCTCTACCTGTCGCCGGAACCGCTGCGCGCCGACCAGATCTGCGAGTTGCTGTCCGTCGCGCGCTCGAATGTATCCACGAGCATCCGCGAGCTGCAAAGCTACGGTCTCGCCCGAATGGTGCACGTCCTCGGCGACCGTCGGGACTACTTCGAATCCATTTACGACGTGTGGGAGCTGTTCCGGGTCATCATCGAGCAGCGCAAGCAGCGCGAACTCAACCCGACGCTCACGATGCTCCGCGAATGCGCAGCGGAAATGGACAAAGAGTCGGACACGGACCCCGTCACCAAGGAACGCATCCGCAACATGCTGGGTTTCGTCGAGCTGACGAGCAACTGGTACGAGGAAATCCGCGAGATCCCGACGTCGACGCTTACCAAGCTCATGAAGCTCGGCACGGGCATCACGCGGCTCGTGACGCCGCGGCGCAGGAACGCCTGAGACGATCGTCCACGGCCGTCGAACAGCCGTCGGAAGTCAGCGGTCGGACGACGGCCGGCGTAAGGCGGCCCGGGGCGGCGACTAGAAGCTGTCGCCGAACGTGTCCCGGGACGGTTCCGCCTCGTCAACCTCCTCCGGTGCCGCGGACGCGACGCAGGCCGGCAATGCCGAGACGGTCCCTTCCGTGAGCTCGCGCAAAAACCAGGTCGACTCGGCAGTCGCCGCGGCATCGGGTCCGCCGCTCAGCACGCCGGCGGGGCGGCGGAAGTAGCCGCCGGGCAGGTACTCCCACCCGACGGGCTCGCCCTGCGCGCATTCGCTCCCGAGGAACTGACCGGACACGAGGTAGCCCTCCTGCTCGACACTCGACGCCGCCCACTGGAAGCGTGCCTCCGGGGTGACCCGCACGAGCCAGGTGCGCGCCCCGGTGCCGGGGTCGCGGCGCAGCTCCCGCTCGTACACCCCCGGTCCTCGCTCCTCCCATGGCAGGAGCCCGGAATCGAGGATGATCGGTGAGCGGATCACCGTCCGCTCTTCGACCTCGTTCAGGAAATACAGGACCTGCGCCCCGTCGTCCGAGACCAGCCGGAAGCCCATGCTGCCGGGCGGCACGTACGCGTAGCCGCCGGGGCCGAGCTCGATGTCCGAAAAGTTGAGCTGCCCGGCGAGCACGTAGATTTCGAGCGCGAGGCCGGGTTCGCCGCCGGTCGTGCCCTTCCAGTCGGGCGGGATGTCGACGCGGCTCGAGAGCGCTCGTGTGCGGGCGTCGCTGGCAAAGACGCGGGCGCGGACGCCCGGCAAGGCCGCGAGAAACTGTTCCTCGATCTCCGCCGTGTCGACGAACGCAGGGTACGGCAGGTCCGGCTTCGCGCGCTCGGTCGCGCAGCCCGCCAGCAGGAGGGCAGCGAACAACAGGGCCGGCATGAAAAAAGCCGCCCGGGGTACGGGCGGCCAGTGTGCAGAGGATGCAGAGGCCCGGTACGAGACGCGATCGACAGTGCGCGACCTCTGTGTCGCGGCAATTGTCAGCGTACTCGTCCCCGGTGGGCGGATCGTTGGTTCGCGGGCCGCATCAGTTCGCAGCTCTGACGCGTAGCGTGACGTGTTGAGAGGAAGCACGTGGCACTGCCCCGAGCCATGCATCCGGCATGGTGTCCCGCCCCCGTCGCCTGTTGCATCTCATCTCCGTGCGTACCGATGAGGTACGCCGCGGGATGCTACTACATCTAGTGGCGGAAGGCGAGAGCCGTAACAACATCTCGTGAAGAGGCCGCCACGCCGGGAAGGTCACGGGGCGGTCGTGAATGCCGAAACCGGTTACAGTGTGCGCTGCCGGGGCGGGGGATCATCGAGTGGGGACAGACGTCGCAGTCGCGGGCCGTGCGCGCTACCAGCAGGTCGGGCTCCTGCTCGGGCCGGCCGTCGCCGTCGCGATGCTTCTCGCGGGCGCACCGGCCGAGCTGACTCCGGCCGCCTGGCACACCGCGGCCGTCGGCCTCCTCATGGCGATCTGGTGGGCGACCGAGGCCGTACCGATCGCCATCACGTCCTTCTTGCCGATCGTGCTGTTCCCGCTCTTCGGCATCGCGAGCATCGAAGACACGGTCGTGCCCTATTCGGACGACGTAATCTTCCTGTTCCTCGGCGGCTTTGTCGTCGCGTTCGCGATGCAACGGTGGGACCTGCACAAGCGCATCGCGCTCAGTGTGCTGCAACACGCCGGCGGTAACGGCCGCTCGCTCGTCGGCGGATTCATGGTGGCCGCGGCGCTCATCAGCATGTGGGTCATGAATACGTCGACGACCATGATGCTCCTGCCGATCGGCGTGTCCGTCATCGGCGTCGTGCACGGGTCCGTCGCCGGGCTCGACGACCGGGCCCGGACCGACTTCCAGTCGGCGCTCCTCCTGGGGATAGCCTACGCCGCCACGATCGGCGGCATGGCGACGCTCGTCGGCACGGCTCCGAACGCGATTTTCGCGGCGTTCATGCAGAACAACTACGGCACCGGGATCGCCTTCGCCAACTGGCTGCTCCTGGGCGTGCCGGTCTCGGCGCTCCTGCTGCCGCTGGCCTGGCTGGTCCTCACGCGTGTCGCGTTCCGCGTCGACTTCCGCACTTCCGGGGAGGGGCGCGCGGAGCTCCGCCGCCTGAAATCCGAGATGGGCACGATGACGACGCCCGAGCGACGGGTGGCGGTCGTGTTCGTCGCACTCGCCGCGCTGTGGATCACCCGGCCTCTGCTCAACCGCCTGCCCGGACTCGGCGCGCTGGAGGACTCCATGATCGCGATGGCGGGCGCCATCGCGCTGTTCCTGATCCCGAGCGGCGCGAAGGACGACCCGATGCTGCTGCGCTGGGAATACGCCGAGCGGCTGCCCTGGGGCGTCCTGATCCTGTTCGGGGGCGGGCTCGCGCTCGCAGGCGCCGTCGCCGCAACCGGGCTCGCGGACTGGATCGGGACGAGCCTCCAGCAGCTCGGCACGCTGCCCACGGTCCTGCTCGTGGTCATTACCACGACCCTGATCATTTTCCTGACCGAGCTCACGAGCAATACCGCGACGACGACGACGTTCCTGCCCATCGTCGGCGCGGTCGCCGTCGGGGCGGGATTCGATCCCCTCCTCGTAGCGGTTCCGGTCACGCTCGCCGCGAGCTGCGCGTTCATGCTGCCGGTGGCGACTCCGCCGAACGCGATCGTGTTCGGCTCGGGCCTCCTCACGATACCGCGGATGGTGCGGGCCGGGTTCTTCCTCAATATCATCGGCATCGTGATCGTATCCGCGGCGGCGGTCCTGCTCGCGCCGCGGGTGTTGTAGAGGCAGTGCAGTTCAGGTGGGCGGGCGCCCTGACGGCGCCGCCCCGGCGGTGAGGCGATGAGCGACGACTACGCGGTAAGCCGGCAGAACGAGGTCCGGCAGCTCCGGGAAAAGGCGGCCTACGACCGGGCAACGGTCCACGCGGTCCTGGACGCGGGGCTCGTGGCTGCCGTGGCCTTCGTGGAGGACGGCGGGCCCGTCGTCGTGCCGATGCTCTACGGCCGCGACGGCGAAACCCTGTACCTGCACGGTGCGCGCAAGGCGCGCGTCGTCCGTCTCCTCGAACGCACGGACAGGGCGTCGCTCAACGTCACGCTGCTCGATGCGCTCGTGCTGGCGCGATCGGCTTTCAACTCGTCGATGAACTACCGCTCAGTGACCGTGTTCGGCACGCCGAGGCTCATCGAGGACCGGGAAGCAAAGCTCGCGGCGATGCGCGTCATCGCCGAACACACGATGCCGGGCCGCTGGGCCGAGCTGCGCGCGCCGCTCGAGAAGGAGATCAAGATGACGGGCGTCATCGCGTTGCCGATAGAGGCAGCGAGCGCGAAGATCTCGAACAGGCCGCATCCGGAAGACGAGCCGGAGGACTACGACATTCCCGTCTGGGCAGGCATCCTGCCGCTTACGAGCGCGTACGCGACCTTGGTCGACGCCGACCGGCTCATTGCGGGTGTGTCGCCGTCTGCGGCCGTCAGGGCGCTCGAGGGCAAGGTTCTGTAGGAGCGGCGGTAACGCCGCGAATGCGGCGCGGCCTGATCGCCCCCACGATGGCGGCGATAGTGGCGTGATTCCCTGGCCGCCTCCAGGTCGCGGCGTTACCGCCGGTTCAGCT
>DASUOE010000259.1:0-7232 GCA_036276805.1 Woeseiaceae bacterium | reverse complement strand
GCCGGTGTCGCCGCGCCCGATGAGGATCCGGTGTGCGATGCGCGGATTGTCCGGCACGACGAGGCCGATGCCGCGCTCGCGGATGAACTGCCCTGCGATCTCCTGCGTACCGCGTTCGAGGACCTCGACTACGTCACCCTCCGGCTTCCCGCGCCGGTCCGTGCCGACGACCCGAACGGCGACCCGGTCGCCGTCGAACAGCGGCCGCATCTCTCGCGCCGAGAGATAGATATCGTTGCTGCCGTCGTCGGGAATGACGAATCCGAAGCCTTCGCGATGACCGCTCACGCGCCCCGTGACGAGCTCGAGCTTTGCCGTGAGGCAGTACTCACTGCGCCGGTTCTGGATGATCTGCCCGGCGCGCACCATGCCCTCGAGCCGGTCGACGAGGAGGCTCCTCATGCGCTGGCCCTTGAGCCCGAACGCCGCAAGGATCGCCTCCGCGGTCTGCGGCCTGCCGGCGTCAGTCAGGTAGTCGAGAAGCGCGGTCCGGTTCGGGATCGGGTGCCGGTAGTTCCCCTCCGGGTGGCGGCCGGCAGTCCGTTTTTCGCTGGTCTTTTTGTTCTTCGGCAAGTTGCTATTCCGCAGTTACGGCTCTGTGTGCCCGGCACGCCGTGCCGGGCGTTGACAGGCCTCGCCCGCGTTGAGTACAGTGCGCGACCTTCGCAATTCCCCGCGATTGTACGCGGTTGCACCCTGCCGAGGTGGCGGAATTGGTAGACGCGCTAGCTTCAGGTGCTAGTGGGGGTAACCCCGTGGAGGTTCAAGTCCTCTTCTCGGCACCACTTCCCAAAAGGCCCTCGCCCCGGAGGGCCTTTTTCGTTCGGCCACGGCCGACTGCGCCCGTTGCTGCGGAGCACGCGAGACAATGACCTGGAAAACCCTCTCCACCCGCGTCATCTACGAAAACGGCTGGATGCAGGTTCGCGAAAGCGAGGTCGTGAATCCGAACGGCGGCCGCAACGATTACGGCTATGTGCATTTCAAGACGGTGGCGGTGGGCATCCTGCCCATCGACGAGCATGATCACACCTGGCTCGTCGGTCAGAGCCGGTTCACGCTGAACAGTTACTCCTGGGAGCTGCCGATGGGCGGCGCACCGGAAGGTGAAGACGTGCTCGCCGCGGCGCAACGCGAGCTCAGGGAAGAGACCGGTCTCGAGGCGAAGGACTGGCAGGAACTGATGCGCCTGCACACGAGCAACTCGATCACCGACGAAGCCGGCGTCGTCTTCGTCGCGAAGGACCTCACGATCGGCGCGACGGCGTTCGACGAAACGGAGGACCTTGCGGTGCGCCGGCTGCCGCTCGACGAAGCCGTGCGCATGGCCTGCGAGGGAGAGATCACCGACGCGATCAGCGTGGCCGCGCTGTTACGCTACGCACTGTCCGTGGGCCGCGCCCGTTGAAGCTCGACGTTGCGGCGCACGGTGTGGAACAGCTCGTCCCGGAGGCCCAGCAACTTGAACATCTCGACGACCGTGAAGAATGGCGCCGCCAGGTTGGCCTGCACCGGGTGCTTCACGAGTACCGGCATCGAACGTTCCACGGCGTGGCCGACGAACTGCGCCAGGTAACCGCCGAAGAAGCAGGCAGCCGCGAGGGCGCCGCCCGTGCCCACGGGCAGGTCGCCGATCCGCCCGGCGAGTACCAGGAGCAACCCGCCTCCCGCGAGGAACACGAGCGCGAACAACGCATCGAGCGTCAGGTAGAAAAGGAAGAAGGCGAGCAGGACGACGTGCGCCGCCGAGACTTCGACCGGCCCCAGGTCGACCGACAGCCAGGTCAGGGGTATCAGCACCCCGAGCATGATCGTCGGGATCCCGACGAGGTGCACGAAAACATTGAACGGATGCTGGTGGGCGGCGGCATAACCCGTCAGCATTTCCAGCAACTTGTTGTCCGCGCCCGGCATATTTTGCAGTATACGCAAGTCGAGCTTTCGACGGGAGCGAGCCCTTGGGCCTGTTAGTCACCGCCGTCCTCCTGTGGAGTGTCGTGCACCTGTTTCCCGCGGTGCTGCCGTCGGCGCGCTCCAGCCTCCTGCTGCGCCTCGGTCCGAACGCGTACCGGGGCCTGTTCGCGCTCGTCATCGTCCTGTCTGTCGTGCTCATGGTGATCGGTTGGCGACGGGCCACGCCGGAACCCGTATACGTCCCGCCGCTGTTTGCGAGCCCGGTCGTCCCGGTGCTGGTGTTCCTGTCCTTCTACCTGTTCGCCGCGTCGCACGCGCCCGGCAACGCGAAGCGCTGGCTGCGCCACCCCATGCTCACGGGCACGCTCCTCTGGGCGGTTGCTCACCTGCTCGCCAACGGCGATGGCCGGTCGCTGGTGCTGTTCGGCGGGCTCGGGCTGTGGGCGATCGTGTCCATCCTGCTCATCAATCACCGCGATGGTCCATGGGTGCGGCCACCGGCGGTTCCCGTCGCGAAGGACCTGAAAACGCTGGCGGGCGCCGCGGTGGTTTTCGCGGTTGTCGCGCTCCTGCACCGCTGGCTGTTCGGCGTCTCGCCGTTCCCGGGTCTTTAGAGTTTCGAACGTCAGAGGTCGATCGCGGATGAAGCACAAGAACTGGCGGGAACTTGCGGAAGCGGTCGGCTTCGTGACGATCGTCGTGGTCCTCGTCATGATCGCGCTGGAACAGCGTTCGGCCAACCGGATCGCGGATCGCGTGGCGGAAGCGGAGGCGCAGCGATCGCTCGCGGCCATGCAGACCTCGCTGTACATGGCACGCGCGGGCAATCCGGAAGTGGCCCGCGTATTCGCGAAGATGGCCGCGCCACAGGGCCAGCTCATCACCGCCACCGACACGGCACAGATCGAGGCCATCGCGCGCCAGTACATCAACATCGGTCGCGCCGCGCAGTTCGCGTTCGACCGCGACCTGTTGCCGCAGGATCAGCTCGACGACGTGCGTCACGACCTCGAGGCCACGATCGACGCGCATCCCGGCCTGCACGCGGCGCTCGTTGCTGCCTTCGAGTCGGTCGAGAACGGCGGGTCGCTGTATGTGCTTGAACCGGTTGCCCGGCTCGCCGGGGCGTCGGGCGCCGGCGAAGACTGAGGCGGGCGACCCCTCGAGGCCGGTCGTCCGCGCGGACTGCTGACGGTCGAGCCCGTCGGCCTGCGGCGCCGGCGACCCGACGGGCCGGCGCAGGAGGAGGCGATCGTGCGAACGCTGTTATTGATCCTGCTGCTGGCGCTGCTGGCCGGCTGGTGGTGGCTGCGCCGGCGGCAGCGGGCGCCGGCCGACGAACGCCCGCGCGCGTTGCCCGGCCGGCCGGCGACGCGTTCGAGCGAGTACCACGCGGTCGCGATCAAGGCGCCCGCTCACGCCTGTGACGCCGCGCGCCGTCTCGAGGGCAAGCGATACCTGGCCTCGGAAGCCCCGCGCCTGCCCCTGCCGGCGTGCGACCGGGACATCTGCGAGTGCCGCTTCCAGCATTACGAGGACCGGCGCTCCCGGCGCGACCGGCGCAGCCCGTTCGGCGCGGGCGGCCTCGCCGGCGGCACCGGCAAGTTCGAGCAGGAACGGCGGCGGCCGGCAGGCCGGCGCGAGGACGACGCGTGACCGGGCGCCCGGCCGTCAGTAGTCGTAGGCGGCGACCGAGGTCTCGTATTCCGCGAGCGCCGCCTCGTGCTGGGCGCGTACGTGGATCAGTGCGTCGATCTCGGCTTCGAGTTCGCCCGTGCGCGCTGACAGCTCCTGCAGGTCCGCAAGCAGCAGCACGCGTTCCTGCGGCGTCGGCTCGACGCTGATCAGGCGCGCCTGCTTGTCGCGGATGGCGGCATGGATGTTGAGCAACGCGTTCTCGCGCGCCGAAATCTGCGTATTCGCGTCATATACGTTGGCGCGCAGCGAGTAGAGCTGGTAGCCGACCTGGTAGGCATCGAGGAATTCCTCCTCGAGCGCGACGTCGCAGACGCCATGGTAGCGCCCGCCGCTCACGCCCAGGTTGTACGCGCGGCTCGGCTGGCAGAACTCGGCGAGACCCTCGTCACGGCCGGCTTTGTAATCCGTGAAGTCGGCGGTGATGCCGTGCTTGGCACAGGCCTTGCGATGGCCGGCGAAGTGATCCGTCGGCAGGCCGCGGGACCCGTCCTCGTAGCCCACTGCGGCCCAGTCCGTCGCCGCGCACTCCTCCGGCCCCATCGACGAGCACGCCGACAGCGCCAGCCCGAGCACCGCCGTCGCGATGACAGTGATTCTTGCGTTCATGTCCTTCCCTCCTCCGCAATGCCCTGCTGGTAACGAGCCGGCTCGCGAACCCGCAGGCGCCTCGAACCCGGCCACGCTACCAGCAAGGGCGGGAATGCCCCGTGATGACACTCACAAATAGCGCAGGCAACCAATAGCGTGGTAACGCTGAACCGCTCCTGAAATCGCCGGGCCGGAAGGCAGCCGGGCGCCGCGAGTGTGATCTCTGTCACAGTTCCCCGCCCCCGGTGCCGATACGCTGGCTCCCGACCCGGACGGTTATGCGAGCCACGCCATGGATCTTCAGGCAATCGGCGCATCCGCGACCCTCGCGCTGTTTTGCGCGATCGTGTTCATACTGGCGATCAGGACCTGGCACCGCCTCGCCCGCGTGCTCACCGGCCACCCGAGTTTCGCCGACAGCATCATGAGCGAAGCGGCAGAACGCTTTCGCAACGAACTGCAGGCCTTGTCCCGCCGGCAGTCGGCGTGGATCGGGGCGGCCATCGTGTTCGTCGTCATGTACGCGGCGGCGACGCTGCTCGGGGGCCCGGTCCTGTTTGCCGGCTACCCGGCCTGGCAGCTCTACGGCGTGTTCGCTGCCCTGCTCGCTGCGGCCGTGTTCGCGGCCTGGCAGCTCCTGCACAACTTCCTTGCGTGGCGGCAAGTTCGTTTCCTGCACGACGCCAATCTCGCCGTCGGTCACCAGCTGCAGAAGATTGCTGCCGGGCACGGCCGCGCGTACCACGACGTGCCGACGGCCTCCGGTATGATCGATCACGTGCTCGTTGGCCAGAACGGCATTTACGCGGTGACCGTCATCGCGCGCCGCAACTGGCGCAAGGGCCAGGCTTCGATCGACGACAACGAACTGCGTTTCGGCGCCGAGCCGATGCCGGTCGTCGACGCCACTGCCGGCGCGCGGCGGCTCGGCCGGGAGCTGCGGCACCTGACCGGCCGCAACGTGCGTGTCCGTTCGGTCGTAGCGGTCCCCGGCTGGGATGTCGCGGAGCAGCTCGGCCGCGAGCACCTGCTCGTCAACGAACGCACGCTCCCCATGCTGCGCGGCTGGCGGGAGCCATCCGATTGCCTGATGGACGACGAGGCCGCCGCGATCCAGGCGGAGCTTACCCGCCGGTGTTCGCGCCGCCGGCCGAAAGCCGGAACGGCCTGACGCGCTCCGCGAGCCGGTCGTTCAGAAGGACGTCCTCGAACTCGTCCGCGAGTTCCCTGCACTGGTCGACGACCCGGCGCCAGGCCGCGATGCGTGCGTCCGGCGGCATCGTCAGGAAATCCCGGCGGTCCGGGATCTTCGCGTTCGGCAGGCGCGCGACGAAATCCGGGGACGGGCTCACCAGCAGCATGCGGTCGACATTGAGCGGCTGCGGCCGGCGCCATTTCAGGCGCTTGTCGAACCATCCGGGACGCAGGAAGTCGTAGAAGTGCAGGAACAGCGACAGCCGTCGGCTGTCGCTCTGCGGGAGGTCGATGTGATAGTCGATGATGCCGCCGTCGCGGTACATGCCGGGCGGGGCCCCGGCGATGTTGCGCACGCCGCTCATGACGTACGGTATCGACCCCGTGGCGACGATGGCGTCGCGCAGGTTGTCGGCGGCAAGCGGCACGCGGTGCAGCGGAAACCCGGTCGCCGCGTAGAACGGCGGCTGGTCCGCGGACGCGCAGCGGGAATCGAAGAACAGCACGCGGTCGAAGAACAGCCCGAGCGCCCGTCGGTGCACGGCATTCAGGCCGGCTGCCGCGAGCAGGCCGGCGGCCAGCGCGACACGGCTGTCCGACGCCGTGAGGTGCCGGCTGCGAACGACCATGACGTGCGTGCGCAGCACCGGATGCGCGAGGATTTCCGGGGCGCCGGACTCGCCGAGCAGGCAATCGAGGATCCCCGCCGTCACCCGGGCAATCTCGTGCCGGTCCGGCCGCGGGCTGTAGGCCTGCGCGAGGTACGCGGCTTCGAACCGGTCGATGGCGGCCAGCGGGTCCGCCTGCGCGAAACACGCCATGCGCCAGGCGCCGATCGACGTGCCGATGGTGTGCACGGGGCCTCGCAGGGCCGGCAGGACGCGCCGCGCCACGACCCGGTCGAGCTGGCTCAGTACCAGCCACTTCGCGCCGCCCGAGGCGCCCGCGAGCGTGCCGATGCGCTCCGTCCGGAAACCGTCGGCGCGGATCTCGCGGTACGCGGACGAACCCGCGCTGAACACGAGGGACCTGGCTTTCCCGACCGGCTCCGGCATGCGCCGGAGTGTACCTGCCGACCTGCAATATGTCCGACGTCACGCCGGCGCGGCCGAAGCTCGAGTAGAATCGCGGCATGACCGCGATCGGGAAGGGCTTGCAAGCCCGCCGGGCCACGGTGCTCGGCGCGCTGCTCGTCGCTGTGTCGGGTGCCTGGGGCCACGGCGACGAGAATCCGCTGTACGTAGCCGCAAACGGCACCGATCGCGGCCGCTGCCAGGACCCGGCGACGCCGTGCCGGACCCTCGAGTACGCGCTCGGCCACGTCGGCAAGGGCGGCCAGGTGCGCGTCGGCGCCGGCCGGTTTGCGCTCGGCGACCCCGAGTCGTTGTTTCCGCTGCTCGCCGGCATCGTGGAGTTGCGTGGCGGCTTCGACGCCGGCTTCCGGCAGCCGGACCGCAGCGAAACTATCCTCACCGGCGTTCCGCCCGAGTACCGCGCGTTGTTCGCCAGCCGCGGCTTCCACGTGCTCGCCGACCGCAAGGGCGGCGACGCGGCGACCGAGCGCGAGCTGAAGGCGAAACTCGACCTGCACAGCCAGATGCAGACCAGGCCACTCGCGGCGACGCCCTGCACCGGAGGCCTCTCCGGCGGCCTGGCGTGCAGCGCCACCGCCCTGCTCGCCCACGTGCCCTTTGCGAGCGTCAGCGCCGGGCCGGCCGCCGCGGCCGATGTCTGGGGCTTCATCGACCTGAATACGCACCGCGAGTACGTGCTCGTCGGCTTCAACATCGGCACCGGCGTCTTCGACGTCACCGACCCGGAGGCGCCGCGCGAGGTCG
>DASUOE010000258.1:0-5984 GCA_036276805.1 Woeseiaceae bacterium | reverse complement strand
CGGCGGCGGCTCGCTCGAGGACTTGTGGGCCTTCAACGAAGAAGCCGTCGCGCGCGCCATCTACACCTGTCCGATCCCCATCGTCACCGGCATCGGCCACGAAATCGACTTCACGATCGCGGACTTCGTCGCCGACGTGCGCGCGCCGACGCCCTCCGGCGCCGCCGAACTCGTCGTGCCCGACTGCGCCGAATGGGCGCGCAGTTTCGAGCAATGCGCGGTGCGAATAGCGCGCTCGGGCCGCCGCCTGCTCGACGACCGGGCCCAGGCGCTCGACTGGCTCGCGCGCCGGCTGGCGAACGCGAGCCCGGCCGCGAAAGTCGCGCGCCAGGGCGACCGGCTGCGCGAACTGCGGCAGCGTCTCGCCGCGGCCGCGCGTCACGACCTGCTCGGCCGCGAGCAGGCGCTGCAGCGCCTCGGCGCGCGCTTGTCCGCGGAGTCACCGGCCCTGCGGATCGAGCGCGCGATCGGGCGCCACGCGGCGCTCCGGTCGCGGCTCGTGACCGCTCTGGCCGCCGCGCTCGGCCGCGCGCAACTTCGGCTGCAACTCGCCGAGCGCAGCCTCAAGGCCGTGAGCCCGCGGGCCACGCTCGAACGCGGCTATGCGATCGTGCTCGATGCCGCAACCGGCATCGCGCTCACCGATGCCCGCCAGGTCGCACCGGGCGGCGGCATCCGTGCACAGCTCCACCGCGGCGCGATCGACGCCACGATCACGAAAGTCCGCGAATGATGCTCGCCTGCCGTATCGCGGCCGTCGTGCTGCTCTGTGCCGCCGCTTCGCACCCGCGTGCCGCGCCGGCGACCGATGCAAGCCGGCCGGGCGGCATCGCGTTCATCGACCTCGGCCCGGCCACGGCCGCGGCACCCGCCGTGACGTTTGCCGACAAGCCGGTACTGGTCTATCGCGACAACGGCCGCTGGCGCGCAGCCGTCGGCGTCCCGCTCGAAACCGTTCCGGGCACCATCGACGTGAAAGTCGCGGACCGGGTGGTCTCGCTGCCCGTCCGTGCGCACAGCTACGCGGAACAGCGGCTAACCGTCGCGAACCCCGACCACGTGAGCCCCGCGCCGGTACAGCTCGAACGCATCGGCAGGGAGCGCGCGATCATCGACGCCGCGCTCGGCGCGTGGCGGGACGTGCCGCTGGAGGGCATCGCGCTCGCTGCTCCGGTCGGCGGGCCGCAAAGCTCGAGCTTCGGGCTCAAACGCTTCTTCAACGGCGAGCCGCGCTCGCCCCACAAGGGCATGGACATCGCGGCCGCGGAAGGCACGCCGGTGAGCGCGCCGCGGGCCGGCGTCGTCACGGCGACCGGCGATTACTTCTTCAACGGCAATACCGTGATCGTCGATCACGGCCAGGGCCTCGTCACGATGTACTGCCACCTGAGCGAGATCGCTGTGGCGACAGGTGACGAACTGGCGGAGGGCGAGCCTCTCGGCGCCGTCGGCAAGACCGGCCGCGTAACGGGGGCTCACCTGCACTTCGGCGTCTACCTGAACGGCACGGCGGTCGATCCCGCGTTGCTGCTGCCGAAGCCCCAGTAGGAGCGGCGGTAACGCCGCGAATTGAGGGCGGCCTGAATTCCTGAGCTGGGATTGGCCGTAACGCCGCGACCTGGACGCGGCGGGATGCCGCGGCAGAGACGTCACGGCCCGACGGAACGGCGCCAGTACCGCAACCGGACCGTGCAAACCCTTCGCGGCGCGTGCGCCGCTCCTACAGGAAATACCGGCAAAGCACCGGGCGGAACGCATCCATTTCGACCAGGAACGAGTCGTGTCCGCGGATGCAGTCGAGTTTCACGAATTCCGTGTCCTTGCAGACTGACCCGAAGCCATCGGCAAGCTCCTGCTGCTGGTGCAGCGGGAACAACAGGTCCGTGCGCACGCCGATTACCATGACGCGCTCGAGCTGCGTGCGCTGGAACCCGGACGCCAGCGACCCGCCATGTTCGGCCAGGTCGAACAGGTCCGAGGCATGCGACAAGTACAGGTAGCAGTTCGCGTCGAACTCGCCGGTGAACTTCCGGGCGTGGTTCTCGAGATACGACTCGACGGAGAATTCCACCTTGAAGCGCTCGCCGCCGCCCTCGTCCGTCGCCCGTTCGCGGCCGAAGCGGCCGCGCCATTCCTCGGCCGAGCGGTAAGTGATCATGCCGAGCTTTCTCGCCATCCGCTGGCCGACCACGGGGCCGTCGCCGGGTTCGTAATTGCCGCCGTTCCACTTCGGATCCGACCGGATCATCTCCCGCTGCAGCGAGCGCACCGCGATCGAGAACGGTTCCGCACGGGTCGCGGACGAGATGGAGACGAAGCCGCGTGTCGCGCCCGGGTGGCGCACGCAGAACCCGAGCCCGCTCATCCCGCCCATCGAGCAGCCGACGACCGTGTGCAGCTGCT
The DNA here is from genome assembly GCA_036276805.1 of Woeseiaceae bacterium. Lineage (GTDB taxonomy): Bacteria > Pseudomonadota > Gammaproteobacteria > Steroidobacterales > Woeseiaceae > UBA1847. The sequence continues at coordinate 3,581 of DASUOE010000258.1, read as the reverse complement.
CTATGCCCAGGTGCCGCACCACGCCCAAGGCCGCCTCGGCAACGTCTTCGAGCGTGAGGACCGGGAAGTCCAGCCGGTAGCGGCGGCCCGTGGCCGGGTTTACCGAGGCCGGCCCGGTCGACCCGAAGCAGCTGCCGAGCGAGTTCACGCAGATGACGAAGAAGCGGTCCGTGTCGAGCGGCAGGCCGGAGCCGATCATTTCCTCCCACCACCCGGGCGACGGGTCTTCGGCGGACGAGGACGCGTGCGCCGACGGCGAGAGCCCGCTGAAAATCAGCACGCCGTTGCTCTTCCCGGCATTCAGCTCGCCCCAGGTCTCGTACGCCAGCGTGGGCGACTCCAGCGCACCGCCGCGATGCATGCGAAACCGCCCCGGGAGAGTCACTGTCTGCGTCGCTTTGCCCATGGCGTCCCCTGCGTGCGGTTACTTCTTCTTTACGTGTTTCAGCATGCGCCGCCGGCGCTGCTCCTGCCGCGGCGTCAGCTTGTTGCGCCGACCCTTGAACGGATTGTCGCCGCTCTTGAACGTCAGCCGCACCGGCGTTCCGGCCAGGTCGAACGCCTTGCGGAAGCGGTTCACCAGGTAACGCCGGTATGCATCCGGCAGCTTGTCGGTCTGGTTGCCGTGAATCACGATGATCGGCGGGTTGCGGCCGCCCTGGTGCGCATAGCGCAGCTTGATGCGCCGGCCGGACACGAGCGGCGGCGGATGGACAGTGACGGCGGCTTCGAGCTCGCGCGTGAGCTCCGTCGTCGACAGGTCGCGCACGGCGGCCGCATACGCGCGTTCCGCGGCGGGAATGATGTCGCCGACGGCCGTGCCGTGCAGCGCCGAGACCGTGAGCCGTTCCGCAAAGTCAAGGAACGGCAGCCGCCGGTCGAGGTCCGCGCGCACGCGCTTGCGCTGCTCGGGGTCGAGCCCGTCCCACTTGTTGGTCACGACGACGAGCGCGCGGCCGCGTTCGAGCACGAGGCCGAGCAGGCTCACGTCCTGTTCGGTCACGCCTTCGCGTGCATCGAGCACGGCGACGACCACTTCGGCCCTTTCGATCGCCTGCAAGGCCTTCACGACGCTGAACTTCTCGACCGTCTGGTGCACCCTGGAGCGCCGCCGGATGCCGGCCGTATCGACAAGCACGTAGTCGCGTCCGTTTCTCGAGAACGGCACCGCCACGCTGTCGCGCGTCGTGCCCGGCTCGTCGAAAACGACGAGCCGGTCTTCGCCGAGCAGGCGGTTCGCGAGCGTGGACTTGCCGACGTTCGGCCGGCCGACGATGGCGATGCGGAGCGCCCCGCCCGGCCCGGCGGCCTCGCCGCCGGTATCGCCATCCGCGGCAAACGGTGCGAGAACGGCATCCATCAGGGCCGCGACGCGCTCGCCGTGCGCCGCCGAAATGGCCACGGGATCGCCGAGCCCCATTGCGTGGAACTCGCTTGCGACCATGTCGCTGTCCCGGCCTTCGGCCTTGTTGACGACGAGCCAGGTGCTCCGGGCGTGGCGCCGCGCCAGCGCCGCGGCGTGCTCGTCCGCGGCCGTCAGCCCTTCGCGGCCGTCCACCAGCAGGATGGCGACGTCGGCTTCCTTAAGCGCGCGCACGCTCTGCTCGACCGTCATCTCGTCGATGCCGACTTCGCCGCCCGCGATGCCGCCGGTGTCGATCACGATGTACGGGACAGGCCCGACCCGACCGTAGCCGTACTGGCGATCGCGCGTCAGGCCCGGGTAATCCGCAACGATTGCGTCGCGCGTCTGGGTCAGACGATTGAAGAGCGTCGACTTGCCGACGTTCGGGCGCCCGATCAGCGCGACGACGGGGAGCGTCCCCGTCAGATTCGGCACCTGTTCCACGGCGGTACCTCCGGGCGCGACGGCCCGGTCACTCGCCCGCGCCGGAGGATGTTTCGGCGTCGGCAGCCGGCGCGGCCGGGCGCTCCGGCGTATCGATACGCCAGGCGGTGAGCTCGCCGTCGTCCGTCTGCACGTAAAGCGTCTCACCGACGACGACGGGCGGCGCGCTGACGGCGGCGCCGCCGCTGCGCACGCGCGCCACGTATTCGCCGTCGACGTTGCTGAAGAAGTGCAGGTAGCCGTCGTAGTCCCCGGTGACCACGGTCGTCCCGTACGGCACCGGCAGCGTGGGCTCTCGCCTTAACAGCAGTTCCTGGCGCCAGTTCTCGGCACCGGTGCGTCGCGACAGCGCGATGACGATGCCTTCGGCCTGCGTCGTATAGACGCTCGTCCAGTCCGCCGACAGGCCCTCGTAACTGGAGATCTCGCGTGCCCACATGATCTGGCCCGACTCGGACGCGAGCGCGGCCAGCCGGCCCTGGTAACCCGCGGCGTACACGTCCTGGCCCACGGTCGCGAGCAGCCCGTCCACGTCGGACAGCCGCTCGAGATCCGAACGGCCGCTCGGCGGGGCCAGCAGCGTGTCCCACTCCGTGTCGCCGGTTTCGAGGTTCACGGCCAGCACCCGGCCGTTGTCGAAGCCTGCGACGACCGTCGAACCCACGAGCACCGGGTTCGCGCTGCCGCGCTGCGTCAGCGCCGGCACCGACTGCGTTACGCTCCAGCGTTCGCGGCGGTCGTACAGATCGAGCGCGCGCAGGCGGTTGTCCACCGTCTGCACGACGATCACGCCGTCGGCGATAAGCGGGGTTGCCAGCGACTCGCCCTTGATCTCGGCGCGCCAGCGTTCCGCGCCGGACTCCGCGTCGAGTACGATCACGTAGCCGTCGGCGCTGACCACTACCGCGTGGCCCTGGCCGACGCCCGGGCCGGCGGTCAACGGAACGTCGAGCTCGGTGCGCCAGAGGCGCTTGCCGCTGTCCGGCGCGAACGCCGAAACCCGCCCGTCGACGCTCGCCGCATAAATGCGACTGCCGTCGCCCGCCGGGCGCAGTGCCAGCCGCAGGAATTCCGCGTCGTCGCCGAGCCCGGCTTTCCAGGCGCGGCGCACCTCGATCTGCTCGTCGACGTCGACCAGTTCGGCGGGGCCGAGTTCGTCCTCGTCCCCGAAAATGCCGCAGCCGCCGATCATGACGGCGGCGCCGAGCGACACCAGGAGCCGTGCCCTCATTCGTCCGCCTCGTCCATGGCGTCAGCCGGTTCCTCGCTTTCCGCGGCGGGGTCGGCGGGTTCGGCGCCATCGGCGGGCGCGTTGCCTGCCGATGCCGGCTCCGCGGCGGGCGCTGCCGGTTCCCCGGCGGCGTCACCCGTTGCGGCTGCCGGCGCGTTCGCAATGCCCGCGGGTTCGTTCGCCGCCGGCACCGCTACTACCGGGAGATCGAGCAACTTGAGCTGCACGAGTTCCTGGTTGATGGTCGCGTCGCGTGCCGGCTCGCTCAAGGCCCGCCGGTAGGCTTCCCGGGCATCGTCGAGGCGCCCGAGCGCCACATAGGCATCGCCGCGAACCTCGTCGTAGCGCGCGGCGAAGGCGTCTTCCGCGTCGTCCGCCGGCGTCGCAGCCGGCTCGCCCAGCAGTTCCAGGACGTCGTTCGGGCGATCCTGGTAGAGCCGGATACGGGCGAGGCGCAGCCGCGCCACCTCCCGGTATCCCTCGGCCGCCGTGCTGTCGACG
>DASUOE010000257.1:0-3930 GCA_036276805.1 Woeseiaceae bacterium | reverse complement strand
AACTCGTCGCCGGCACGCTGCACGAGCGCGGCATCCGCTTTCGGGCTCACGCACAGCCAGTCGATGCCCGCGGGCGCCAAAACGGTGCCGTTCGTTTCGACGCCGATCTCGAATCCGCGTGCATGCAGAGCATCGATTGCCGCGGCATCGAGCTGCAACAACGGCTCGCCCCCCGTGCAGACGACATAGGGCCGTGCGCGCGCGGCCTGCGCAGGCCAGTGCAGAGCGACGGCGTCGGCGAGCGCTGCCGCGCTGTCGAAGCGGCCACCGCCCGGGCCGTCCGTGCCGACGAAATCCGTATCGCAGAAACGGCAGACGGCGCCGGCGCGATGGCGTTCACGGCCCGACCACAGGTTGCAGCCGGCGAAGCGCAGGAACACCGCCGCACGGCCCGTCTGCGCACCTTCGCCCTGCAGCGTGAAATAGATCTCTTTCACGGAGTAGGTCACGGTGTGCCTTCGAAAGCGAGCAACGGGTCCGGGATCCCCGCTTCCGCGAAGCCCCGGGCACGGAGGCGGCATGCCGGGCACTCCCCGCAGGGCGGCCGGCAGCCGTTGTAACAGGTATGGGTGAGAGCCAGCGCGTCCAGCGCCCCCAACGCCGCCGCCAGTTCGACGGTTTCCTTCTTCGACTTGTGCATGAGCGGGGCGTGCAGCCGGATGTCGGTTTCCATGCCGAGCCGGAGCGTGCGCTCGAGCGCCGCCAGAGTTTCGGCCCGGCAGTCGGGGTAGCCGCTGTAGTCGGTCTCTGCGACGCCCGTCACCAGGTTGCCGATTCGGCGCGGCCATCCCCATGCGGCCGCGTAGGTGAGGAAGATGAGGTTACGTCCGGGCACAAAAGTGTTCGGCAGGCCGTCACCGGCATCGTCCGCGACGGCGATACGCGAATCGGTCAGCGCATCGCCGCCGAGCGTGCGAAAGGTGTCGATCGGCAGGCAGACCTGCACCACGCCCGCGTGCGCGGCAATCCGCGCCGCGCACGCGAGTTCCACGCGGTGCCGCTGGCCGTAATCGAACGTGATCGCCGACACCCGCTCCCGGCCGAAGCGCCGGATCGCCCAGTAGAGGCAGGTCGTCGAATCCTGGCCGCCGGACAGGACCACGAGCGCTGTGCTGGCGTCAGTCCGCACGCGGCCTGTCCCGACCGATCGACCCCGGCCACAGCTCCGCCGCGTCCGGCGTGACATGGGTGACCATGTAGTCCTGCATCGATGACTCCGAAACCTCCCACAGCCGGTCTGCCATCGCCGTATCGTGCAGATGGCTGCCGGCTATCGTGACGGCGTTGCAATCCTCGAACCAGGCGCCGCTCGTGGCACCGAGCAGCGGGCTCGTCGCGACGAAACAACCCGTCGCCGCGCCTTCCGCGACGGTCTTGCCGGCAACGGACGCGTACAGGCCGAACAGGACCTGGGTCGCCCGGCCGAGGTGCCTGTCGATGTCCGTGTCGATCACGCCCGGATGCAGGGCGTTCGCGGTGATCCGCGTGCCCTTCAGCCGCCGCGCGAGGCCGAGCGCGAACAGGGCGTTGGCCAGCTTCGAATGCCCGTAGGCCGTCGCGTCGTCGTACGCGCGGGTCATGGCGAGGTCGTCGAACAGGATGCCGTTCTCCGGTGCATCGCGATAGGCCGCGCGGCTCGCGACGACGACGACGCGCCCCTGGTTGGCGTAATACATGCGGTCGATGACCCGGTTGACGAGCAGGAAATGGCCGAGATGATTGACGGCGAAATGCTTTTCGACGCCGCCGACGAGTTCGCGGCTGCCGTCGCCGCCGCGGTAGCCCGCGTTCAGCACCAGCATGTCGATGGGCACGCGCAGCGCGCGGATGCCCTCGGCGCAGGCGACGACCGATTCCGGGTCGGCGAGTTCGAGCTCGAGCGCCGAGGTCACGCCCGGCACCTGCCGGCAGGCGTCTTCGGCACGCACCAGCGAGCGGCTCGTGCCGACAACGTAGGCGCCGCGCAGGGCCAGCACGCGCATCGTCTCGAAACCGAGGCCCGTCGTGCAGCCGGTCACGACGGCAACCCGCCCGCGCAGGTCGATGCCCTCGGTCACGCGCTCCGCGGTCGCATCCGGCCCGAACGGGCTTCGCGGCTCGCCGGCGGCAGGTTCCCGATCAGGGCCGCAGGCCGGCAGGAACGGCGCGGCGAGAGCCGCGCCCGCGAGCCGGAGCATCCGGCGGCGATCGTGGTCCATCGGCCTCCTCCGCCGTCGTGACGGCACGCAGTATAGCGTGCCCGGCCGCGGGCTCTACTCAGGCGCGATGCCTGCGCGGGGAGACTTGTGCAGAATCTCCCTGGGGCGAATTTCCTAGGGCGAGTTTCCCCGGCGCTGGCCCGGCACGAAGTCGTTGAGCACCGCATCGCGCAGGATGTCCGGCGGCAACAGGCCCTGGTCGAGCACGAAGTCGTGGAAAGCGGCGGCATCGAAGCGCTCCTGCAGCGCGATTTCCGCGAGCAGCCTGAGCGTCTGCATTTTCGCGTACCCGTAGTAGTAGGCCGTCGCCTGCCCCGGCATCCGGTAGGTGTAGCGCTCGATCTCGTTCTGCGCCCAGGACTCACCGATCGCCATGTCGTCGACGATGAGCTGCTTCGCCTCCTCGGGTGTGATCAGCCCGAGATTCAGCATCGGGTCGAGGAACATGCGGCCGGCGCGCATGAGCCGGTACTGCAGGCTGATGAGCTGCGCTTCGAGCGGCAGGTAGGGCCGCACGATCGCCTCGGCGTACAGGCCCCAGCCCTCGACGTTCGCGCTGTTGAACGCGAAGATCGCGCGCGCAACCGACACGCCCTCTTCGATGATGCTCGAGAACTGCAGCTCATGCCCAGGACGTGCTTCGTGCGCGGTCAGCGTCCAGGAACCGGCGATATAGGTATCGTCCGTCTGCACCCAGCTGCCGTCGGGTTCCTGCTCGAGCTGCGGGATGACGAAGACCGGATATTCTCCGGTATTGCCGATCAGCCGCGGCGGATCGAGGTGTGCCGCCGGCTGCACGGCCGTTTCCGCGGCGGTCGCTATGCGGATCCCGGCCTCGCGGTCCGGCAGCGTCAGCAGGTCTTCCCGCTCGATGATCTCCTCGAGTTCGCGAAGGACGCCGTGGTAGTGGTCGAGGAGCTTGTCGCCATCGATGGCGCCGTCGCGCTTCAGGAGCGCGATCACTTCGCGGTAATCCGTCGTTCGATAGCCCTTTTCGCGGGCGACGAGCGGCGCCAGCGCCTCCATCTCGTTGCGGATGTCCAGGTAACCCTTGGTGGCGATCTCGATCAGGTCTTCGGGCGAGGCGTCGACGCCCCAGTTCTTGAGCGCGTCGGCGTACATGATCGCCGGCAACCGGAAGTCATCGCGCGCCCGCGGCAGGATCTCCGAGCGCACCCAGTCGTTGTATTCGCGCAGCTGTCCCGCGAGCGTTTCGTACGGCTCTTCCCAACCCTCGAGGTCGGTGCCACCGAAGAGCTCGCCCAGGCCTTCGATCAGGGTCTCGGAGCGCTCGAGGTCCTGCTCGACCTCACCCCGGTAGGGCCCGACGAGTCCGGGGACGTCGAAGCGCTCCTCGGACCGGGCGCGGGCGAGCTCCGTGACGGGCGTGTGGCCCTCGGCGAGGCCGGCGTACTTCGTAATCCGCGCGATCGCGGCGGGATAGCGCTCGCGCGCCACCTGCGGGTCGATGAGGGCACGAATGCCGCCGAAAACGGTCTGGCTCACGTTGAAGTACGGCAGCATGTTCTCCTGCTGCAGCCGCGCGGTCTCCATGCCGTCGCGGACCGCCTTGATGAGAATGCCGAGGTCCTGGCGGACCTTCGCATCCTGCTCGCGAGCGAGTCCGGCCTCGAGCGCCTCGAGCAGCTCCCCGGACGCGGCGAGCGAGCGCTCGTAGAGTTTCGGCCCGAGGTCGACGACGGCCTCGTCCACGCCGTCGACGCCGATCCCG
>DASUOE010000256.1:0-10149 GCA_036276805.1 Woeseiaceae bacterium | reverse complement strand
AAGGTGTTCACGTCCGACGAGCACGTCATCCGCGTGAACCCGATTCCGCCGCCGCCGCCGGAGCATCCGGACGCCGCCTGGCTGCCGGCGAAGCACGTCGCGTTGACGGAAATGTGGTCGCGGGAGCCCGACGAACTGGAGGCCGGCGAGCCGATCTCGCGCGACGTCACCGTGAGCGCGCTCGGCCAGCTCGAAACGCAGATTCCCGTGATCGACCCGCCGGAGGTTGACGGCGTGAACGTATACCCGGACCGGCCCGTGCTCGCGCGCGAACTCGAACCGGAGGGTATCCGCGGGGTGCGCACCGACCAGTACGCCATGATCGGCATCGACGCCGGCACCGTCACGCTGCCGGCGCTGGAACTGCCGTGGTTCGACATCGCCGCAGGCGAGTGGCGCGTGGCGACGCTGCCCGGGCAAACGCTCGACGTGCTGCCGTCGAAGGCGCAGTTCGCCTCGCCGGCGCCGCAGGAAGCTGCACCCGAACCGGTCGCGGGACCCGATGGCGCAGCCGAGCCGGCCGTTGCGGCGGAGCCGACGGTGGTGCATTCCGCATTCTGGCGGCAGGCCACGGCCATCCTCGCCATCGTCTGGCTGGTGACCGTCTTCGCCTGGTGGTGGTCGGGCCGCCCGCGGCGCGAACACCGACCCCCGCCGCCCGTGCCGCCGCACAAGCGGCAGGCGCAGAGGCTCAAGGATGCCCGCAAGGCGGCCCTGGCAGGGGATGCTCGCGGCTTGCGCGAGTCGCTCATGCAGTGGGCGGCGTTGCAATGGCCGGAACGGCCGCCGCGCAGCATCGGCGAGATAGCGAACCGCGTGTCGTCGCCGCTGGCCGAGGAGCTGGCCCTGCTCTCGCGCGCGAGCTACGGTAACGGCGGCGGCGCCTGGAACGGCGAAACGCTGGCGAGGGCGCTGCGGTCCTTTGCCGTCAAGGCCGACGACGTCCCGCGGACCGCCGATTCACTGCCGCCGCTCATGCCCAGTTAAACGTTTCGCTGATCGTTTCGCCGGCGGTTTCGCTCGTCGGTTCGCCGATCGTTTCGCAGATCGCTGCACCGGTCGCTTCGCCGATCGTGCCGGACGGGCGCCGCTACCACGCACCGGTGTTCGGCATCGACGCCCAGGGCTCCTGCGGCGGCAGGGCATCGCCCGCCTGCAGCAGCTCGATCGAGATGTCGTCCGGCGAACGGACGAAGGCCATGTGCCCGTCCCGCGGCGGCCGGTTGATGGTGACTCCGTTGTCGCGAAGCTTCCGGCACACGGCGTAGATATCCTCGACGCGGTACGCGAGGTGGCCGAAGTTCCGGCCGCCGCCGTAATCCTCCGGATCCCAGTTCCAGGTGAGCTCGATCTCTGCGTTCTCGTCGCCAGGTGCGGCGAGGAACACCAGCGTGAATCGCCCCTGCTCGCTCTCCTTGCGCCGGAGTTCCTTGAGCCCGAGGAGGTCGCAATAGAACCGGAGGGATTCGTCGAGGTCGGTGACGCGCACCATGGTGTGCAGGTATTTCATGCGGCGATCCGGTTGAAGCGGGGCTTTGGAAGGGACCACAATGGTCGGCGATTCCAGTGCTATCGGCAACCGCTGCATGAGCGTCCCGTCCAGAACCCCCGCCACCGACCGCGCGAATGCCGCCGGCGTAGCCGCTCGTGCCTGAACGACCGCCGGACGCGGGTACGCCGCTCATTCTCTACATACCGGGGCTGTTGCCGAAGCCGCCGGTCAACCTGCATCGCGACGCGCTGCGCCGCTGCCTGCTCGCAGGGATCGGGCGTGCCGACCCCGAGGTCGCCGCGGCCGTCCGGGCCAGCACCGAGAGCTTCGACGTCGTCGAATGGACCTACGATTTCTACGGCGAGCACCGGGATATCGCGAGCGATCTGCCGGCCGTCGATGCCGTCATAGCGCGCCCGTCAGCATCGCTCGCCGATCTCCGCGAAGCGACCTCCTGGCGGCGCCGGCTCACGCTCTGGCTCTACCGCACGGGCGATCTCCTGCCATTCCTGATCCCGCACCTCGCCAACGAGCGCATGGAATTGCACCTGCGGGACCTTAACCGTTATGCAACGGACGAGGGCGGAGCCGCTACCCGTGCGCGCGAGCAGACCAAGCTGGCGCTCAAGGCGGCATACGAGTTTGCGCGCCCGACCCTGTTCATCGGGCACAGCATGGGCTCCGTGATCGGCTACGACACGCTCTGGGAGCTGACGCACGTCGATGACGAGACCGTGCCGATCGAACTGTGGCTGACGATGGGCAGCCCGCTCGGCCAGCGCTACCTGAAGCGACGCCTGCTCGGCTGCGACCGGTCCGGCGCCGGACGCTACCCCGGCGGCATTCGCCGGTGGGTTAACCTCACGGCCGTGGGCGACATGACCGCCATCGACCCGGTGCTGGCGGACGATTATGCGGAAATGTGCGAACTCGGGCTGGTCGAAGCCATCATCGACAGGGAGCTGTACGGGCACTACCGGCTGGACGGCCAGCTCAACGTGCACGCCGAGTACGGCTATCTCGCCAACGTCGTGACCGGCAAGGTGATAGCCGATTGGTGGCGCGGGCTGTCGAAGCGGCCGTAAGGCTCCGCGAACGGCGAGTGGCACCCGGCCGTGCCGTTCGCGGCCTCGCTTGCCGCTCTTACACTTCTTCTGCGGCAGGCTTGATGACGATGTCGATGCGGCGGTTGCGCTCGCGGCCGCTCGCGGTTTCGTTGCTCGCAACCGGCCGTGTCTCGCCGTAGCCGGTGGCGATCAGCCGGTAAGTCGGAATGCGCATCGCGTTGATCATGTACTGCTGCACCGATTCCGCTCGCTGCTGCGAGAGCCTCTGGTTCAGGTCGTCGCCGCCGTAGGAGTCGGTGTGCCCTTCGATCGTGAGCTCGCTGCGCGGGAACACGTCGATGGCCTTTTCCACTTTCTCGAGCAGCGCGAAGTTCTCGGGCTTGATCTGCGCGGCGCCGCTGTCGAAAGACAGCCCTACCAGCCGCAGGATGATCGAGTCGCCCTGGCGGAATACCAGCGCTTCCTCGCGGTCGAACATCTGCTCGACCTGCGCGAACTGCTCCTTCACCCGGTTCTGTGCCTCCAGGCGCTGGACCAGCGCCGCACGCTCCGCCGTCGCACCGCCGAGCCGCTCGTCGAGAACGCGCAATTCCTCCTCCAGGTCGGCGAGCCGCAGGTCGTCCTCGAGATTCTCCTGCTCGAGGCGCTGGTTTTCGATGCGCATGTTCTCGATGTAGGTGACGAGCTCCGCGGTAAGCGCGTCCGGCCCGGTGGCCATCTCCGGGAGGACGTCTGCGGCGCCGGCCACGGCGCGCAGCGACTGTTCCCATCCGAGCACGAGCTCCTCCGGTGTCAGGTCCTTGTCGCGCACCTTGAGAACGACCTCCGACAGGTGAATGGCATGCCGTGCCTCGTAGTTGGCCTGCATTGCGAGGCTGCGCGGCAGGTCGGTGTCGTAGCGATTCTGGCCGAGTTCTTTCTCCGCTTCCGCGAGCAGCGTCTGCGCCCTGGCGTAGGTGATCGGGGCGTAACGGTCGGCGCGTGCCTGCTCGGCGGCAGCCAGGAGGCGGCGCGTGTCGCTCAGGTACTGGTCCTTGATGGCCGCGAGTTCGGCGTCGCGGTACAGGCTCGTCGCTTCCTGGTCCTTGCGTTTGGCGCCTTTGAGGTCGCCGCGCTCGAGCAGGCGGATCGCATCGGCGAATTCACGCTGTGCCTTCTCCCACAGTTCCGGCGAGAGTTCCGGCGCCCGGGCGTTCGCGGCGTCCTGCCGGCTTTTCATCACCTGCGCGAGCGCCGTGGCAGCGAGTTCCGCAGTCTCGGTCGCGGTGCGGAAGTGATTTGTCGCTTCGGCGGCCTTCGAGCGCACGGACTCGATGTTGCGGCCGCGCTCGAGGCCTTCTTCGGCGTCGGCGAACTCCTCGGCGCCGCGGCTGTAACTGCGAGGCGCGAGCAGCTCCGCCTGCGCGGCGTCGGCGGCCGCCCTCGCGGCCTCGGCCTCGGAAAGGAAGGTCTCGCGCAGCGCATCCTGCGCCCCCGCGGCGCTTGCACACAGCAATAGCGCGGCCAGCGCCAGGATCGTGCGCGCGCGTTCGGTCATAGTCGCAACTGCAGACATCGTGGTACCTCGAACTCGAAAAGTGGGGGACGGCAGCCGCCGTCACCGCGATTTTACATTTTCCGCGCTTCCGGGCTGCCCGCCGTTTTGCCGCTCGCGCGAATCCCGAGCCGCAACCTTCGCCCGTACGCGCCGCCCTGCCTGTGATCGAAATCACTGTTTCGCAAAGCATTTGACCAGATCCGGCGTTTTGTGCGGCAACTCACAGCGGCAGCCCCGCCCCGGGCGTAGTCTGGCCCCATGTCCGCCAAGTACTACACGCAGTTCATTCTCACGGACGCCAGCTACAAAGGGCAGAACGAGTTTGCGGGCGTGGTGGAACTGAACGAGCCGCTCGACGCGACGCGCGACCGCGCCGACATCGAGGCGGTGCTGGCACGGAATTTCGATCTCGACCGCGGCGGCATCCGGCTCTTGAGCTGGTCGCGGCTGCATTGAGTGTTCTTCGGGCGCCGCACCCCCTGGCGCCTGATGAATCCCCCTGACTCTCCCGGCTTCGGCCGGGATTTTTTTTGCGCCGGGAGCAATCGCCGCTCCCTTGTGCGAAAATGCGCGTCCGCCTGCCCGGGCGCCGCCAGCCGTCGCGACGGCCCACCCGGGGCGCGCCTCCCACGAGCCTCCCGCACAGCGCATACGACGAATGAGCGAACCAGAGTCGAAATTCCGCGGCATCCCGATCGTCACGAGCGGCAGCAAGTACCGCACGGCGGCGGGATTCTCCGCCATCAAGAACGGGGTCAAGCACCGCGTGGACGCCGAGCCGGTGCCCGCCGGGCAGAAGCCGCCCTGGCTGCGGGCAAAGCTCCCCGCCGGCAAGGGCTACGCGCGCACCCGCAGCATCGTGCACGAGCATCGCCTGAGCACGGTCTGCGAGGAGTCGATGTGCCCGAACATCGGCGAGTGCTGGAACGCCGGCACCGCGACGATCATGGTGCTCGGTTCGGTCTGCACGCGTGCCTGCCGTTTCTGTGCCGTAGATACCGGCAACCCGCGCGGATGGCTCGACCCGGAGGAGCCGGTCAATACCGGCAAGGCGGTGCGGCTGATGGGGCTCAGGTACGTCGTCATCACGTCGGTCGACCGCGATGACCTCCCCGACGGGGGCGCCGCCCATTACGCCGCCTGTGTCCGCGAGATCAAGCGGCAGAATCCGCTCACGGCGGTGGAGGCACTGACGCCGGATTTCCGCGGGCGCCTCGAACACGTCGATGTCGTCGTCGACTCGGGCCTCGAAGTGTTCGCGCAGAACGTCGAGACGGTACGGCGCCTGACGCACCCGGTGCGCGATCCGCGCGCCGGCTACCAGCAGACGATCAGCGTGCTCGCCCACGCAAAGCGCCGCCGGCCCGACGTGCTGACGAAGACGAGTCTGATGCTCGGTCTCGGCGAGCGCGACAGCGAAATCATGCGGACGATGGACGACTTGCGCGCCGCCGGCGTCGACATACTGACCCTGGGGCAGTACCTGCGGCCGACGCCGAACCACCTGCCGGTGGAGCGCTACGTCGCGCCCGCCGAATTCGACGCTTACCGCACCGAGGGCCTGGAACGCGGCTTCGTCGAGGTGGTCGCCGGCCCGATGGTTCGGTCGAGCTACCGCGCCGAGCAGGTGCTGGCCAGGAACAACGTCGGCCTCGCCGTCTGAGGGCGGCGCGTGTCGATGAGCCAGTTCTTCCTCGATTACGGGCTGTTTTTCCTGAAGGCGGTGACGATAGTCGCCGCTATCGCGGCCGTCATCGCCGTGGCCGCGGCTGCCGGGCGCCGGTCGGCGCACGAGGGTCTCGAAGTCGAGAACCTGAACCGCCGGTACAAAACCAACGCGCAGACGCTCAGGCGCGCGCTCCTGAAGCGCGGCGAGCAGAAGAAGGCGGCCCGGGCGGAGCGCAGGCGCGAGAAGGCGGAGGAGAAGACCGCGGCGACGCGGCCGCGGGGATTCGTCATCGACTTCAAGGGCGATCTCAAGGCGACGGCCGTCGCCACGTTGCGGGAGGAAGTCAGCGCCATCCTCGCGGTCGCCGCCCCGGACGATCAGGTCATCGTGCGCCTCGAGAACTATGGCGGCGTCGTTCACGAGCACGGCCTGGCGGCATCGCAGCTCGTACGGATCCGGCGCGCCGGCATCCCGCTCTTCGTGTGCGTGGACAAGGTGGCCGCGAGCGGCGGGTACCTGATGGCCTGCGTCGCGACGAAGATCTACGCCGCGCCGTTCGCGATCCTGGGCTCGATCGGCGTGCTGGCCCAGATCCCGAATTTCAACCGCATGCTGGACGCCCACGGCGTCACGTTCGAGCAGATCACCGCCGGCAAGTACAAGCGTACTGTGACGATGTTCGGCGAGAACACGGACGATGACCGCGCCAAGCTCAAAGAAGAGCTCGAGGACGTGCACGCCCTGTTCAAGAATGCCGTCGCGAGCTACCGCGACGGCCTGGACCTCGATACCGTCGCCACCGGGGAGCACTGGTACGGCACGCGGGCGCTGGAGCTCAAGCTTGCCGACGAGCTCAAGACCAGTGACGAGCTGCTGCACGAACTGGTCGCCGACCGGGACCTGTACCGCGTGCACTACCGCGTGAAACAGCCCTTGCAGAAGCGGCTGCTCGCGAACCTCGACGGCGTGGTCGAGCGCCTGGCGGCGGTGCGCTACCGCGAAAGCATCGAATCCCGGCTGCCGCGCTAGCCGCCCGCAATGCCCGCGATTGCCCGCCGGCGCGCCGCCAGGGGCCCGGCGCGCCGGCGGAACCCGCGGGGCCCGGCCCGGTCCAACCGGGGTGGAAAGCCTTGCGCCACGCGTATAATGGCGCAGCGACGGAGCCACCAGGATGAACCTGCCCATGCGTCAGCCCAAGCGCCAGAAGCCCGCGCGCCCGATGACCCGGGCCGGCCTTGCGCTCGCCGTACTGGCGAGCACGGCCGCGGCAATTGCGGCCTGTACGACCTCGCCGACCGGGCGCAACCAGATGATCCTGCGCTCCGACGAACAGCTCGCGACCGAAGCCGCGCAGCAGTTCGCCGAGATGCGTGCATCGATCCCGCTCGAAACCGACCGTTACACCATCGACTACATTCACTGCGTCGCCACGGCCGTGGTCGAGGCGCTCGACCCGCAATACCGCGACCTCGACTGGGACATGGCCGTGTTCGATCACGACGCCATCAACGCCTTCGCCATGCCGGGCGGCAAGATCGGCGTGATGACCGGCATCCTGCGGGCGGCCGACAACCAGGACCGGCTCGCCGCGGTGCTCGGCCATGAGATCGCGCACGTGACGGCCCGGCATTCGAACGAGCGGGCGTCACGGTCGCCGGTGGCCGGCGTCGGCATCAAGGTTGCGGCCGTGTTGCTCGGTGCCGGTCATTCCGGGGCCACCTACACCGCCTACGAAGCGCTGAACCAGGGCGCGGCACTCGGCATCATGCTGCCGTTCAACCGGGCGCAGGAAAGCGAAGCCGACATCATCGGCCTCGAGTTCATGGCGCGCGCCGGATTCGACCCGCGCCAGTCCGTACCGCTCTGGCAGAACATGAGCAAGGAAGGCGGCGGCAACGAGCCGGCGCAGTTTCTCTCGACGCATCCGTCGAGCGACAAGCGTATCGACGCGCTGGTCGGTCAGTTCGGCAGCACGCTCGTGCTCTACAACGAAGCCAAGGCGGACGGCCGACAGCCCGATTGCGGCCCGCCGCCGCCGCCGAAAGCGGCGAAGCCGGACCAGGGCGGGGCGAAGGAAGAGTAGGCACCTGGCCGCCGGCACCGTTGGTCACCCGCGGGTGCTGCGTTAGACTACCGCGATGCCCGCCTCACATCGCCGTCGCGCACCCGGTCTTCTCCTCGTTACGCCGGCGATACTCCTCGCCGGTTGTTCCACGCTGGACGGCTGGCTGCCCGGCATGCCGAGCGCCCCGGAGCCGGCAGTCATGCCCCGGCTCGACGCCTTGCCGCTCGAAGCGCCGATCGACCCAATCCGCTTCGTGCTCGAAACGCCGGAACAATCCGTGATCGGCGTTCCCCAGGTCGTGTTCACCCGCGCCGACGATACGCTCGCCGATATTGCAGTCGAGTACGGCCTCGGCTACGACGCGCTCGTCGCAGCCAACCCGGGCGTGGATCCGTGGCTGCCGGGCGAGCGCACCGCGATCCTGCTGCCGACGCAGTTCGTCGTGCCGGACGTACCGCGCCGGGGCGTCGTGCTCAACATCGCGGCGAAGCGCCTGTTCTATTTCCCCGCAGACGGGATCGAGCGCGACGCCGAATCCGGCGACGTCACGCGCCAGACGGTGCTCACGTTCGCGGTGGGCATCGGCCGCGTCGGCTGGGAAACGCCTTTGGGCGAAACGAAAGTCGTGGCGAAGGCCAAGGACCCCACCTGGTGGGTGCCGGCCTCCGTGCGCCAGGAACACGCGGAAATCGGCGACCCGCTGCCGGCCGTCGTGCCGCCCGGCCCCGACAACCCGCTCGGTAGCCGCGTACTCCAGCTCGACATGCCTGGCTACCTCATACACGGCACCAACCAGCCGTACGGCGTCGGGATGCGCGTCAGTCACGGCTGTGTGCGCCTGTACCCCGACAACATCGAATTTCTCTACGAGCTGGTACCCGTGGGCGAGTCGGTACGCATCATCAACGAGCCCTACCAGCTCGGCCGGCTCGGCGACGAATGGTACTTCGAGGGCCATGCGCCGCTCCAGGACGACGCGGTCGACCCGGCTTTGCGGATCGAGGCCGTGCTGGCACGCCTCGCCGCGGCCGAGGACGGCAGCAGCGTGTTCGGCGATCACGTCCGTGCGATCGCGAGCGCCGCGAACGGGATGCCCACCCGCATCGCCGCGGAGGACCAGCACGAGATCCTGGCGCGCCTGCGGCGGGTGCACAACACGGTGGAAACCGACCCGGACGCACCGTCGCTCGAGGAGGTGCGCCAGATGATCGACGAAGCCGTCGCGGCACCGGATCTCGAGGCCGCGCTGACCGACGACGTGCTCTAGGGCTGCAAAAGCCTCCCTAGCCGGCCGGCGGGAAATACCGGGCAAACGTGTCCGGCAGTTCCCCGGCCTGAAATCCCGCCGGCACGGCCGGCAGCGGCACGGCATTGCAGGTGTTCCAGAACATGGGCCGGCGCAGGCCGCCGGCCGCGAGGTCGTGCTCGAGCGCCGCCATGGCCTTGCCCGCGTAGGTGGTGTCGAGCCGGATGCCGAGTTCGTCCTCTGCAAACGCGATGGCCGCATCGGTCGAAGCGTTGCTGCGGCCGTATCCTTCGCCGAAAAAATCGTGCCGGAGCACGATGCGGGCGCGGCTGGCGAGGTCGGAGGGCACAGCGGGATCGTGGCGCCGCATCAACGCGGTCGTCTTGGCGAGCAGCCGGGCGAGCGCCGCCGCGTTCGCGATGCGCGGGTCGGTGACACGAATCGCGTGGACGTCGACGTCGAGGCCGGCAATCGCGAAGCCGAGCGCGAGACCCGCCGCGGTGCCGAGCGTGCCGGTGGCGACGAAGACCTCTGCCGGCGGTTCCATGCCGGCTGCGCACTGCGCCGCGAGTTCGAGCGCCGCGTTCACGAAGCCGAGCGTGCCGCGCCAGTTGGAGCCGCCCATGGGCAGCAGCGCGAGTCCGCGCCCCTGGAGGTGGCGGCGCTGCTGTGCCACTCGATCCGCCCGCGCGCCGCCGAAGCGGATGAGCTCGGTGCCGTTCACGAGATGCCGGTACAGCTTGCGGTCGATGCCCGCCGAGGCCGGCTGGTGCGAGAGAAGGCATGTGCACTCGAAGCCGGTGCGCCGCGCGTATAGCGCCGTGGCCAGCGCGTGATTCGAACCGGCGGCGCCGTAGGTCGCCACGCGGCCGACGCCGCGTTCGCGGGCATGTCCCAGCAGGTATTCGAGCTTGCGGACCTTGTTGCCGCCGTACAGCGGTCCGCTCAGTTCGTCGTGCTTGACGAGTACGATCCTGCGCTTTCCGCCGGCCCGCACGCCGTGTTCGCTCACCGGCGTCGGCAGCGTGGCGAGCGGCAGGCGGGGCACTCCAGCCGCGAGTCGCGGCAGGCGA
>DASUOE010000255.1:0-6471 GCA_036276805.1 Woeseiaceae bacterium | reverse complement strand
GCTCGAACTGCCGGACGGGATGAAGCTCGATACGACGAGCTACCAGGTCCTGCTGCGCTACGTTCTGCTCGACGTCGTCGCCTGAGCCCGCTCGCGGGAGCGACCTTCCGGCCTGGTCAGCTGCCGGCGGCCTGCGCTTCGACGGTTGCCCAGACGCGCAGCAGGTTCTCGCCCAGGATCTTCGCGATGTCCGGCTCGCCGTAGCCGCGCTCGAGCAGGCCGCGCACCAGGTTCGGGTAGGCGGACACGTCCTCGAGGCCCCTCGGCAGGGAATCGCCGACGCCGTCGTAGTCGGAGCCGATGCCGAGGTGGTCGACGCCGACGAGCCGCACGACGTGGTCGAAGTGATCGAGAACGTCGTCAGTCGTGGCATAGGGATACGGACCGTGCTCGGCGGCATAGATGTCGGCGAATACATCGTCGACTTCGTCCTCGGTCAACTCCGGGTGGGCGGCCCGATACTTGTCCGCGGCGTCGCTGCGGGCCGTCGAGTAGGCATTGGCTTCTGCGGTAATGAATGACGAGCCGAAGTTGATCATGATGAGCCCGCCGTTCTCCGCCAGCGCGAGGATCATTTCGTCGCTCATGTTGCGCTCGAAGCCGGGCGTGAAGTGCCGCGCGGATGAGTGCGAGGCGATGACGGGCGCGGCGGAAACGTCGAGCACGTCGTAGAACGCCGCGTCCGAGAGGTGGCTCACGTCCACCATCACCCCCAGCCGGTTCATCTCGCGCACGACCTCTGCGCCGAAGTGGCTCAGCCCGTCCCACTGCTCGTTGTCGTCGTAGGAAGAGTCAGCGAGGCGATTGCTCTTGCCATGGGCGAGGGTGATGTAGCGGATGCCGCGGTCGGCGAAATACGCCACGTTCTCGAGCTTGCCCTCGAGCGGAGAGCCGTTTTCCATGCCCATCGGCAACGAGATCAGGCCTCTGCCGAACTGGCTGCGGACGTCCGCGGGGCCCAGCGCGATGGCGAACTTGTCCGGATTGGCCGCGGCCAGTGCCTCGACCTGGTCGATCAGCCGGTTCGCGACCAGGAAAGACTCGCCGCGATCGGCATGATCCGTGCTCGTATAGATCGACATGAATGGCGCGTTGAGCCCGCCGGCGACGGCGCGGGGATAGTCGAAATCGCCGCCGTCCGTCGCTGCGGCGACGTCGACGTATTCCTCATCGACGCGATACGGCACGTCGACGTGCGTGTCGACGATGATCTGCTCGCGCGCGATACGAACGGCGCGGGAGGCAGCGTCGTCGCCTGCCGTTTTGCCCGGTGCAGGTAACGCCGCCCGCTCGGCGTTCGGCACAGCCGGGCCGGTGCTATTGGCGCTATTGCCGCAGCCCGTCAGCATCCATGCCGCGACGGCGGCCGCGGCGAAGGTTCTAAGCAACATGTGTGATCCCGGTTCGGCCAGGATGCGCATAAAAGCACAGCCGGACGACGCCGGTCCACCCCGGATGCCCTCGGCCGGGCCGTCGCCGGAGCCGCGCGTCGATGCCTTCTAGATCGTGAGTTCGCGCTGTGCCGGTTGCCAGTGCGTGAGCTGTACGCGCGCCGCTCCCATGCCGAGGCTGCGAACCCAGCGCGCGGCAGCGTCGAGCGTCGCCCAGGTGCGCACTTTGCCGTTCCGCGTTGCCGCAGTCACCGGGCCGTTCGGCGTCGTGGCCTCGATGTGAAAACGTGCGCCCGACGCGATGATGTCGATCCGCCGAACCGCGCCGGCCGCCACCAGGGCTCTCAACGTGCGCTCATCCACCGGTTTTCTCACGGCCGCGCCGGCGTGCGGCCTCCGGTACCGGGATGCCGGCCTCGTCGCAGTGTCGACGGATCAGGACCTCGACCATGTTCGCAATACTCCTGTGTTCCTGCGCCGCGGCCGCGCGCACGGCTTCCTTGATCGCCGGGCTGACGCGCAGGTTGAGTGTGGATACCTTGGTTCGGGACATGCTCGCGAGTGTACCGCACATCAGACGCAAATGTAACGCACAAAGCGGCGCAGTCGCCTGCGAAGGGTGGCTGCGCCGCGGTACCTGCGACACAATGTCCGCCGTCACCTCGGGGGAACGGCGGCCAGGCCGCAAAAGGGGAGAGCGCATGACCAGCATCATCTTCGGGATCAGCCTGTTCATCGGCGTCGCGGCCGTCGTCCTCGTGGCGTTCACGCTGCTGTGGATCGTGCTCGGCAAGCTGGACGTCTAGGCGCCCACAAAGCGCGAGCGGGTACGGGTGGAGCGGCCGGATGGAACTCATGCGCGTCGTCAGCGTCAACGTCGGCAGGGCAGCAACCGTCCGCCACGGCCGGACCGACGTCCTGACCGGGATCGACAAGCGGCCCGCCGGAAGCGCCGTGCGCGTGACCGAACTCGGTGTCGAGGCGGATGCCATCGTGGATACGGCGCACCACGGCGGCGCGGACCAGGCGGTGTACGCCTACGGCGCTGACGACTACGCATGGTGGGCAGGCGAGCTCGGCCGCGAACTCCGCTACGGGACATTCGGCGAGAACCTGACGATAGCCGGGTTCCCGCACGACATGAACGCCGGCGACCGGCTGCTCGTCGGCGACGTGATCCTCGAGGCGACCGCGCCCAGGATTCCCTGCAGCACGCTCGCCGCGCAGATGCAGGACCCGAACTTCGGCCTGCGCTTCCGCGATGCCGAACGGCCCGGCACCTATTTCAGGGTCCTGAACGCGGGCGAGGTGGCGCCGAACGATCCCGTGACCCTCGTGGAGAACCCGGGTGAGTCGGTGACGATGCTCGAACTGTTCCGCGCCTGGTACGACCTGCACCCGCGTGAAGCGCTGCTAAAGCGCATCGTGGAAGCACCCGTCGCGGAGCGGGCGCGGGCGCGCTTCCAGGCGAAACTCGACGCGCTGGCAGGGTGAGTTCTTCGGCGGCTCCTCGCCCGTCAGCGTGTCGATCCGCACTTCAGGCAAAAAAAGGCCCCGCGGGGAACGGGGCCGAAGTACGAGTCCAGGGGAGGTGGTCTCGTTGTGGTGCGCGTTATGGCTGATCAGGGCGCGAAATCGTCCAGCAGGATCAGGCCGAGCGGGGCGCCGCCGCCCGCGGCATCGCGTGCGATGGCGGTGTAAACGCCGCCCGCGTCGAGGGCAATGGTCGCCGGGCCGATCGCGGCGGTGGTGGTCCCGGCCGGCGTCACCGTGACGTCGTAGTCGCCGGGCGCGAGCTCGAGGAAGCCCGTATTCGCGCCGAAGGCGACGCCTGCGAGGGCGGGCGTTTCCGCGGTGATGTCGGCACCGGGCGCGGTCACGTAGATGTCGACGTCCTGTGCCGTGGGCGAGGCATGGATGATCCGCACCTTGGCGGCGGTGGCGACGCGGCGGTAGTCGTCGGTCGCCACGAGCGGCTCGATCGCGGCCAGCGGGCCGATCGCGAGCACGTCGTAGGTAACGCCGGCGTCGAGCGTGAGGTCGGCTTCGATCACGACGGCGCCGGGGTTGTCGAAGGCCGTCACCTTGACGTTGTAGTCGGCCGGGTCGACGTCGAGGAAGCCGGTCGCGTCCGGGAACGGCAGGTCGTCCACCAGCGTTACCGCGTCGTTCGCGATCACGTCGACGGCGGGAGCATCCGGCGACGCGTGCACCACGCGCAGCCGGGACGGCGCACCGGCATCGAGCAGTTCGGCGGCGCCCGCGCCGGTGAGGGCGACCAGGCTTATCGGCGCCGCGCCGGTCGCCGTGTTAGGTACGGCAGCCAGCAGCAGATCGTCGCCGTCGTTGAGCGTCACCGTCCCGGAGTCGTAGACGACGGTTTCCGGAACTCCCGCCGGCGTTACACGGACCTGGTAATCGCCGGCCGCCACCTCGGCGGGCCCGAGCGTTTCCTTGTACGCGAAGGTGCCGAGCGGGGCGGTGGCGCCGAGGTCGGCGCCCGGCGTCGTGACGAAAACGTCGACTTCCGGCGCGTCGGGCGCGGCGTGCACGACGTAAGCCCGCGCGCTGCCGGCGCTTACACCGGTGCGCGGCTGCTCGAGGACCAGCGGTTCCAGCGTGCCGGCCGCGACACTGCCGACGGCGAGGATGCTGTAGGTGGACTCGGCCGCGAAGTCCACGTCGACCGGGCCGAGCACCGTGGTGGCGCCGGCGGGCAGCAGGCCGTCGACCTGCACGGCATACGTGCCTTCCTCCACCGTAAGCTTGCCGGAACCCTGCTTGTAGTCGACGTCGCTCAAGATCTCGTCGCCGCCGAACAGCACGTTGACGGCCGGGGCGTCGGCCGCTGCGTGCAGCACCTGAACGTCGAAAGTGCCGACCGTGGGCGGCGGGACGAACGGATCGCCGTCGTCGTTGTCACAGGCGCCGAGCCCCAGCGCGAAGGGCAGGAGCAGCGCGATCCGGAAAGATTGCATGGCGGTACCTCCGTTGAAACCCGTCGCAGGAGAGTGCCGAATGCGCGGCCGGCGTCGGTGTCAGAGCCGTTACAGTTTGTTTCGGATTGTTTCGCAGGCACGCGGCGCTCCCCCGACGACCGGCGCCGGGCTATGATCCGCGCATGGCCAAGGTGCTGCTCATCGACGACGACAGGAAGCATTCGGAGCTCCTGCAGGCCTATTTCAAACGCTTCGGGATCCAGCTCGTCTGCGCCGGCGATGCGCAGGAAGGATTGCGCAAACTGCGGCGCGAAGACCCCGACCTGCTGCTACTCGACGTCATGCTGCCCGGCAAGGACGGGTTCGAGATCTGCCGCGAGGTGCGCAGGACGAGCGACATCCCGATCATCATGCTGACGGCGCGCGGGGATGTGATCGACCGCGTGTCCGGGCTCGAGCTCGGCGCGGACGATTACGTCGGCAAGCCGTTCGAACCGCGCGAGCTCGTCGCGCGAGTGCAGGCCATCCTGCGACGCCTGGAGCCCGGGCATTCCCGTTCCGGCAAGCTCGTGTTCGAGGGACTCGTCGTCGATCCGGATGCGCGCACGGCGATCATCGACGGCCAGCCCGCCGACCTCACCTCCATGGAATTCGAACTGCTGCTGATTCTCGCGCGGCGGCCCGGGAAGAAGCTCTCGCGCGACGAGATCTTAAGCGAGCTGCGCGGCATAGACGCGGCCATTCTCACGCGTGCCGTCGATATCATGGTCAGCCGCCTGCGCCACAAGCTCGGCGACTCGGCGAAGCCGTCGCGCTTCATCCAGACGATCTGGGGCCGCGGTTACTCGTTCGTCGGCGTGCCGGCTGCGGATGCCGAAAGCCCGTGAGCCTGCCCCGGCGCCTGTGGCGCTCGCTGTCGTTCCGGCTCCTCGCGATCTTCATCTCGCTGGGCTTCCTCTTCGTCTGGGGCTCGTTCGTCGCGTTGCGTTGGGTCTACAACAGCGACAATATCCGCGGACTCATCAGCGGCCATCTCTCGCTGCACGTGCATTACGTGCGCGAGGACATCGGCTCGCCGCCGAGTATCGAGAACGCGCTGGCGATCACCGAGGCTGTGCCCGTTGACATCCGCATCACGGGCCCGGGCGTCGACTGGGCCTCCGACCCGGACTTCCCGGCGCCCTCGGAGCTCGAGTTCGGGCCGAGCCCGCGCTTCAGCGACGCACCGGGCGCGTGGGTCGACGAGCTGCGCGGCGTCGAGTTCGCGAACCGGGGGCAGCACAATTTCCTCAAGATGCGCGAGGGCGACTACGACATCATCGTGGTCTCGCCGCGGATCGCCGACGGGCGCACGGGACCGCCGCTGATGCTGCTCATCGTGGGCCTCGGGCTGTCGTTCCTCTTCGTCGGCTACCTGGCCGTGCAGTGGCTGTTCCGCCCGATACGCGACATTCGCGCCGGCGCGAACCAGATCGGGCGGGGGAATTTCGAGCACCGGATCCGCGACATCCGCAACGACCAGCTCGGCGATCTCGCAAGCGACATCAACACGCTGGCCGGCGACGTCCAGGGCATGCTCGACGCCAAGCGTGCGCTCCTGCTCGGGATCAGCCACGAGTTGCGTACGCCGCTGTCGCGCCTGCGCCTCATCGCCGAGTTCATCGACCGCCCGGAGGAACAGGCCTCGGTACGCGCGGAAGTCGCGGAGATGGAGAAGATCGTCCAGGCCCTGCTCGAGGCGGAGCGGCTCAACACGCGGCATGCGCCGCTCGCGCGGAGCGACGTCGTGATCGGCGATCTCCTCGGCGACATGCTCGCGGATTTCTTCTCGCGCGACCGCGACCGCATCCACGTGACCGATCGGGCCGGCGACGAACCGGTGAGCGTCGACCCGGCACGCATCGTCCTCATGCTCAAGAACCTCCTGAGCAACGCCCTCAGGTATTCGCCGCCCGGCGCCGGCCCGGTCGAGCTCTGCGTGGAACGCCAGTCCTCGCGCCTCGTGTTCCGGGTCCGCGACCACGGGCCGGGCATCGCCGCGGAACATGTACCGCACCTCGGCGAGCCCTTCTACCGGGGCGACCCGTCGCGCACGCGCCGCACGGGCGGTTCCGGCCTCGGCCTGTACCTGTCGACGCTCA
>DASUOE010000254.1:0-16556 GCA_036276805.1 Woeseiaceae bacterium | reverse complement strand
CGCGGTGACGCGCTGCGCGACGGAACGGCCGGCGCTCGATGTGGTGGCGGGTGGCGGGCGCGCCGCCTGCCTGCTTGCTCCAGGCTACGGCGAGCGGGGCGCGCCCCGCCCGGCCGACCTGCCCGCTCGGTAGATGGGCCTGCTCAGTAGATGGGAATGGGCATCGGCGCGCCGTTCACCGTCAGCAGGCCCTGCCGGTACTCGGCGGTGAGCGTGTATTCGTCCCCCTCGGGCACGAGGAAGCCCAAGGCCACGAGCGTGCGCGCCTCCGGGTTGCGCGTCACGATGTAATCGAAGAGCGGCACCGGGATCGCGACGTTCGCCTTCGCCGCCGACCCGAGGAGCGGCGCCGTCCAGACGAAATCGGCGAGCTCCGATTCAGCCACGTCGACTTCGAGATCCGCGGCGAGCGTGCCCTGCGGCAGGGTGATGTCGAACTGCTCGATGTCGGCCGACAGGCCGTGCGCGACCAGCGCCTTGAGATCGCCCTCGACCGCGGCGAAGACGAGG
Organism: Woeseiaceae bacterium; assembly: GCA_036276805.1. Classification (GTDB taxonomy): domain Bacteria; phylum Pseudomonadota; class Gammaproteobacteria; order Steroidobacterales; family Woeseiaceae; genus UBA1847. The sequence goes on along the minus strand of DASUOE010000254.1, from coordinate 16,046 downwards.
GCGGCGTCGGTGCTGTCGCGGAGCTCCTCGAGTTGATCGAGCAACCGCCCGAGGGCCGCCGCGTCGAGACCCCCCAGGCGCCCGCGGAGTTGCCATGCGACGTCGCCGACGTCCGGCAGGTCGTCGAAACGGAGGTTCATGGCGAAGCGGCTGGCGACCGCCTCGTCCTCGAGCGCGGACTCGCTCGTCAACCGGAATGGCCCGAACCGCAGGGGATCGGCCCCGGCCGTGTTCGTCACGGTATCGATCGAAAGTTCGAGGTCACCGATGTAGAAGTCGTACGGCGTCTTCGTCATGTCGCCGGCGACGGCCAGGCCCTCGAGCGCGAGCGCACCGTCGCCGCCGTCGCGGCTCGTGGCCCCGATCGTCAGCGACGCGAGGGTCCCGTCCACGGCGAGGCGCCGGCTGGCGGCGTCGCTGTCGACCTTGAGGTCCGCGGCGCCCCAGCGCAGGGCGTCGGCGGCGCCTTCGTCCGCCGTGTAGTGCGACGACAGGGCCCCGGTGAGCCCGATGCGCGTGCGCACGACGCCCGGCAGCGGCGTGACCGTCCCGTCCGGCGCCTCGTAGCTCAGGCGGGACACCGCCTGCCCGAGCCCCGGCGTGAGCGAGCCCGACTCCCGCTTGAGCGACGCGACGGGCACGAGCCCGTGATCGAGCTCCGTGTCGATGATGAGCGCCGGGTCCTCGCCGGGCGCGAAGCCGAGCTGCCCGCGCAGCGCCTGCCCGGCGGGCGTCCCGGCAAACGTGACCCGGTGCTGGCCCGCGGAGGCGAACCAGCCGCGCTCGAAGCCCTCGCTGGTGATCTCGAGTTCCCGGTTCTCGTCGACCGCCCAGTCCGCCTGGCGATTCACGGAGCGCTCCGCGAGGTGGCCGACGATGCCCGGCGAGACGAGGACAACGAGCGCGAGCAGGACAAGCAGGGCTACGATGCTTTTTTTCATGGTGGCGCTTCCGCGTCAGGAGAGCTGTGCTTCGGGTGCAGCCATGCTAGCCGATCTCTGGCATTTGGCGCGGACTGTCTCTAACATAGCGCGTCCTGTGTGCCCGGCAGACCTGTTCATCGGGCACGGTTCCGGGGCAAAAATCCCGCAAAATCAACCGGTTAGAAAGATGAGAACCGCTGCGCTCATAGCGACCGTGCTCGTTTCGTCTGCGCTCGCCGCACCCGCGGCCCGGGCCGAGGCGGACCTCGAGAACGGCAGTACGATCGCCTATTCCTGCTTCGGCTGCCACGCGATCGAGGGCTATCGGAATGCCTACCCGTCCTACCGCGTGCCGAAGCTCGGCGGGCAGACGGCGGCGTACCTCGCCGTGGCGCTGCGCGGCTACCGTGACGGCACACGTTCGCACGGGACCATGGTCGCGCAGGCGCAAAGCCTGAGCGACCAGGACATCGAGGACGTGTCCGCCTACCTGGCAACGCTCGGCAACGAGACCGTGCAGGCCGGCGGCGGCGAACCGGTGAGCTTCGAGCGCGCAACCACCTGCGTCGCCTGCCACGGGCAGAAAGGCATCGGCGTCTCGCCCACGTGGCCGACGCTCGCCGGGCAGCACGAGAGCTATCTCGTGCACGCGCTCGAGGCGTACCGCAACGGCGACCGCACGGACCCGGTCATGGCGCCGATGGCCCAGCAGTTGACGGAGGCGGACGTGCGCTCGCTCGCTGCGTACTACGCCGGGCTCGAGGGTCTCGAGACGCTCGCGACGCCCGACGACGACGAGACGGTGGCGGCCGGCGAGGCCGACTGACCGGCAGCCGATGACGGCGCCCGCGGGCATCCAGGATCTCGGCGCCGGGGTCTTTGCGATCGACACCGAGTACGCGCGGCCGCTGCAGGACGCGAGTCACCTGATCGTGCACGGCGGCCGCGGCGCGTTCGTCGACACCGGCGCAAACAACGCCGTGCCGCTCCTCCTCGACGCGCTGGCCCGCTCAGGCCTCACGCCCGCCGCCGTCGATTACGTCTTTCTCACGCACGTGCACCTGGACCACGCCGGCGGCGCCGGGCGGCTGATGGATGCCCTGCCGAACGCGCGCGCGGTGCTGCACCCGCGCGGCGCGCCGCACATGGCGGATCCGTCGAAGCTCTGGGCCGGCACCGAAGCCGTGTACGGCAAGCGGCGTGCCCGCGAGATCTACGGCCGGCTCCGGCCGATCCCCGAGGCGCGCATCCGCGTGGCGGAGGACGGCGAGTGGTTCGACCTCGGCGGGCGGGCGCTGCAGGCGCTGTACACGGAGGGCCACGCGCGCCATCACTACGTGCTGAACGACCCGGCCTCGCGCGGCGTCTTTACGGGCGACAGCTTCGGCATCTCCTACCGCGAACTCGACACGCCCGCGGGGCCTTTCATCTTCCCGTCCGCAACCCCGATCGACTTCGATCCCGACGCGGCGCATGCCGCCTACGACCGGATCCTGGCCTGCGAGCCCGAGTACGTTTACCTCACCCATTACAGCAAGGTGGGCGACGTCCCGCGCCTCGCGGCGGACCTGCATGCCGGCATCGATGCATACCGGTTCATCGCGCTCGAGCACGAGCACGACGACGACCGGCTGAAGTGCCTGCGCGAAAGCATGTTCGCCTGGCTTGCGGAACGGCTGCTCCAACACGGGTACACTGGCGACACCGACGACATGTGGTCCGTACTGCATATCGACGTCGAGCTGAACGCCCAGGGCCTCGACGTGTGGCTGAGGCGCCGGCAATGAGGCACCGCCGGGAAGGCTGCCGGGGGGCCGTCCGAACGGGCGCGGGCGCCGTGGCGCCGCCGCCGGCGACGACCGCGACAAGAAAAACATAAAAGAGAAGGCAATCATGCAGACGTTTCGCGCCTACCGGATCGACGAGAAGGACGGCAAGGTCGTCGCCAGCTTCGCCGACATGGCCGTCAACGATCTGACCGAGGGCGACGTCCTCGTCAAGGTCAGTCATTCCACGATCAACTACAAGGACGCGCTCGCGGCCACGGGCGCCGGGCGGATACTGCGCCGCTTCCCGCTGAACGGCGGCATCGACCTCGCCGGCACGGTCGTGAGTTCGGGCGCCGGCGGCCTCGAGCCCGGGACTGGCGTGCTGGTGAACGGCTGCGGCCTGAGCGAGACGCGTGACGGCGGCTATGCCGAATACGCGCGCGTACCGGCCGACGCGGTCGTACCGCTGCCGGCCGGCATCGACGCCGCGACGGCGATGGGAATCGGCACGGCGGGCTTCACCGCGGCGCTCGCGATTCACCGCATGGAACAGAACGGCCAGTTGCCGGCGAACGGGCCGGTCGTCGTCACCGGTGCGACCGGCGGCGTCGGCAGCATCGCGATCGACATGCTGGCCGGGCGCGGCTACGAGGTCGTCGCGCTCACCGGAAAGAAGGACGAGGCGGCGTACCTGCAGGCAATCGGTGCGCGTCGCATCCTGCTGCGCGACGAGCTCGACCTCGGGAAGCGCCCGATGGAGAAGGCCGAGTGGGCGGGCGCCGTCGACAACCTCGGCGGCGAATACCTCACCTGGCTCACGCGCACGATGAGCTACGGCGGCAACATCGCGAGCATCGGCCTCGCCGCGAGCCACGAGCTCAGGACGACGGTATTGCCGTTCATCCTGCGCGCGGTGTGCCTGCTCGGCATCAACTCCGTCGACACGCCGCGGCCATTGCGGCTCGCGGTGTGGCAGCGGATCGCGACCGACCTCAAGCCCCGGCACCTCGACCGCATCGGCAGCCGCACGATCGCCTTCGACGACCTCCCCGGCGCGTTCGGCGACTACCTCGAGGGACGCGTGACGGGGCGCACGGTGGTCAGGATCTCGCCGTAGGAGCGGCGGGTAACGCCGCGACCGCGACAGGTCCGGATTCGAAACTGAACAGGGAGACACCATGAGCGCAGGAGCACGCTTCAGGTCCGCGGTCGCGGCGGAACGCCCGCTGCAGATCGTCGGTACGATCAATGCGTACACCGCCCTGCTCGCCGGAGAAGCCGGGCACCGCGCGATCTATCTCTCCGGCGCCGGCGTCGCGAATGCCTCGTTCGGCCTGCCCGACCTCGCGATGACCACACTCGTCGACGTGTGCGAGGACGTGCGGCGGATCACGGGCGCGACCGAGCTCCCGCTGCTGGTCGATGCCGATACCGGCTTCGGCGGCGCGTTCATGATCGGCCGCACCGTCCGCGAGCTCCACCGTGCCGGCGCGGCCGGCTGCCACCTCGAGGACCAGGTCGCAAGCAAGCGCTGCGGCCACCGGCCGGGCAAGGCGCTGGTGGACGCCGCGGAGATGTGCGACCGGCTGAAAGCAGCGGTCGACGCCCGGCCGGACGCCGGTTTCGTCATCATGGCGCGTACCGACGCCCACGCCGTGGAAGGGCAGCAGGCGGCGCTCGAGCGCGCCGCGGCGTACGTCGAGGCGGGCGCCGACATGATCTTCGCCGAGGCGCTGACGACGCTCGAGGAATACCGCGAATTCACGGCGGCGATCGATGTGCCGGTGCTCGCGAACCTGACCGAGTTCGGCCGGACTCCCCTGTTCACGACCGCGGAACTCGCCGGCGCGGGCATCGCGATGACGCTGTACCCATTGAGTGCGTTTCGCGCCATGGCCAAGGCCGCGCTCGACGTGTACGCCGCGATTCGCCGCGACGGCACGCAACAAGCCGTCGTCGCGGCCATGCAGACGCGCACGGAACTATACGACGTGCTCGGCTACCAGGCATACGAGGACAAGCTCGATGCGCTCTTCGCCGACGCCGGCCTGAAAACCGGCGGCTGAGCATTTCGGCTGAGAATCTTCGGCTGAAAATTTTCGGCAGAGAAAGGCGGCTGTGAGAAGAGGGACGAAGACATGAACGACAAGCCGAACGCAAAGAAAAAGGCCGGCGGCCTCGCCGGCGTCACCGCCGGTGAAACTGCGCTGTGCACGGTCGGCAAGGAAGGTGCCGGCCTCACCTATCGCGGCTACGATATCCACGACCTCGCCGACAAGGCGAGCTTCGAGGAGGTTGCCTACCTGCTGCTCTACGGCCGCCTGCCGAATCGCGGCGACCTCGCTGGTTACGTCGCGAAGATCCGCGCGAACCGCGACCTGCCGGACGGCCTCAAGGCCGTGCTCGAGATGATCCCGGGCGACGCACACCCGATGGACGTGCTGCGCACCGGCGTGTCGTTCCTCGGCAACCTCGAGCCGGAAGCTGACTTCGACGCGCAAAACGACGTGGCCGACCGGCTGCTCGCCTGCCTGCCGTCGATCCTGCTGTACTGGCATCGCTTCCACGCGGACGGCAAGCGCATCGACACCGTCACCGACGACGCGAGCATCGCCGGACACTTCCTGCATCTTTTGCACGACGAGCCGCCGGACGAGCTCGGCCGGAAGAGCCTCGACACCACCCTGATTCTCTACGCCGAACACGAGTTCAATGCCTCGACGTTCGCCGCCCGCGTGATCACGGCGACTCTGTCCGACATGCATTCGGCGGTCACGGGCGCGATCGGGGCGCTGCGCGGCTCGCTGCACGGCGGGGCGAACGAGGCGGCCATGGCGCTCATCGAGAAGTTCGCGACCCCCGCCGCGGCGGCGGCCGGCATCCGCGACATGCTCGCAAGGAAAGAGCTGATCATGGGTTTCGGCCACCGCGTGTACACGACCTCGGACCCGCGCAATGCCATCAACAAGCGGATGTCGCAAAAGCTCTCGGAGGTCATCGGCGACCGGCGGCTGTACGCCATTTCCGAGGCGATCGAGAAGGTCAGGTGGGAGGAGAAGAAACTGTTCGCGAACGCGGATTTCTACGCGGCCTCGCTCTACCACTTCCTCGGCATCCCGACGCCCCTGTTCACGCCGATCTTCGTCTGCTCGCGCGTCAGCGGCTGGGCGGCGCACGTGATGGAACAGCGCGCGAACAACCGGCTGATCCGCCCGGCCGCCGATTACGTCGGCCCCGGCCTGCAGTCATGGGTGCCCATTGACGAACGCCCGTAGGAGCGGCGGTAACGCCGCGAACCCCGCCGCTCCAACAGGAGATTTTGAGAATGTCGAGTTTTGACGCCCGCTCGGCCAGGCGGCCGGACTGGGACCCCGCCCTCACCGCAATCGCGGATTACGTCTGCGACCATGCGATCGATTCCGATCTCGCGTACCAAACGGCGCACTACTGCCTGCTGGACACGCTTGCGTGCGGCTTCCAGGCGCTCGACTATCCCGCGTGCACGAAGCTGCTCGGTCCCGTTGTGCCGGGCGCCGTGCTGGCCGGGGGCGCCCGCGTGCCGGGAACGCCCTACGAGCTCGAGCCGGTCATGGCGGCCTTCAACATCGGCGCAATGAACCGCTGGCTCGATTTCAACGACACCTGGCTCGCCGCGGAGTGGGGCCACCCCTCGGACAACCTGGGCGGCATTCTCGCCGTTGCCGACTACCTGTCCCGCCGCGCCCGCTCCGAGGGCAGGGCCGTGCTCACGATGCAGGACGTGCTGACGGCGATGATCAAGGCGCACGAGATCCAGGGGGTGCTGGCGCTCGAGAACAGCTACAACCGCGTCGGCCTCGATCACGTGCTGCTCGTGCGGATCGCCTCGACGGCCGTGGTGACGCGGCTCCTCGGCGGCAGCCGCGAACAGGTCTTAAGCGCCGTGTCGAACGCCTGGCTCGACGGCGGCGCGCTGCGCACCTATCGCCACGCGCCCAACACCGGCTCGCGCAAGAGCTGGGCGGCCGGCGACGCGACGAGCCGCGCCGTGCGCCTCGCGCTCATCGCGATGACGGGCGAGATGGGCTACCCGTCGGCGCTGTCCGCACCTACCTGGGGCTTCTTCGACGCGCTGTTCAAGGGCCGCGAATTCAGGTTCCAGCGCCCATACGGCAGCTACGTCATGGAGAACGTGCTGTTCAAGATCTCCTACCCGGCCGAGTTCCACGCGCAGACGGCGGTCGAGGCCGCCATGGTGCTGCATCCACAGGTGCGGGACCGCTTGGGAGACGTCGAACGCATCGTCATCGAGACGCAGGAAGCCGGCTGCCGGATCATCGACAAGACGGGCCCGCTCGCGAACCCGGCCGATCGCGACCACTGCATCCAGTACATGGTCGCCGTCCCGCTCGTGTTCGGCCGCCTCACCGCGGCGGACTATGAGGACCACGTAGCCCGCGACCCGCGCATCGATGCGCTGCGCGAGAAGATGACCGTGCGCGAAAACGAGCGCTTCACCCGGGATTACTTCGACCCCGAGAAGCGCTACATCGGCAACGCGGTGCAGGTATTCTTCCGGGACGGCACGAAAACCGCGCGCACGGCTGTCGATTACCCGATCGGGCACCGCGCGCGGCGCGACGAGGGCACGCCGGTGCTGATGCGGAAGTTCACGGACAGCGTCGGGCCGAAGCTCGCGCACGGCCAGTGGCGGGAACTCGAAGCGCTCGCGGGCGACAAGGGCAAGCTCGCGGCGACCGACGTCGACGATTTCATGGCGTTATTGGTAGTGTAGGAGCGGCACTTGGCGAAGGACATCATCGAAACCGACGCGCTCATCGTGGGCGCCGGACCGTGCGGCCTTTTCCAGGTGTTCGAGCTGGGACTGCTGGGCGTCTCCGCGCACGTCGTCGACTCGATGCGCGTCGTCGGCGGGCAGTGCGCGGAGCTCTATCCAGACAAGCCCATCTACGACATTCCCGGCATCCCGGTGTGCTCCGGGCAGGAGCTCGTGGACAATCTCATGCGGCAGATCAAGCCCTTCGACGCGAAATTCCACCTGGGCGAGGAAGTCACCGTCGTGAACGCCCGCAGTGACGGCAGCTTCGACGTCGAGACGGACGCCGGCACCCGCCTGATCGCGAAAACGGTGTTCGTCGCCGGCGGGGTCGGGTCGTTCCAGCCCCGGCGCGTGCGCCTCGACGGTATCGAAGAGCACGAGGAAAAGTCGCTCTTTTATCGCGTACGCGAACCGCAGCGCTTTGCGGGCCGGCACGTGGCGATCCTCGGCGGTGGCGATTCCGCGCTCGACTGGACGCTCGCGCTCCTGCCCGTCGTGAAATCGCTGACGCTCGTGCACCGGCGCGAGGAGTACCGCGCGGCCCCGGCCTCGGTCGCGGACATGAAAAGGCGTGTTGCGGCCGGAGAAATGCGGGAAATGACCGGCAGGATCTCGGCGTACCGCGCCGATGCCAGCGGCATCAGCGGCATTACCGTGGACACGGCCGACGGTCCCGTCGAGATCGAGTGCGACGCGCTGCTCGTCTTCTGGGGCCTCGCGCCGAAGCTCGGCCCGATCGCCGAATGGGGCCTCGACCTCAACCGCAAGACCGTCAACGTGGACACGGAGAAATTCGAAACGAACATCCCCGGCATCTACGCCATCGGGGACGTCAACTACTACCCGGGCAAGAAGAAACTCATCCTTTCCGGCTTTCACGAGGCGGCGCTCGCGGCGTTCGCGGCCAAGGAGCGCCTCGAGCCTGGCCGCAAGGTGCACCTGCAGTACACGACGACGAGCCCGCTGATGCACGAGCGGCTGGGTGTAACGGATTGAGACCGGGCAAAGTCCCGAACCGCTTTATAATGGCCGCGTGGCTAACCTAGTCAGTCTGAGCAGGATCCTCCTGCTGCTCCCGGTCGTGTGGCTCATGTACCTGCCGCCGACTGCGTGGCAGTTCGTCGGCTTTTTCCTCATCATCGTCATCTTCCTGACGGATATCCTCGACGGCCACCTGGCCCGGCAGACGAACACCGCGAGCCAGTTCGGCGCCATGTTCGACATCACGGCCGACCGGATCGTCGAGATCACCCTGTGGATCGTCGCCGCCGACATCGACCTCGTGCCGGTCTGGGTGCCCCTCGTGTTCGTCTTCCGCGGGATCATCGTGGACACGATCCGCGGCGAGGCCTCGCACACGGAGGGCGTCGCACCTTTCGCCGTGATGCGCTCGGAGTGGGGCAAGCGGCTGGTCGCCGGGCGCTTCATGCGGGGCTTCTACGCCACGATCAAGGCATGCGCGTTCTCAGGGCTCGTCGCCATTGCGCCGCTGTCGCACACCTGGCCCGGGGCCTGGGAAGAGGCCGGCTGGATCTGGATCTGGCTCACCTACGTCAGCGTGTACCTGGCCGTCGTGCTCTGCCTGCTGCGCGGCCTGCCGGTCATCGTCGAGTTCGCGGCGCGTGCGCGGTCCAATGCCTGACGCCGCGCACGCCATAATCGGCGATAGTCCGGCGATGATCCGGCGATAATCCGGCAGTGAGACTCGCTGTATTCGACATCGACGGGACGGTCGTGCGCAGAAGCACGGAGCGGGCCTTCGGCCGCTACCTGGCGCGCCATGGCCTGCTCGGGTCGCGGCAGGTCGCCGCCTTCGTTGCTCTCGGCCTGAAGAGCCTGCCGACGGCGCGCGCGCACACGCTCAAGAAGAACAAGGGCTATCTCGCCGGCCTGCGGCTCGACGATATCGAGCGGCTCGCGCAAGCCTTCGTCGCGACCGAGATACCGCCATTGCTGGTGCCCTCGGTCGTCGCGCGGCTCGAGCGCCACGTCAGACAGGGCGACTACGTCGCCGTGCTGTCCGGCACGCTCGATGCCATCGCGCGCGCGCTGGCCCGGCGGCTCGGCGCGCATCGCGGCATCGGCACGCTGTGCGTCGTCGAGAACGGTGTGTTTCGTGCCGCGACCCCGCTGATGCATCCGTTCGGCGCCGAGAAGCTCGCGCAGGCCGAGCGCCTCGTCGCGGAATTTGGGCTCGAACCCGCCGACGTCGTCGCCTACGCCGATTCGGTGCACGACCTCGAGCTGTTGCGCTACGCCGGCACCCCCGTCGCCGTGCGGCCCGACCGGCCGCTGCGCCGCGTCGCCGTCGACCGGGGCTGGGAGATCATAGACGACGACCCCCGCGCGACAGGCCGTCGCCAGCCGGATGCCGCAGGCTGATGGCCGCTCAGTCGGCCGGCGTGTACCAGATCGGCGCCGTGTACGCCCGCTCCTCGAGCGTCATCGAGATCTCGTCGGGCAGATCGAGCCCGTAGTATTTCGCGTCGTACGCCGTCCAGCGCGGCGTGGGGATCTCGATGACGCGGGCATAGTAGAATGCCCGCTGACTCGGATCGAAATCCGGGTCGGTCCACACCGCGATGAGCTCCGGCGCGCCGATCGTGTTCGTCCACGTCGCGTTGCCGGCATCCACGGTGTTCCCCACGGCCGGCAGCTTGCCGCTTGCGTCGGGCCGGCGGTCGCCGGACCAGGCGACGTCGTAGACCTGTTCCCTGGTGCCGCCACGGCCGTCCGTCCAGCCTTTCACGATCTGGATACGGTCGAGGTTGGCACCCATCGGGTCCTTGAGCGCTGCGACCAGGAACGTTGGCGATTTTCCCGCCGGCGCGGCGCGCAGGTCCCCGCCCATCGGCACGCCCTTGCCGTACCCGACGCGTGCCGGCTGACGGTCCCGGGCGTCGGAGGCCTCGAAGTCCCAGCCGCCGAAAAAACGCACGACCATGCGCGGGCCCGTCGTAGCGTAGGTTTCGCGGCGCTGCATGGCGTCGAACAGCGCCTCGCGCGTGTTTTCGGTTGCCCAGACCGCGGCGTAACCGGATGCCGAGACCTCCCAGTCCATGACCTTCACGCCGGTGTCGGTATTGTCGAAGAACACCGATGTCGAGCGATCCGCACTCGGCTCCTGGGGCGCGGTCTTGCCGAAGAAGTTCTCTTCTTCCATCGCCGCGAGACCGGTGTGCGCATCGCTGCTGCCGATGAGTCCGAACTTGTACGGGTTGGTGCCGAACTTCTCCTCCAGGACCAGGCCATTCTTCAACCCGGCCCGCGCGTATTCGTACTGCAGCATGTCATCGCGCTTGGCCTCGCTGCCGTCGAGGTTACCCTTGTCCCAGATCTCGAAGGTCGCGAATTCGTCGTTCGGCGAGAGATACGGGTGTGCTTCGCCGGTACCCTTGGTCTGCGTGACCTCGTAGAGACGCTCCCATTTCTCGCGCGTCTCGACGTAGTGCCGGTCGAGTCGCTTGTCGAAAGCCTCCACCATCGGGAACATACGCCCGTTGCTCAGGTTGCCGTTGTGCGCGATTGCGAGCACGTCGCCGCCCGTCTTGTCCTCGTAGTTCTGCATCCAGCCCCAGAGGTCGACGGGGTTGTCGCTGCCGAAGGGTGGGTACACCGTGTAGGGCTCGACCTGCCGCGCCCGGTCGCCGTTGTCGCGGAAGATGACGTTACGGTGCAGGTTGTTGCCGCCCGTGTTCGACGTCCACTCGAACCCGATGAAGGCGGTGAAGCGGCCGGGCTCGTTGGCCGCCTCGGCCGCATCGATCGTCTGCGTCCAGGCGCTCCGGTAGCCGTCGGTCCCGGGAAAGAACATGAGGTCCGGCGGAAACGTGCCCTGCGAGAAGGCGACGATGATCTCGATGGCCGCATCGGCACCCTTGCCCGACTGCACCATGTCGTACCAGCGTCGGCCGGTCTCGTTCGCGAGCACGTCCGGACTGCCGGCGGACAGCGCGGGGAAAAATCCCATGTTGTCGGAGTGGTCGGCGACGACGAGGAAGTCTAGCGGCCGCGACAGCTTCACGCGCTGGTTGCTGGACGAAGCGACTTCCCGGCCGCTCGCGAACCGGTACGCGTCGGCCGGCGTCAGTCGTGCGCCGAACGCGCCGGCATCCATCGAGAACCCGGTGTGCAGGTGCGTATCGCCGAAGTACGGCCGGGTCGGGAACGCGCGACCGGCATACGGCGAATACGGGGCGCGCTCCGGAAACGCCGACCTGACGCTGTCCCGCTCCGGGGCCGGCAGGCCCGGAGTGGCCGGTTCCGCCGCCAGGCTCGTGAAGCCGAGCACACAGGAAAGGGCAACGACGCGCCGAAGGACTGTCTTGTCGATGCGTGACATGGGCACCTCAATTCTTGCCTGTTGTTTTTGTCAGGGCTATGTCGCCGGCTCCAGAACCGGCACATCAACCCCGGAAGTCGACCCCTGAGCCCCGGCCTCCCACCATGAGCGAGGCTAGCACGGATTCTTGCGGTCCCCCAGTTCGCGGGAAAGACCTACGGGCCCGCGGGGAGCCGTCTGCTTCCATCAGCCGGTGCGCGCGGCAGCTCCGCGTAATAGCACAGACGTCCGAGTGCGACGGGATCGATAACCCGCACCCGGCCGTAGCCGGTCTCGATGAGGCCGGATTCCTCGAGCCGTCGTATGGAGCGACGCACGGACTGTGTGGACAGCGCCACGAGCTCCGCGAGCGCATCCTGCGACATCCGGATCCACTGCTCGCCGGTCGGCAGCGAGGCGTTCTGCACCATGAGCCGGAGCGCGACACGATTGTCCGCGCCGGTAACGGCAAGGTTGCCGAGCAGTCGCAACGTCATTGCCATGTTCTCGTGGGAGAGCTCGTAGAAGTCGCGCATGAGCTCCGCGTTTGCCTCGACCAGGGGTTTGAGCCGCTCCTGCGGCAGTTGCACGACCTGGCAGCCGTTCGTCGCGCGAAGCGTGATCAGCCGCGACTGGCCGGCGAACAAGGCAAGGTCGCCGATCCAGAAGCCGGGTTCGGCACGGTGAACGATCACTTCCTGCCCGTCGATTCGCGGGATGGACACTTCGAGCGCACCGCTCACCAGGCCGTAGACGCCATCCGGCGCGTCGCCCACCCGGTATAACGTTTGCCCCGCGTCCATCGTGCGGATGCGCGCGATGCCGCGCAGGTGCTTTCGGGTCACGGCGCTCCTGCGGGACAGCCAGCCCGAGCCCTCGAGGCGCTGCCAGCCGGCCGCCAGCGTGTAGGCACCGCCGGTCGCCCGTGCGCGTCGGTCCCGAATGGTCTTGCGTGTCATTGCTAAATCGCCCGCTCGCTCAATACAGACATTTGGCTGTTCTTCGTAACACCGGTGGGACTATTCTTCCAGAGCCGCGATGATGGGCCTGGGCTTGCGTCGCCGCCCCCAACCGAATGACATGTGTGCCGTGCCGCTCTTGCGCCGCAGCGCCTCCCGACAACAATCCTGAACAAGACGCTTGGAGACAATCATGAGAATCCTGGGCAAACCCGGCGTACCGGGCAACTCCGCCGTTCGCCGCACACTTGCGGCGATCGCTGCGATCCTGCTGGCCGCGGGCACGGCCGCTGCACAGCAGGGCGAAAAGCCGAACATCCTGGTCATCTGGGGCGACGACATCGGTATCCCGCAGATCAGCGCGTACACGCGCGGCCTCATGGGGTACCAGACTCCGAACATCGACCGCATTGCGAACGAGGGCATGCTGTTCACCGACTCCTACGGGCAGCAGAGCTGCACGGCGGGGCGGGCGAGCTTCATTCTCGGCCAGGAGCCCTTCCGCACCGGCCTCCTGACCATCGGCATGCCGGGCGATCCGCACGGCATCACCGAGTGGATGCCGACGATCGCCGACGCCCTGAAGGAACAGGGCTACGCGACGGGCCAGTTCGGCAAGAACCACCTGGGCGACCAGGACGAGCACCTGCCGACGAACCACGGCTTCGACGAATTCTTCGGCAACCTCTACCACCTGAACGCCGAGGAGGAACCGGAAGGCTACTTCTACCCGAAGGACCCCGAGTTCAAAGAGAAGTACGGGCCGCGCGGCGTGATCCGTTCGAGCGCCGACGGCGAGATCGAGGACACCGGCCCGCTCAATACCGAACGCATGGAGACGGTCGACGAGGAGTTTCTCGCGGCAGCCAAGGACTTCATCGAGCGCCAGGTGCAGGCGGACAAGCCATTCTTTACCTGGTTCAACGCGACCCGCATGCACGTGTTCACACACCTGAAGCAGGAGTCCATCGGCGTCACCGGCAAGGGCATCCACGCCGACGGCATGGTGGAGCACGACGGGCACGTGGGCGAGTTGCTCGATCTCCTCGACGAGCTCGGCGTCGCCGACAATACGATCGTCATCTACAGCACCGACAACGGCGCTGAAATCGCGCTGTGGCCGGACGGCGCCATGACGATGTTCCACGGCGAAAAGGGCAGCACCTGGGAAGGCGGTTTCCGCATTCCCATGATGGTGCGGTGGCCCGGTGTCATCGAGCCGGGCTCGGTCTCGAACGAGATCATCTCGAATATCGACTGGTTCCCGACGCTCGTCGCCGCCGCAGGCGGCGGCGACATCAAGAAGGCCATGGCCGACGGTACGCGTGCCAACGGCAAGCGCTTCAAGGTGAAGCTCGATGGCCACAACTTCCTACCCTACTTCCGGGGCGAGGAAGAGAAGGGACCGCGGGACCGCATCATGTATTTCGACCAGGGCGGCAACCTGAACGCCATCCGCTGGAATGACTGGAAGCTAAGCTTCGCCGTCGCCAGCGAAGGGAACATCGCGACGGCAACACGCGAGGTTCCGGCGTGGGCAATGATCACGAATCTCCGCATGGACCCGTACGAACGGGCCGCACATGAAAGCGGTGACTACCTGACGTGGTACGGGCAGCAGATGTGGCTCTTGGTGCCGATCCAGGGCGTCATCAAGGACTTCTTCGCGGATTTCAACGACTATCCGTACCAGACGGGATCGACGCTGAATGCCTCGAACGTCAACTACGGACTGCTGCGCCAGCAGGATGCGTTGAAGCGACTCGCAGAGCTCGAAGGCCTGAAGCCGCGTTAGGCGTCGTCCGTCATCCTCAAGGCCGGCGAGGGCCGACCCTCGCCGGCACGTTCATGTCGGCCGGAGCGCGAGCATGAGCACACACGAACAGATCCTCGTCCTGAAGGCGCGGCTCGCCGCCGCCGTCATCGGCCAGGAAACGGTCATCGACGAGCTCCTGATGGCGCTGCTCGCGAACGGCCATGTCCTGCTCGAAGGCCTGCCCGGCCTCGCCAAGACGCGCACGATCAAGACGCTCGCGGCGAATCTCGAAAGCGAGTTCCGCCGCATCCAGTTCACGCCGGACCTGCTGCCGAGCGACATCACCGGGACCGAGATATTCATCGGCGAAGCGAGCAAGGACCGGTTCCAGTTCCAGCCCGGCCCGATCTTCGGCAATCTCATTCTCGCCGACGAGATCAACCGCGCGCCGGCCAAGGCGCAGGCCGCGCTGCTGGAAGCGATGGAGGAGCGACAGGTGACCGTCGCGGGGACGACGCACCCGCTGCCGGAATTGTTCCTGGTGCTCGCGACCCAGAACCCGATCGAGCAGGAGGGCACATACCCGCTCCCCGAAGCGCAGATGGACCGCTTCCTCCTGCACGTGTACGTCGACTACTCGAGTGACGACGACGAGCGGGCAATCCTGAAACTCGTGCGCGGCGAGGACGCGGGCACCGCGCCGAAGCCGGGTGAAAAAATCCCGGAACGAACGGTGCTCGACGCGCGACGCGAAGTGCTCGCGGTGACGGTCTCGGAGGCGGTCGAACGCTACATGGTGGCGCTCGTCGCCGCGAGCCGGCGGCCGGGCGACTACGACTCATCGCCGCTCGCGCAATGGATCACCGTCGGCGCGAGCCCGCGCGGCACGCTGGCGCTCGACCGCGCCGGGCGCGCGCATGCGTGGCTGGCCGGCCGCGATGCCGTCACGCCGGAGGACATCCAGGCCGTCGCCCATGCCTGCCTGCGCCACCGGCTCATCCTGAGCTACGAAGCCGAAGCCGAGGGCATCACGAAAGACAAGGTGCTGGACGAAATGCTGAAACAGGTCGCGGTAGCATGACGCTGCCGTAGGAGCGGCCGTAAGGCCGCGAATGCGATACGCGCCGGCCGCAAGGAAATGTGGCACCCGCAGCGGGATGAAAGCGACAGTGCAGGAGATCACCAGTAATCGCGTTGCAAAAGGCAGCGACCCGCCCGCGCCCGGCGTCTACACGAGCCTCGCCGACCTGGTCGCCCTGCGCCACAGCGCCCGCGGCTTCAGCTTCCTCCCGCGCCAGCCCGTGCACTCCCTGCTGGCCGGCCGCCACGCCTCGCGACTGCGCGGCCGCGGGCTCAACTTCGAGGAGATCCGCCGCTACCAGGCCGGCGACGACATCCGCCTCATCGACTGGAACGTGACGGCGCGCACGCGCAAGACCCACAGCCGCGTGTTCACGGAGGAGCGCGAGCGCACGACGCTGCTCGTCGTCGACCAGCGG
>DASUOE010000253.1:0-37194 GCA_036276805.1 Woeseiaceae bacterium | reverse complement strand
TTGCCCGTGCCGCAGTTCGTGAAACCGGGAAGTGCTGCGGCCACGAAGTTTGCGCGCAGCATAGCATCGATGCCGAATTGCCGGATAGCCGGGCGTGGGGTTTGCTGGCGCCAGCCGTTCCTCCGCCATGGCGGACGCGGCGGCGCTTCGCGGCGCCATTGCGCCCGGACCCGGGCTGGCAGACACTGGCGGCCACCGCACCCCCGGTACCGCCGATGACGACAGCAAAAACCATGCAGCTTCGGGACCTTACTCTCATCACGGTCTCCGCGATCCTGCTGCTGGAAACCCTGTCGTCGACCGCGGCCATCGGCATTTCCAGCCTGTTCTGGTGGGTTTTCCTCGGCCTGAGCTTTTTCCTGCCCTACGGGCTCATGAACGCGGAAATGGGCACGACCTACCCGCAGCAGGGTGGCATCTACGCCTGGGTGCGCAATGCCTACGGGCGCCGCTGGGCTTCGCGCGTCACCTGGTGCTACTGGGTCAATACGCTTTTGTGGACGCCGTCGCTGTTTATATTTTTCGCGAGCATAGTGAACCAGCTGTTCGGGCTGGAACTCGGCCTCGGCACGCAGATCGCGCTGGGAGTCGCGCTTACATGGCTGGCCGTACTCGTCAGCATAGTGACATTGAGTGTCGCGAAGTGGGTGCCGAACGCCGGCGCTGCGTTGAAGATCGTCGTGTTCGTCGCATTGATCGCCGGCGCCCTCCTGCACGCCTCCAGCCACGGCGTCGCCAACGAGATCAGTTGGGCGACACTCAAGCCGTCACTGAACGACAGCCTGAAGTACCTGCCGACGGTAATTTACGGCATGCTGGGATTCGAGCTGATGTGCGCGAATGCCGACGAAATCCGGAACCCGTCGCGCGACATCCCGCGCGCGGTGCTGGCGTCGGGCGTCCTCATCATCCTGTTCTATGCGTTCGGCACCTTCGCCATCCTGGTCGCCGTGCCGCTGGATGACATCAACCTGGTCGAAGGCCTCATCGACACGCTGTACCTGTTCTTCGGTGGCAGTGCGGCGGGGCGGGCGTTCGCCTTCGCGCTCGGCATCGCGGTGCTCTACACGGTATTTTCGAACGTGGTCACGTGGTGCATCGGCAGCAATCGCGCCGCCCAGGAAGCCGCGGCGGGCGGTGAGCTGCCGGCGCCCCTCGGGATCGAGCATCGACGCTTCGGCACGCCGGTCGGCGCCGCGATTGCGATGGGCATCGTGAGTTCACTCGTCATCGTCCTGTACGGTGCGCTGGCACGGACCAATGAAGACCTGTTCTGGTCCCTGTTTGCCTGCAGCGCGGTGATATTCCTGCTGCCCTACGTCGGCATGCTGCTGGCGTTCGCGCACATGCGGCGCATCGACCCGGACCGCGAACGGCCCTATCGCGTGCCGGTGTCCGACGGCGTCGCGCGCGTCATTGCTGGCTACTGCGCCTTCGTCGTCGCGGCCGCGGCATTCCTGCTGATGTACGCACCAGGGAGCGGTATCGACTGGCCCGTGACGATCGGCGTGGCCGTGACCTTCGCAATCGGCGAACTCGTTATCCGTTACTCCGAGGCACGCCGGATCCGTGAGGGCCTTGCGCTGGCCGCCGCCGCGGACCCGGGCGCCGGCTAGGCAACCCGGCCTCTCGGGCCCGCACGCCGCTCGTCATTCGACGGCCGCGTATTTCTTCTCGATCTCCCGGGCCATCGCCCTGATCCGCCGGCGCAGATCGTCGAGCGATGCGGGGCGGCCATGCCAGTCCGGGTCGGGGAACTGTGCGATCGCAGCGGCGGCGTTGTCTTCGGTAACGAAATCCTCGTCGATCGTCGCCGGTTCGACGTCGCTGAATGGCACGAGAAAGACGTAGCCGTCGAACAACTGGCCCAGCGTGAAATCCGGGTAGCACATGCTGAAAGCGCTTGCTTCAGGCAATCTGCCGGCAGGCGTCGTGCCGAGGTCGAAAGCAAGCGGCCGGTTCCCCAGTTCGCGCAGAAGTTTCTCGATGGTGCCGCCGGCCGGCGATAGCAGCAGGGGAGATTGATTGGCGTGATTGTAGAATGGCTGGTGCACGATGACGCTGAAAACCTTCCCGGGATGTCGGCGGAGCAGGCGGTTGCCGAGCCAGTTGGCGTCGAACGCGCAGAAATCGTCGGCGTTGTACGAATAGACGGGCGACTCGTACCGCGTGAAGGCGTGCGGCGTGCCGACGAGCGCAAGTATCTTTTCGCCTTTCCCGAGGACCTCCCGTTCGATCAGTTCCGAGCGGTACTTGTCGGCGGTGCCCTTGTGAAATACGCGAGCCATGTTCGCCGGCGTCCTCTGCCCCTCGAAGCCGCGCCAGTCGTAGCGATAGCTCAGGTTCAGGACGCGGAACCTTTCGGCGCCGGCGGGCAAAGTCCGGTTGAACGCCTGGACCTTTCTATAAATGTCGCGATATTCGCGCCAGCTCCAGACCGTGTTGTAATTGAACATGATCCGGCGGGCCAACTCGTCGTCGTAGCTTCGGGACGTAGTCAGCTCGTCGAGCAGCCCCTGGTCCTCGCTCGCGCCGAACTCCATCCCGAGGTTGGTGACCCCGTGGCTGTATAGCACGGGAATCAGGTCCTGGACGAAAACCAGCGTCTGCCTGACGGCGTGATCTTCGCCGAGCAGGACGACATCGTACGTACCGAACTTTTCGGCTATATAGTCCGCAGGCTCCCGCCCGTGCTCTTCGAGGTAAGGAACCAGGTCGATCCCCGCCCGGCCGTGCAGCAGCACGGGCAGGACGGACAGGACGAGAGTCGCTACTGGACCCACGCGATCAGGCGCGGATGGATTCGCGCGCGAGCAGGTGTTCCAGTTTTTCGAGGTCCGGAACCAGCGGGAACTCGTTGATCATCCTGACTCGACAGAGCACCGGCGCATCCTGCGGCCAGCCGTCGGTGGCTTCGAGTTTCAGGACGTCCCGGTTGACGCGCACGAGCTGCGGGAAACCCTGGGTCGTAATGCCGAAGTAGCCGGTCTTGAGGTGGCCGGTACTGGCCACGAACACGACGATGCGCGTGCGGCCGGTGCTGGCGGGCACGTCCTTGCCGAGCGCGCCTTCGAAGGAAACGACCGGGAGGTCACGGCCGTTCCAGTTCACCGATCCCAGCAGCCATTCGGGGGCGCCTTCCGCCCGCTTCGGGCCCGCAAAGCGGACGACTTCGGCCACGCAGGCGCGCGGCACGATGAGTCGGTCGCCGCTCAACGGGACGAGCAGGCTGTAGATTTCGTCGACGACGGCGTTCATGCGAGCTGGATACCGCGTTCCTCGAGCTGCCGGCGGATGGCTTCGAGGAGCTGCGCGTCCTGGTAGGGTTTACCGAGGTAATCGTTGACGCCGAGCTCGATAGCCCGGGCCCTGTGCTTGTCCCCCACGCGCGACGTGATCATGATGATGGGCACCTCCGCGACGCGGTCGTCGTTGCGCACGTGCGAGGCG
The DNA here is from genome assembly GCA_036276805.1 of Woeseiaceae bacterium. Taxonomy (GTDB): domain Bacteria; phylum Pseudomonadota; class Gammaproteobacteria; order Steroidobacterales; family Woeseiaceae; genus UBA1847. Next base: position 33,744 of record DASUOE010000253.1, on the reverse strand, counting down.
AACTCGTAGCCGTCCATGCGTGGCATCTCGATGTCGAGCAGGATGATGTCCGGGATCTCGTCCTGCATCACGCTGATCGCGTCGAGGCCATCCTTTGCGGTCAGGACGCGCAACCCGTTGCGCTGCAGGAAACGCTCGGTCACACGGCGCACGGTGATGGAGTCGTCGACGACGAGCGCGACGGGGCGCTGGTCGCCCGGTGCCGGCGCCGCCCGCCTGATCTCGACGACCGGGGCGCCGGTGCGGACGAGGGCATTGATGTCCAGGATGAGCACGATACGGCCGTCGCCCAGGATCGTGGCGCCGGATATGCCGCGAATGCCGGCGAGCTGGGGCCCCACGGCCTTCACGACGATCTCGCGGCTGGCGAGCATCTCGTCGGTTAGCAGCGCCGCTGAATAGTCGCCGGCCCGGACGAGGATCACCGGCACGTACGCCTCGTCCGGCGGCAATTGCGCCGCCTGACCGCCCAGGTACATCCCGAGATGGCGGAACTTGTAGGACTGTTCGCCGTACTGGAAGCTCGGTTCCGGGTGGCTCATGAGCGTTTCGAGCTCGGCGCGTGGAATGCGGGCGACGCCTTCCACCGACGGCAACGGCAACGCGTAGACCTCCTCGCCGGTACGGACGATCAGCGCCTGGGTGATCGCGAGCGTGAACGGCAGCCGGACGGTAAAGTTCGTGCCCTGCCCGGTGACCGAGGAGATGCGCAGCGAACCGCCGAGCTTCTTCACCTCGTTGGCGACGACATCCATGCCGACGCCGCGGCCGGCCGATTGCGTCACCGCCGCGGCGGTCGAGAAGCCGGGCGTCAGGATCAGCGCCATTATTTCCTCATCGCTCGACTTGCTGTCCGGCGCGAGGAGGCCGCGCTCGTAGGCCTTGCGACGAATCGCGTCGACGTCGAGGCCGCGGCCGTCGTCCGCGATGTCGATCACCATCTCGGATCCTTCGCGGTGCAGGCGGATCGTGATCCGTCCTACGGCGGGCTTGCCGTGCTTCTGCCGGGCGTCCGGGTCCTCGATCCCGTGCACGACGGCGTTGCGCAGCATGTGTTCCAGCGGCGGCAGCATCTTGTCGAGCACCTGCCGGTCCAGTTCTCCGGAGGCACCTTCCACGGCGAGTTCGGCCCGCTTGCCGGCCTCCGTCGCGGCCTGGCGGACGAGCCGCGTCAGCCGGCCCACGTGGCGTTCGAACGGCACCATGCGCGTACGCATGAGGCCGTCCTGCAGTTCGGCGGTCACGCGCGACTGCTGGACGAGCAGCCCTTCCGCCTCCGTCGTGAGATTCGCGAGCAGGTCCTTCAGGCTCGACAGGTCGTTCGTCGATTCGGCGAGCGCGCGGGAAAGCTGCTGGATGGTCGAGTACCGGTCGAGCTCGAGCGGGTCGAAGTCGCGCGCGACGAGCGTGTCCTGGTGGCCGTGCATGATCTGCCGCTCGGTTTCGATCTCGAGCTTGCGCAGTTGTTCGCGCAGGCGCGCCACCGTTTGCGCGAGTTCCTCGACGTGGAATTCGAAGGAGCTCACCTGCTGCGACAGCCGCGAGTGGTAGATGCTGATCTCGCCGGCGGCGTTCAGCAGGTCCTCGAGCAGGTCCGCGTCGATGCGTGCGAATTCCTGGCGTTCGCCGCCGCGGACCGCGCGCAGTTCCGCCGCCGCCCGTTTCGCCGGCGCGGGCTCGCGCGGCGCTTCGCCGGGGGTCGGCGGTTCCGGCGCCGGCGCGCTGACCGCCGGCGTTGCCGGGGCCGGCGTCTCCGGCCCGCGTTCCACGGGCTGTAGCGGCACCGGCCCCTTCCTGCGCCCCGGCTTCTCGTCGAGCGGCGAGTCGACGATGACCATGCTCACGGTCTCTTCGGGTTCGATCGTGAATTCGCTCGTCGGCGCCGCTTCATCCGCGGCAGTACCGGCGGCTTCGGCAGCGGGCGTCCCGGGCTCCAGCACGATGTCCTCGGCAACCGCGATCCCGGCATTCGCCTGCTGGATACGCTGCTCGAGTGCCGAGGCGGTGCGTACCGGCTTACCGGCCATGACGGTGTCGCGCATCCGGTGCAGCTCGTCGATGCTGCGCTGCAGGAGTTCGGCAACCGACCCGGTCGGCTCGACGCGGCCGTCGTCGACGGCGATCAGCAGGGTTTCGATCTCGTGGCTGAGGTTGCCCATCGGGGTGATGCCCGCCATGCGGGCGCCGCCTTTCAACGTGTGCAGGTGCCGCTTGAGCTCCTCCATGGCAGCCCGGTCGGCGTGGTTCTGCCGCCAGCCGCCGAACGCCGCATCCGCCGCCTCCAGCAGCTCGGCGGATTCCTCGGTGAATATTGCGGCGATCTCGGCATCGTAGTCCGCTTCCTCGGTCTCGGCCGGTTCGGCTGGCCCGGGGGCAGCCCGCGGCGCGGCGGAGGGGGGTGCGGCCGCCGCGGGCGCGGCCACCGGGGCGCTGGTGGCAGCGGGGGCGGCGGCGCGCCGCTTCGGCTCGGCGGGGGCCGCGGCGCGCGCGTGCACCGCGTTCGTCAGGCGCGCGAGGTGCTCGATCAGCGCGGTATAGTCCGCGCGCTTCCGGTCGGGCTTGTTGATGTCGGCGACGATCGCGGCGATGGCGCGGGCGGCTGCGCGCAACGCGTCGAGCCCCGATTTCTCGAAGCCGAGCTTCTGGTCATAGACGCAGCGCACGAAGCGGTTGAGCGCTCCCGCCACGGCGACGCCGCGCTCGACGTTTGCCATGTTCGCGCTGCCGTGCAGCGTGTGGCAGGCACGGTGCAGCTTGTCTGTCACGTCGAACGGCGGCGAATGGCCTTCGCAGGCGGCAAGATAGTCGTTGATCACCTGGACGTGCCCGGCGGTCTCCTTCGCGAAGATATCGAGGAGTACCGGGTCCATCTCCAGCGCCGGCTCCTCCGCGACCGGCGCGGCGGGCGGGCGCGCGGAGAGAGCGGCGGCGTTCGGGTCGCCTTCCGCGAACGCGTTCGCGCGGATGATCATGAGGTCGATGTTCGCTTTCGGCGGCGTTCCGACTTCCAGTTGCTCGACGAGCTCCGGCACCGCCCCGGCTGCTTCCAGGATGAATGCCACCATCGGCGGCGTGCGCGCGAGCGTCCGATTGATCAACCGGTTCAGCAGGTTTTCGATGCTCCAGCAGAACTCGCCGATACGCTCGGCGCCGACCATGCGCCCGCTGCCCTTCAGCGTGTGGAAGGATCGTCGCACGACGATCAGCGTCTCCATGTCGTCGGGCGTATCCGCCCATGCCGGCAGCTTCCGCCCAATCGTGGCGATCTCCTCGCGCGCCTCCTCGATGAAGAGTTCCAGGAGTTCGGGGTCCAGGTGCTCGGCATCCGGAGCGACGACCTTGAGCGACTTGACCGCGACCGTCGGCGCGGGAACTGCGGGCTCCGCGGCGGCCGCCTCGATGTCCGCGCGCAGGATTTTCATCGTCGGCGACGGCGTTTCCTCTGGCGCTTTCTCGAGCCGTGCCTGCACATCGCGCAGCACGGCGAGACAGGCCTCCGCGTTGTCGAGCATGTACCACGGCTCGGCACGGCCCGCCTTCACGGTCTCCATGTAGTACTCGATGCTGACGATCGCATCCGCGAGCCGGTCGGTTTCCTTCTGCGAAAGCTGCTTCGGCCCCCCGTTCCTGAGCATCAGCATGATGATCTTGCCGATACGGTCTACGACGTCCATCGCGCGGGTCTTGTTGAGCATCAGCAAGCCGGCCTTGATGCCGCGCACGAGCGAGGGAATGCTGTCCAGGCCGTGGGACGAGGCTTCGTCGGCCATGCTCTGGCTGACGGTCTCCTTGATGCGGGCGAGGTTGATGATGCACTCGCGCATCACCGATTCGGCGACTTGCCGGTAGTCGGCAGCCTCGGCCGGCGCGAGTCCCGCCGAAACGTCCGCCGGCGCCTGTTCCTGCGGCGCGGTGAGGCGGAGCAGCTGCAGATCGAGGCGGTCCTCGACGCGCAGCAGCGTCGAGGCGATGTCCAGAATCACCTGGTCGTTCGCCACGCCGCCGCGCCCGACGACTGACTTCAGCCGGTCGATCTCGCCGTCGATGTCGCTGCGCAACTCGCCGAGCCCGAGCACACCGAGCGTGTCCGAAATTTTCTTCAGGAGTTCGAGCTGCGGGACGAGATCGGCCGGCTTGTTCATGCCCGTGCGCACGAAGATGTCCAGCACGTCCTTCACCCGGCCAAGGTCCTCCTTGATGGCCGCGGCGACCGTCTTCATGAGCTTCACGCTCGGCGCCGACAGGGCGTCGCGCGCCTTCTCGACCTGCTCGTCGCCCGGAAGCAGTTCGGAGAGGTTGAAGGCGGCGCGGATCTCGCTTATGCGCTGGCCTGCCGTGGACGAACGCGCCACGTAGAACAGGAGGTTGTTCAACAGGTCTTCGATCGGGTGCTTATCGAACGCACCGGGGCCCTCGTCGATGACGTACTTGATCTGGCGGTCCGTCTGGCCCAGCAGGCGCTTGAGCGCCACCGACTGGTCGAGGCCGCCGTCGCGAAGAGCCTCGAGTACGCCGCCGACGACCCACCAGAGCTGGTACATGTCGTCGCGTGTGGCCGCGTTTTCGAGCGCGGCCGCGACGCGCGAGAGCGCTTCCAGGTGGTTCCGCGAATTTCCGCCCTTGATCCAGCCGAGCAGCGCGAGCTGGTACTTCGGCCTGAGCCGTGCCGCGACTCGCACCGGTTCGTCGCTGCCGACGGCGCGCTCGGGCGCGGTGGGCTTGCTCCGCTGCGGAGACAGGTTCAGCAGGAGGAGCGTGCCTTCCGAGAGCAGCGGCTCTCCGCGCGCGGCCCTCAAGTCGTTCAGCATCGGCAACAGGACGAGCGCGATGTCCCGGCCGCCGCCGAGCAGGCGCTCGATATAGATGGGCAGTTGCACCATGGCGCGCGTGAGGGCGTCGAGACCGTCCTCCCGGCCCTTCCCGGCGCGCAGTGCGGCCAGGTACTTGCACGCGAGTTCCATCTCTTCGGCGAGCAGGGCCGCGCCGTAGGTTTCGGCGATCTGGAGCGCGCCGCGCACCTGGTGCAGCAGCTCGCCGGCCCGCAGCAGGGCGGCCGAGCCGCCGCGCCCGTCGACGCAGTCCTCGAGCGCGCGGTGGGCGCTCTGCATCGTCTCGCCGAGCTCGTTGGCGATGATCGCGAGCGCGCGCGCCGGGCTCTCGACGATTTCCCTGCGCGCTGCCTGTATGCCGGTGTCGCCCGTCATCTGCGAGTTCGTCCGATCCCTCTGTGCCGGGCCGCGGTCAGCCGGCGCTTGCCTTCTTCGGCGCCGGGTTGCCCGGAGGCGCGCCTGCCGGTGTCGCCCTGAGCGTCTGTGCCGGCATCGCGTCCGTCGGCAGCGTGAAGCCCGCGACGCTCTTCCTGAGCTGAGATGCGAACTCCGAAAGTTTCGATATGGCCGCGGCCGTGGCCGTGGTCGCCTTGCCGGTCTGCTGGCTGATCTCGCCCAGCCGTTTCGTACGGCGGGTCACGTCCGCGGCCGCCCCCGCCTGTTGCCGTGCCGAACTCGAAATGTTCTGCACGAGGCTCGCGATCTGGTTCGACACCTGCTCGATCTCGTCGAGCGCCGCGCCGGCGTTTTCGGCGAGCAACGCCCCGCCCACCACGTCCGTGGTGCTGCGCTCCATGGAGACGACCGCCTCCTTCGTATCCGCCTGAATTGTCCGCACGAGCACCTCGATCTGGCGCGTGGCGTTCGTGGAACGCTCCGCGAGCCGTTGTACTTCATCCGCAACGACTGCAAAGCCGCGCCCGGCCTCGCCGGCCATCGACGCCTGGATCGACGCGTTGAGCGCAAGGATATTCGTCTGCTCGGCGATGTCGTTGATGAGTTCCACGATATTGCCGATTTCCTGCGAACTCTCGCCCAGGCGCTTGATGCGCTTCGACGTCTCCTGGATGGTCTCGCGAATCGCGTTCATGCCGTCGATCGTGCGCCGTACGGCCTCGCCGCCCTTGTGGGCGACGTCGACGGAGTGCCGCGCGACGTCGGAAGACCGCTCGGCGTTGCCGGACACTTCCTCGATCGACGCCGCCATCGACACGATCGATTCCGTCGCGGCATTGATCTCGCGCGTCTGGTTCTCGGCCGCGCGGGCCATGTGCGCCGCGGTGCTTTCCGTCTGCTTCGCCGCGGAGTCGACCATGATCGCCGTCTCGTTGACCGTGGCGACCAGTTTGCGAAGTTCCTCGATGGCGTAATTGAAGGAGTCGGCGATCGTACCGGTGATGTCCTCGGTCACGGTGGCCTCGACGGTCAGGTCGCCGTCGGCCAGCGACCCCATCTCGTCCAGCAGGCGCAGGATAGCCTGCTGATTGCGGTCGTTCTGCTCCGCCTGCACCTGGGCCTGGCGTTCGAACACGGCTGACTTGGTGTGCAGCGCCAGCATCGCGAGCACGAGCGCGAGTGCGAGTGCGATGAGGAGCAGTGGCAGCCAGGGACCGGCGAGGAAGCCGGGCAGCGGGCTGTCCGCCGCGGGGCTGGCGAACCCGTCATCCAACAGGCGTGCGGCGGTCGCGCGGAGGGACGTGATGACCGGCGCGAGATCCGCGGCCTGCCCGGCGGCGCCCTGCAGGACCTCCGCCTGGGTCTCGAGGACAGTCAGGGCTTCGACGAGCGGCGCCAGCACGGTGTCCCGCCCCTCCTCGTTGAGCGGGCGCATGTCGAGCGTCGAGGCTTCCCCGGCCAGCGCGTTCGCCACGTTGCGGAGGAACGCGGCGTCCTCGCTGATGCCCTCTGCCCTCTGCACGGGGTTGCGGCTGGCGGCGAGCCCGCGCGCGCTGGTCGCGATGCGCGCCGCACGTTGCTGGAGTTCCTGGACTATCGCCGTCGCCGACGTGCGGCTGAGCAATGCATCCGAGAGGCCGAGCAGGGTGTCCGCGGCGGCAATGGCGGCGGTACCCGCGGCATGCAGCGCTTCGACCGGTTGTCGCGCCGCGAGCACCGCCGCGGCGTCGGCTTCGAGCCGCGTCCAGTCTTCGTTGCTGCCCGGCACGCTGCCCGCGTTACGCCTGAGCAGGGCGGCGCGTTCCAGGCTCGCGGCCAGGGCGTCGAAAGAGCGCGTCCCGCCGATGGCCTGCTCCGCCCGGGTCGGGATGGCCTGGGACAGCGCCGCGAGCTCGGCAGCGCCGGAGTCTTCGCGAGCCGGCGCGAAGAAAACGAGCGCCGCGGTGACGAGCAGCGCGAAGACGATGATGATCGTCAGTATCCGGAAAATGGACGACGTGTCCGTTGCTTTATCCATGCGATGCGACTCGATAGTGTGCGTTCATTCCGCCGCCGCCTGCAGGAACAGGTTGCTTTCGATCAGATCGAAGAGATTCAGCACGGGCCAGGTCTCCTCGCCGCGGTCATAGGAGCCCGCGAGAAATCGCTCGCACCGCACGACGGTCTGCGGTTCGCGCGCATTGTGTTCATCGGCGCGGAAGCGCCGGAAGCCGACGACCTCGTCGACGACGAAGCCGGCCGGTATTTCGCGATGATTGACGGAGATGACGCGCGTCGTTCGCCGCAGCGACGTACGGCCGCTGCCGAGCAAGAGCTTCAGGTCGACGAGCGGCAGCAGGTGCCCGCGGAGATTGGCGATGCCGAGCAGCCAGCGTTTCGCCCCCGGCACACGCGTCATCGCGTCCGGCAGCATCAACACCTCGCGGACCTGGTCCCTGGCGGCGAGAAAGCGCTCCTCGCCGATGCGAAAGCCGACACCGACCCACTCGCCGGCCCCGGCCGATCCGATGACGCCGGACTGCGCGCTCGCGCTGCGGCGCTCGATTTCACGGAGCAGTTCGAACGGTTGCCTGACCAGCGACGCCAGTTCGACCGCTTCATTCATGCAGCAGCCCCCGAGACATCAGGCCGCCATGACGGAGTTGATCATGTCCACGAGCTGCTGCTCTCCCACCGGCTTGACGAGGTACTCGACCGCGCCCTGCCGCATTCCCCAGATCTTGTCGGTCTCCTGGTCCTTGGAGGTGATGATGATGACCGGGATCCCCGACGTCTCCGGGTCCTTGCTGAGTTTTCGGGTCGCCTGGAAGCCGTTCATCCCCGGCATGACCACGTCCATGAGGATGCAATGCGGCCTTGCGAGTTTCGCCTGCTTCAGGCCTTCCTCGCCGCTATCCGCGAGCAGGGTGTCGAACCCGTTCTTTTCGAGCATGCCCCGGAACAGGTGCAACTCGGTCGGAGAATCGTCGATGATCAGTACCGTCGTCATGGCCGCTGAATCCGTTCAGTTGATGTCGGGTAAGTCACGTCAGTCGGTCGCACCAGTAATTCGATCGAGGGGCGGCATCCGCGTCAGTTGAGTTGATTCGAAATGGCACCCAGGAGCTCGTCCTTGGTGAACGGCTTGGTCAGATATTGTTCCGAGCCGACGATCCGGCCGCGAGCGCGATCGAACAGGCCATCCTTGCTCGACAGCATGATGACGGGCGTCTCGCGGAACATCTTGTTGTGCTTGATGAGCGAACAGGTTTCGTAGCCGTCCAGCCGCGGCATCATGATGTCCACGAAAATGAGGTCCGGCTGGTGGTCGGCAATCTTCGACAGTGCGTCGAAACCGTCGATGGCGGTGAAGACCTGGCAGCCCTCTTTCGTCAGCAGGGTCTCGGCCGTCCGGCGGATGGTCTTGCTGTCGTCGATGACGAGAATCTTGAGCCCGTTCAGACTGCGGGGTGCGTTGCTGGCCACCGGATACCCTCCCTATCCCGTCCGCGGCTCGCCGGCGCCCGAAAAAAACGGCGGCACAGATGGGAAAACGACTTGTACCATATTGACATAAGTCCCGCCACGACCCGGCTGGCCGAGTCTGAATCTGCCCGCAAAACCGGAGCTTGCCGTGCAAAACCGGCCCGGTATAGTGGACGGCTCATCGAGTCGCGGACGCGAGGAACATGGGCCGAAACCCGCTACGTCTCGGCATCGTGATGGACCCTATCGGGTCGATCACGCCGAAAAAAGACAGCTCGCTCGCCATGCTGCTCGAGGCCGGGCACCGGGGCGCTCGCCTCCACTACTTCGAGCAGCGCGACATCCGCCTCATGCGCGGCCAGGCGCTCGGACGTGCCCGGCGCCTGACCGTCGTCGACAATAATGACGCCTGGTTCGAGTTCGGTACTGAGGAAGAGGTCACACTTGGCGAACTCGACGTCATTCTCATGCGCAAGGACCCGCCGTTCGACATGGAGTACGTCTACACGACGTACATCCTCGAGCGCGCGGCACTGGCCGGGGCACTCGTCGTGAATGCGCCGCAGGCGCTCCGGGACATCAACGAAAAGGCCTATACCGCCTGGTTCCCTGAACTCACGCCGCGAACGCTCATGACGCGGGCGATGGACGATTTGCGCGCCTTCCTCGGGGAACACGGCCACATCGTCGTCAAACCGCTCGACGGGATGGGTGGGCGCTCGGTGTTCGTCGTGCGCGCGGGCGACAACAATGCGAACGTCATCTTCGAGACCCTGACGGACAACGGCCGGCGTTTCGCGGTGGCCCAGGTCTACCTCCCGGAGATTCGTGAGGGCGACAAGCGCATCCTCCTCGTCGACGGCGAGCCCGTGCCCTATGCCCTCGCGCGCATACCGCCGGCGGACGACAACCGCGGCAACCTCGTCATGGGCGCCACCGGCCGCGGCCAGCCCCTGTCGGCGCGCGACCGCGAGATCGCGACGGCGGTGGGCGCGGTGCTGCGCGACAAGGGCGTCGTGTTCGCCGGCCTCGACGTGATTGGCGATTACCTGACGGAAGTGAACGTGACGAGCCCGACGGGCATCCGCGAACTCGATCGTGCCTTCGGCATCAACATCGCCGGACAGCTTTTCGACGCCATCGAGCGCCGGCTCGACCGCGGCTGACCGGCGATGCCGAAGCCGGCGATGCCGGGCCGTCTTGCCGCGGGCACGCTCCTCGTGCTGGTCGCGGCGCTCGCCGCCTGCGACGGGCATGATGCCGGCGAACGCGAGTTCGTGGCGCTCGGTACGGTCGTTACCGTCTCGGCGTGGGGCGTGCCGGACGAGCGCTTCGCGGCCGCCGCCACGGCCCTCGAGCGCCACCTGAACGCCGCCGGCCGCGCATGGTATGCGCGCGCGCCGGGAGAACTTAAGCAGCTGAATTCCGCGCTGGCCGCGGGCCGCGGCGCCATGGTCACGCCCGCGCTGCGCGACCTGCTCTCTCGCGCGGCCGAACTAGAACAGCGCTCCCGCGGCCGCTTCAACGCCTGCCTCGGCCGCCTGTCGGAGACCTGGGGCTTCTATGACCTGCCCGCGTCGCCGGCCACGCTGCCGCCCGCGGCGCAAATCGCCGCGATCCTTGCGGCGCGGCCGTCCTGCGGCGACCTCGCGTTCGACGCTGGCTCCGGCGTCGTGTCTAGCCCGAACCGTCTCGTCGCCGTGGACGTCGGCGGCATCGCGAAAGGCGCGCTCCTCGCGGACGCCGCGGAAATACTCCGTGACCACGGGATCGAAAACGCCATCGTCGACCTCGGCGGCGACCTCATCGTGCTCGGGCGTGTCGCCGGCCGTGCGGCGCGGATCGGGATCCGGGCGCCGGGCGGCGGCGCGCCGCTCGCGGGCCTCGAGGCGCAACCCGGCGAGGCCGTCATGACGTCGGGTAATTACGAGCGCTACGTGACCATCGACGGCGAGCGCTATGCGCACGTTCTCGACCCCGTCACCGGCCGCCCGGTCGCGCACACGGCTTCCGTCACGGTGGTGCACGGCGATCCCGTGCTCGCCGACGCGGCGGCCACCGCACTCCTGGTGGGCGGGCCGGACGCCTTCGACGAACTCGTGGCCGCGCTAGGCCTCGAGTACGCACTCCTCGTGGCGGTCAACGGTGACACACGTCTCACTTCCGGCATGGCCGAGCGGTTACACTGGTCGCAGAACGACTGATGCCGGCCGGCGCGGCGAGCTTGTTCGCGAGCCGGAGATGCAACATCATCCGCGGGCCATTCCTCTGCCACTACGCCGTTCTCTACCCGATGGCTGACGACGCGACACAACACGCGATACAACACGCGATACAACTCGATCCGCTCGAAGAACTGCGGCTCGTCGCGCGGCCCGCCGCCGATCGCCTGCCGGCGATGCTGTTCCTCGCGGCGCTGGTCCACGGCGTGCTCATCATGGGTATCGCTTTCAATCCGGCGCTGTCCGACACCTTCGGCGAGGCGATCTCGCTCGAGGTGACGATCGTCGCCGACCCGGACCAGGACATCGACCGGCCCGACGATGCGGCCTACCTGGCCCAGGCAAGCCAGGCGGGTGGCGGCAATACGACCGAGCAGGTGCGTCCCGCCGCGACCCCGGCAAGCCTGTCGCCCTTCGACAATCCCGGCACGGAAGAGGGCCTGGCGTTCGTCGACGAAACCCTGCACGAGCGGCCGGCCGACGAGCTCCTGGCGACGACCCGGGAACGGGACGTGGACGTGCGGCAGGATCCGCGTCGCGACCCGGCGCCGGAAGCGAGCACCGCCCGCGCACTCGAACGAGGCAGCGACGCGACATTGCCGCTGCCGCAGGAAGACCGGGCGACGCTCCTGATACGCGACGAGGACCCGCGCCAGCTCGTCATCGCCGCCGATACGCGGGAATCGAACATCGCCGTCTACCTCGACAACTGGAAGCGGCGCATCGAAGCTGTCGGCGCCGACTATTTCCCGGAACTCGGCGAACTCGACGGCCTGACCGGCAGCCCGACGCTCGAAGTCAGCATCAGCGCAACCGGTGAACTGGCGGACGTGATCATCCGCAAGTCATCGGGCTCCGCCGTTCTCGACCAGGCGGCACTCGACATCCTGCGCCGCGCCTCGCCGTTCGAACCCTTCCCGGCGGAGATACAGTCCGAGTACGACTCGCTGCGCTTCGCCTACAAGTGGCTGTTTGCGGACGAGTTGGTGACGCGCGCAGCGAGTCTCGGCGACAACTAGGAAGGCTCTGCACGACCCCGACCCGCGCATGCGGGGAGACGTCCGCGGCATCTCCCGGGCGTCCTCGCCCGCAGCGGCGCCGGGCGGTTGTACCCGCGGACGTGTGCGCCGATACTGTCGGCATGACCGCGACCATCTCGCTTGCCAATCACCTGCTGATCGCGATGCCGGGCATGCAGGACCCGAACTTCAGTACCACCGTGACGCTGATCTGCGAGCACAGCGACGCGGGCGCGCTCGGCATCGTCATCAACCGCCCCTCCGGCATGACGCTCGGCGGACTGTTCGAGCAGCTCGACCTCGAGGACGCAGACCCGGCCGCCGCCCGCCGACCGGTCCTGGTCGGCGGCCCGGTAGGGCCGGAGCGCGGGTTCGTGCTGCACGAGGCCGCGTACAGCTACGAACATTCGCTGTCGGTTTCCGGTGACATCCGGCTCACGCTGAGCCGAGACGTCCTGGACGCCATGGCGACGGGCCGCGGACCGGGCAGATCGCTCGTGGCTCTCGGCTACGCGGGCTGGGAAGCCGGGCAGCTCGACCGGGAAATGCTCGCGAACTCCTGGCTCACGGTCGAGGCGACGCCGCGGCTCGTGTTCGACCTGCCCTTCGACCAGCGCTGGGCCGCCGCCGCCGGCACGCTCGGCGTCGACATCAGCCGCATGAGCGGCGATGCCGGCCATGCCTGAGCCGGCAGCGGCGGCGGTCATCCTTGCCTTCGATTACGGCTTCAAGCGTATCGGCATCGCGGTCGGCCAGACCGTAACGGGCTCGGCGAGCCCGCTCGGCACGGTCGCGAACGGTCCGGCCGGGCCGGACTTCGGCCGTCTCGCCGGACTCGTGCGCGAGTGGGCGCCGGCGGTACTCGTCGTCGGCCTGCCGCTCAATGCCGACGGCAGCGCGAGCGACATGAGCCGCGCGGCCCTGGCCTTCGCTTCCGAGCTCGGGTCGCGCTTCGGGCTGCCCGTCGCCGAGGTCGACGAGCGCCACACCTCCCGCGAGGCGGAGGCGGCACTCAAGGAAGCCCGCCAGGCCGGAAGCCGCCGCCGCGTCCGCAAGGAGCACGTGGACGCCGCCGCCGCCGTCCTGATCGCCGAGCGATACCTCCGCGGCGCGTGATACGGTTGCTGCGGCGCCGCGTCAGCGCGCGGCCGGGCTGCCGAAACGGGCCGACCGCGGGCCGGCTTTCTTCAGTACAATGCACGCCCGATGATCGCCCACGCCCGCCCTGTTCCCGCGACGGACACCGACCTGCAGCTCACCCCGGACGGCAGGCTCCGGCACCTGCTGACGCTGCAGGGGCTCGACCGCGAACTCCTGGTTTCGCTGCTCGACGAGGCCGAAACCTATCTGGCCCCCGCAGGCGCCCAACCGGTGCGCAGCAGGCTGCTCGCCGGGCGCACGGTCGGCAACCTGTTTTTCGAGCCCAGCACGCGCACGCGCGCTTCGTTCGACCTCGCCGGCCGGCGGCTCGGCGCCGACGTGCTGAACCTCGACGTCAACACCTCGTCGCGCAAGAAAGGCGAGAGCATCCTGGATACGATCTACACGCTCGAAGCAATGGCCGTCGACGTCATGGTCATCCGCGACGCAGGCGCCGGCATCCCGGCGTACATCGCACGCCACGTCAAGGACTTCGTCAGCGTGCTGAACGCGGGCGAGGCCGACGTCTCCCACCCCACGCAGGGGCTGCTCGACCTGCTCACGATCCGCCAGCACAAACCCGATTTTGCGAACACCGTCGTCGCCATCGTCGGCGACGTCCGGCATTCGCGGGTCGCGCGTTCGGCCGCGCAGGGTCTCGACACCCTCGGCGTCGGCGAGCTCAGGCTCGTGTCGCCGCCCGCGATGGCCGCCAACGACGGGGAGTTCGGTACGGCCCGGATAGTGCACGACCTGAAGACGGGGCTGGCGGACGCCGACGTCGTCATGGCCCTGCGCATCCAGAAAGAGCGGATCCGGGACGAGGCCGGCATGCCCTCCATCGACGAGTACCGTGCGGCATTCGGCCTCGACGAGAATCGGCTGCGCGTCGCCAAGCCGGACGCGATCGTCATGCACCCGGGCCCGATGAATCGCGGCATCGAGATCGACGGTGCGCTCGCTGACGGCAAACGCTCGGTCATCACCCGGCAGGTGACCAATGGCGTCGCCGTGCGTATGGCCGTGCTGGCGCACGTCGCGCGCTCGACGGGCAGGACCTGATGGCCGCACCGACCGCCGCGAAGGCACACGCCCAGCGCAACCGCAACACGATCTTCGTCGAGGACGGCATCCTCGTAGCCAGCGAAGCATTTCCCGGCGACCAGTTCGTCCAGCGCATCCGCGCGCCGAAATGTGCCGCAACCGCAGAACCCGGCATGTTCGTCCACGTTACCTGCGCCGACGCACTGCCGATGCGCCGGCCGCTGTCGATAATGCGTGCGGGCGAGGACTGGATCGAGATCCTGTTCAAGAACGTCGGTAACGGCATGCGGGCGTTGTCGCGCAAGCAGACGGGCGACATGGTCAGCATCCTCGGGCCGATAGGCGTTCCCTTCGGGCCCGAGCCCCGGCACCCGTTGTGCCTGCTGGTCGGCGGCGGCGTGGGGATTCCGCCCATGGTTTTCCTCGCCGACCGCCTGCGGCACGACTCCCGGTACCGGCCCGTTGCAATCTTAGGCTCCGAACTGCCGTTCCCGTTCGAGCGTGCGCGCTCGCGCCTCGCGGTAGCCGGCGTGCCGCCGGCCGTCGACAGCACCCTGCCCCTGCTCGAGAGCTGGGGGGTGCCGGCCAGGCTCACGAGCCTCGCCGGGTTCGACGGCTGCCATCGCGGTTTCGTCACAGATCTCGCGCGGCTCTGGCTCGAGGCCTTGCCGGCAGCGGAGCGCGCGGCGGTGAAGATTTTCGCGTGCGGACCGATGCCCATGCTGCGCGCCGTCGCCGCGCTCGCCGAGGCGTTCGGCGTCGCCTGCGAAGTGTCGCTGGAGGAATACATGGCCTGCGCCGTCGGCGGGTGCGCCGGTTGCGCCGTACCGGTTATGACGCCGTCCGGCAAGGCCATGAAGAGGGTCTGCGTCGACGGGCCCGTGTTCGACGCGCGCGCCGTGGTCTGGTAGGGGCGCTCTGCGACGGCGCTCGCCGCCGGATCAGCCGCCGAAGTTGATCTTCGCCTCGAGGTTCGCGCGGGAGTCGGCGTGCGACATCGCTTCCTCGAGCGTGATCGTGCCGGCCTTGTACAGGTTGAGCAGCGCCTGGTCGAAGTTCTGCATGCCCTGCTCGCCGGAGTCCTTGTGCGCCTCCTTCACGGCCGAGATGTCGCCTTTCAGGACCAGGTCCTTGATGTGCGGGGTGTTGAGCATGAGCTCCACGGCCGCCACGCGCTTGCCGGCGCGGCTCCGCACCAGGCGCTGCGCCAGTATCGCGCGCAGGTAGTGGGCGAGGTCCATGAACACCTGCGAGTGCTGGTCCTGCGGGAACAGGTTGATGATGCGGTCGAGCGTCTCCGGCGCGTTGTTCGAGTGCAGCGTCGCCAGGACCAGGTGCCCGGTGCCGGCCATGTCCAGCGCCGACTGCATGGCCTCACGGTCGCGAATCTCGCCGATCTGCAGCACGTCGGGCGCCGCGCGGACGGCGCTCTTCAGAGCCCGGGCATAGGATTTGGTGTCAAGCCCCACCTCGCGCTGGTTCACGATCGACTGCTTGTTCGGGTGCAGGAACTCGATCGGATCCTCAATGGTGATGATGTGTGACGAGGTCTTCTCGTTACGATGGTTGATCATCGCGGCGAGCGTCGTCGACTTGCCGGCGCCGGTGGCGCCGACCATGAGGATGAGGCCGCGCCGCAGCATGACGAGGTCCTTCAGCTGCTCCGGCATGCCGAGGTCGTCGAGCGACGGAACCTCGTTCGTGATATAGCGCAGCACCATTGCGACATTGCCGCGCTGGTGGAATACGTTTACGCGGAAGCGGCCGAGGCCCGCCTCCGAGATGGCGAAATCGATCTCGAGCTCGCGCTGAAAGTAGTCGAGCTGCTCGTCGTTCATGAGCTCGTAAGCCGCCTGTTTCACCATCTTGGGCGTCATCTCGAGCTTGTTGACCGGCATTATCTTGCCTTCGATCTTGATCTTCGCCGGTGCATAGGGTGCGAAAAAGAGGTCGGAAGCACGCTTCTCGACCATCAGTTTGAACAACGGTTTGACGTTCATCGCGGGGTCGTCCCTTCAACGGCTCAGAAAGTCCGTGCCGTGTCTTCTTCCATGATGCGCAGGCTGTCCGACTGCTGGTCCGCGACCGACGCGTCGCGCTTCGACTCCAGTTTCACCTTCAGGCGCAGCTCGTTCTTGGAGTCCGCGTTTCGCATTGCTTCCTCGTAGGAAATGATGCCCTGCTCGTACAGGTCGAAGAGCGCCTGGTCGAAAGTCTGCATGCCGAGGCGCGTCGACTTCGCCATGATCTCCTTGATCTGTCCCACCTCGCCCTTGAAGATGAGGTCCTGGATGAGCGGCGTGTTCAGCATGATCTCCATCGCCGCGACCCGCCCTATGCCGCCCTCCCGCGGCAGCAGCCGCTGAGATATGAACGCCTTCGTGTTGAGCGACAAGTCCATCAGCAACTGGTGCCGGCGCTCCTCCGGGAAGAAGTTGATGATGCGATCGAGCGCCTGGTTCGCGCTGTTCGCGTGCAGCGTCGCTAGGCACAGGTGGCCCGTCTCCGCGAACTGGATGCCGTACTGCATCGTCTCCTTGTCGCGGATTTCGCCGATGAGGATCACGTCGGGCGCCTGGCGCAGCGTGTTCTTGAGCGCCGCATGCCACGATTCCGTGTCCACGCCGACTTCGCGCTGGGTGATCACGCAGCCCTTGTGCGGATGCACGTATTCGACCGGGTCCTCGATCGAGACGATGTGGCCGCGGGAATTTTCGTTCCGGTGCCCGATCATCGCCGCGAGCGTCGTCGACTTGCCGGAGCCTGTGCCGCCGACGACGATGACGAGGCCGCGCTTGTTCATGACGACGTCCTTCAGGATCGGCGGCAGGTCGAGGTCCTCGAGCGTCGGGATCTCCGTCGTGATCGTGCGCAGCACCGCACCTACGTAGCCCTGCTGGATGAATGCGCTGACGCGGAAGCGGCCGATACCCTGCGGGGAGATCGCGAAGTTGCACTCCTTCGTGGCGTCGAACTCCTTGACCTGCTTGTCATTCATGATCGACCGAACCATGATCGCCGCCTGGTCCGCCGACAGCGCCGCGTCGGTAGCCTTGTGGATCGTGCCGTCGACCTTGATGGCGGGCGGGAATCCGCATGTGATGAAGAGGTCGGAGCCGTTGCGCTCCACCATCTTCCTCAACAGGTTCTGCGTCAGTCGTACCGCCTGTTCGCGTTCCATCGTGCCTGCCTCCCGTCAGGGTCCGGAGCCCGGACCTAGAAGTTATCCTTGTTGACCGCCCTGAACCGGGCTTCTTCCTTCGTGATGAGGCCTTTCGCCATCAGGTCCGCGAGGTTCTGGTCGAGCGTCTGCATACCCACGGACTGGCCGGTCTGGATCGCCGAGTACATCTGCGCGATCTTGCCCTCCCGGATGAGGTTGCGGATCGCCGGCGTGCCGATCATGATCTCGTGGGCCGCAATTCGGCCGCCGCCGATCTTCTTCAACAGGGTCTGGGAAATGACCGCGCGCAGCGACTCCGAGAGCATGGCGCGGACCATCTCCTTCTCGGCCGCAGGAAAGACGTCGACGATACGGTCGATGGTTTTCGCCGCCGAGCTGGTGTGCAGCGTGCCGAATACGAGATGGCCCGTCTCCGCCGCGGTCAGCGCCAGCCGGATCGTCTCCAGGTCGCGCAATTCGCCCACGAGGATCACGTCCGGGTCCTCGCGCAGCGCGGAGCGCAGCGCCTCGTTGAAGCCGAGCGTGTCGCGGTGGACTTCGCGCTGGTTGATGAGCGATTTCTTGGACTCGTGAACGAACTCGATCGGATCCTCGATTGTCAGGATGTGATCCGGCTTGTTGACATTGATGTAGTCGACCATCGCCGCCAGCGTGGTCGATTTGCCCGAGCCGGTCGGACCGGTCACCAGCACGATGCCGCGCGGGTGCATCGAAACGTCCTTGAAGATCTTCGGGGCGCCGAGGTCCTCGAGCGTCAGTATCTCGGAGGGAATCGTACGGAACACCGCGGCCGAACCGCGGTTCTGATTGAAGGCATTGACGCGGAAGCGCGCCAGTTTCGGAATCTCGAAGGAGAAGTCCGTCTCCAGGAACTCTTCGTAGTCCTTGCGCTGCTTGTCATTCATGATGTCGTACACCATGCTATTGACGTCCTTGTGGGTGAGCGCAGGCATGTTGATTCGCTTGATATCGCCGTCGACGCGAATCATCGGCGGCACGCCGCCCGACAGGTGCAGGTCGGACGCGTTGTTCTTCACCGTGAACGACAAGAGCTGGGCTACGTCGACGGCCATGGGTCTCCCTCTGACGGGTTGATTGCGTCTGCCCCGGACTTACCATAAGCCGGTGCGTATCTCGGCCTAGTATAGCGAAGCACCCGGAGCAAAACGTGATTGGAGTCACGGAAAACTTGCGAAAAATCCGAGATTTGCTGGCCCGATGCGCCGCCGAGGCGGACCGCGATCCCGGCGGTATCACGCTGCTCGCCGTGAGCAAAAAGCAACCCGTCACGAGGATCCTCGAAGCAGCGGCCGCCGGGCAGCGCGACTTCGGCGAAAACGTCGTCCAGGAGGCGCTGCCCAAGATCGGCGAGCTTGCCGGCAAGGGACTCGTCTGGCACTTCATCGGTCGGCTGCAGGGCAATAAAACACGCGCGGTCGCCACGCACTTTGACTGGGTTCACAGTATCGACCGGCTACGGGTCGCCGAGCGTCTCGCTGAGCAGCGCCCGGCCTCCATGCCGCCCTTGAACGTGTGTTTGCAGGTGAACGTCGACAACGAGCCCGGCAAGGCCGGGGTCGCGGCCGCGGATCTCGCCGCGCTCGCGCGCGGTGTGGCCGCCCTCGCGCAGCTGCGGCTGCGCGGACTCATGTGTATTCCGGCGCCGCGCGCCGGCACGGAAGCCCAGCGCGAGCCGTTCCGCTCGTTGCGCGAACTCGCCGGCGCCCTCGCCGACAGTGGCATTCCCACCGATACTCTTTCCATGGGCATGACCGCGGACTACTGCGCCGCCATTGCAGAAGGCGCGACGATCGTGCGGATCGGAACCGCGATATTCGGAGAACGGGATTGACCGACGACATTGCGTTCATCGGCGGCGGCAACATGGCACGCGCCATTGCGTGCGGGCTGGTCGCGAGCGGATTGCCGCAGTCGCGGCTGCGCATCGCCGAGCCGAACGCGTCGGCTCGCGACGCACTGGCCGCCGATCTGCCCGGCGCACGCATCGACGCCGACAACGATGCGATCGCCGCGGGCGCCGCAACGCTCGTGCTCGCGGTAAAGCCTCAGGTGCTGCCGTACGTCTGCCACGGGCTCGCGGCGACGGTGCAGGCTGAGCGACCTCTCGTGGTCTCGATTGCGGCGGGTGTCCGATGCGGCGATATCGACGCCTGGCTGGGCGGCGGCCTGGCGATCGTCCGGGTCATGCCGAATCAGCCCGCCCTCCTGCGGCAGGGCGTCACCGGCGTGTACGGCAACCCGCGCACCGGTGCGGCGGAGCTCGAGCGCGCGACAGCCATACTCGCAGCCGTCGGCAAGGTCGTCGTCGTCGCGGAAGAACGCGACCTCGACACCGTTACCGCGGTGTCCGGCAGCGGCCCGGCATATTTCTACCTGCTGACGGACGTCCTCTCTAAGGCTGCCGTCGAACTGGGCATTGACGCGGCGGCCGCCCGGACGCTGGCCGTCGAGACGCTCGTCGGCGCGGCGGCGCTCGCCGGGCACACGGACGAGTCCATGGACACTCTGATTGCCCGGGTGCGCTCACCGGGCGGGACGACGGCCGCGGCGCTCGATTTTCTCGAACAGCGCGACGCGCGTGCTATCTTTGCGGCCGCGATACGGGCGGCGCGATACCGCGCCGAGCAACTCGCCGACCAGGCACACGAAAGCGCGGCTGACTGACCGCGCCGGCGCGGTACGGGACAGGGGGAACGGGACCGACATGGGTAACAGTGCATTGAATGCGCTCATCTTCGTCATCAACGCGCTTGCGCAGCTCTACATCCTCGTGCTCCTGCTGCGCCTCCTGATGCCGCTGCTGCACATTCCATTCAACAATCCCATCGCGCAGGGCATCCTGCGGCTCACCTCGCCGCTGGTACTGCCGGTACGCCGGTTTCTGCCGCCGCTGGGCAGGCTCGACACGGCGACGCTCGTCGTCGCGTACGCGATCCAGTACCTCACGTTGCTCGTCATCATGCTGTTACTGGGGCTCGCGCCGGCAATCGTGCCTATTGCGGTGACCGCGCTCGTCGACCTGGTCATCCTGACGATCCGCCTGTTCGTGTTTGCGATCTTCATCCGCGTCGTCCTGAGCTGGCTTGGCCAGAGCGGGGCTTACAACCCGGCAATCGCCTTCATCGATACGATCACCGAACCGGTACTCAGGCCGTTTCGCCGGCTCATACCGCCCGTCGGCGGGATCGACCTGTCACCGCTGTTCGCCCTCATCCTGCTGATGGCGGCGACGATCCTGATCTCGGGACTGCGATTGCTCCCTTACTAAGCAGGCGCCGCAAACAGTTTTGCACTCGTCGTGCATCGCCCGGCGCAATCGGCGTACGAGCCGGCGCGCGGGGCGTGCTGCTTGCCGCCCGGGAATGGTTTATAGTGCCCGCATGACAGGCGGCTGCGGCGGCCGGGCCACAGTCCCTTCAGTGCGCACGAGGCCAGCGCGCAACTCGGGGAGGGTGAAAAGCATGTTGTGCCAGAGAATAACGATCGCTTTGTCCGTGCTTGTCACCGCTGCGGGATGCGGCGGTCCCGGGCCCAACGCCCAAGCACCGACCGCTCAGCCTGCCGGCGTGACCTCGGCTGACATCGGCGCGTACGTCGTCCATTTCAATGCACTTTCGACCGACGAACTGCCGCCGGAAATCGCGAGCGCCTATAACATCGTGCGCAGCAAAAACCGGGCGATGATCACGGTGTCGCTCATCGACGAGGAGACCGGCGTGCCCGCCGCGGGCGAAGTTTCCGTGAAGACGGTCAACCTGACCGGACAACTCAAGAACGTGACCATGCGCCGCATCGACGAACCGGGCGATCCGCCGGCGATCTACTACATCGGCACGACCCCCGTCGCGAACCAGGAAACACTGATCTTCGACCTCATGGTCCAGCCCGACGGCACGGCCGAGGCATCGGAAGTCCGGTTCAAACAACAGTTCTACACTGACGGCTGACCGCACACGGCGTCCCGAACCGGCGCCCGCAGCCCGTTACGCGTACCGGGGAGGTGCCTGCATCCTGCCCGTGAAATGCGCCAGGCCGCGCCCGCCCCGGGCCGTCCCGACGGCAGTAGCAGAAGAATCGGCAAAAATCACGGGAAAAAATGCGGGTTTCCTGTTTTTCCCCCGGAAAACATGTGCTATCGTCGCGCTGCATTTTACACGGGCACTTCGCCCGTTTTCTTTTTGCCCGATACCTGTACACAGCGGAGTTATCTTTCTATGGCAGCCGATACAAAGAAGGCACCCACGAAGTCGGAAATCTACGCGAAGATCGTCGAGGACACCGGTCTGACGCGGAAGGACGTTGCTGCGGTTTTCGAGTCGCTCAACGGCCAGGTCAAGAAGAACCTCGGCGGCCGCAACGCGGTTGGCGTATTCACCATTCCCGGTCTGCTGAAGCTGCGCGTCGTAAAGAAGCCGGCTCGCAAGGCACGCAAGGGAGTCAATCCCTTCACGGGCGAGGAGATGATGTTCAAGGCCAAGCCGGCGACCAAGGTCGTCAAGGCGACCGTCCTGAAGAACCTGAAGGACATGGTCTGAGCCGGCCACGGTGAGGACTGCGAAAAAGCCGGGGCATGCCCCGGCTTTTTTTAGGTCGCGTTCCCGCGACGGTCGCCCGGGAGCGGCCCGGATGGCGGCGACGGCACGCCGGGGCGGCCGCGAGCGGCATTAGGACAGGTTCCGGAGACAGGTTCTAGTTCGCCAGGTGCCCCGCGACGAAACCGGTGACGGCTTCCCGAAGATCGACGAGCCGGCCGTGAAAAAAATGGTCCACGCCCGGCAGCACGAGCAGTTCCGGCCCCGGAACCAGCGAGTCCACCCAGGCGACCGTGTCGTCGACGTCCACCACTTCGTCCGCATCGCCGTGAACGACGAGCCACGGGCAGTCCGGCTGCCGTGACAGGCCGCCGACGAATCGCTTCACCGCGGGCGCGACGCTGACGAGGCCGGCGGGTGTATCCTCCGCCGCCGCCCGGATCGCGATGGCGGCGCCGAAGGAAAAACCGCCAAGCCACAGCGGCCGCCCGGGCACACGTGTGCGCAGCCATTGCATGGCCGCGAGCGCGTCGTCCCTCTCGCCGTCGCCACCGCCGTAGCTTCCTTCGCTCCCCCGCGTGCCGCGGAAGTTGAACCTGAGCGCCGCGAACCCGAGTGACGTGAATGCCCGTGCGAGCGTATGGGCGACTTTGTTCTGCATCGTTCCGCCGTGCTGGGGATGCGGATGCAGGACGACGGCGCATGCCCGGATCCGGGTGTCAGCAGGGGTGTCAAGGAGTGCCTCCAGCCGGCCCGCCGGGCCTTCGAGGAACAGGTTTTCGCTATGCGGTGCCTTGGACATCGTACCTATGCCTCGCCGGCCGCAACCCGCCGAAATGCTTAGTCGCGGTCGTTGCGGTAAAATTCGCATCTTATAAATTGCCCCCGGCCGAGCCAAGCCGGTCGGCCGTGCCGGAGGTGGCCGTTGAGCGCCCGCATCGATCTGGAATCGCGTTATTGCGCACATAACTATAATCCCCTGCCGGTCGTCCTGACCCGCGGCAAGGGTGTGTTCGTCTGGGACGAGGACGGCAAGCGATACCTCGACATGATGAGCGCGTATTCCGCCGTAAGTCACGGCCACGCGCACCCGCGCCTCGTTCGCCTGGTGACCGAGCAGGTCGCGACGCTCAATATCGTTTCGCGCGCGTTCCACAGCGACAAGCTCGGGCCGTTTCTAGCCCGCGCCTGTGAACTGACCGGCCAGGACATGGCGCTGCCTATGAATACCGGCGCCGAGGCCGTGGAAACCGCGATCAAGGCGGCGCGCAAGTGGGCGTATACCGTGAAAGGCGTGCCCGCTGACCGCGCGGAAATCATCGCCTGCTCCGGTAACTTCCACGGCCGTACGATCGCGATCGTCGCCATGTCCGACGAGCCGCAATACCAGGCAGGGTTCGGGCCATTTCCGCCCGGCTTCCGGCGTGTCGATTACGGCGACATCGACGCGCTCGAGGGGGCCATCAATGTCAACACGGCGGCGTTCCTCGTCGAACCGATACAGGGCGAAGCGGGCATCGTCGTGCCGCCCGAGGGTTATCTGGCCGCGGCGGCCGAACTCTGCCGGCGGCATGACGTACTCCTGATTGCCGATGAAATCCAGACGGGCCTGGGCCGCACGGGGCGCCTGCTCGCCTGCGAACACGAGGGCGTGCGTCCCGACGGCCTCGTGCTCGGTAAGGCGCTGGGCGGCGGCATATTGCCGGTGTCGATGTTCCTCGCCCGCCGCGACGTAATGGCGGTTTTCCGCCCCGGCGACCATGGCAGTACGTTCGGGGGCAACCCGCTCGCCGCCGCCGTCGGACTCGAAGCGCTGAACATTCTCGTCGACGAGAACCTTGCGGCGCGAAGCGCGGAACTCGGGGAGCACCTGCTACGGAGGCTCCGCGAAATCGACAGCCCGCTGGTCGGCGAGGTGCGCGGCAGGGGCCTGTTCGTCGGCATCGAGATCGACCCGGCCTTCGGGTCGGCGCGCGCGGTTTGCGAAGCACTCATGAAACGCGGCGTGCTCAGCAAGGAGACCCACGAGACCGTCGTGCGGCTGGCGCCGCCGCTCGTGATCACCCGGGAGGAGATCGACTGGGCCGTGCGCCAGGTGCGCGACACGATCGCCGAACTCGACGAACTGAGACTCGCCTCCTGAACACCTGTCCTGCTCGCTGACGCATGCCGGAAGTTACAGCGCCCTGCGTCGTTCTCCTCGCGGCTCTGCTCTTCACCGGGGTCGCCGTCGGCTGGTTCGCGCGCGCCCGCCGGGCGGCGCGGGAGAAGGCGGCGCTCGATAAGGGCGTGGAGGCCGAGGTCGATGCCCACCGCTCGGAACGGGACAGTCTCGCCGCGCTCAACCGGGAACTCGCGGCGGAGGCAGGCCGGTACGAAGCGGCGTACCGTGACGCCACGAACAGGTCGAAGCAACTCGCGTCCGCGCTCAGGGAGGCGTTGGCTCGCCGCGACCGCCTGCAAGGGCAGGTGAAGGACGTCCGCGCCAACCTCGAAGGCGCGCTGGCCGAGCGCCGCCGCCTCGAGTCCGACGTCCGGAAGTTCGCCAGCGAGGACGGCAGCCGTGCGGCGGCCCTGAGGGAGAAGGACGAGAAGATCTTCCGGCTGAGCCGCGAACTCGACAGCTGGCAGGACCGGCTCCCGCCTCTCGTCAAGCGCTTCAAGGATCGCGACGACGATGCCCGGCGACTCGAATCGGCGCTCGACCGGGCGAACGAACGCATTCTCGAGCTCGAAGCCGGGCGTGCCACCGGCCACACGCACGTGGAATCGGTGCGCCGGGACGTGCTCGCCGAAGAAATGGATGCATCGAATGACGCCCTCGCCCGCACGGGCAGGATCCACGTCCCCGCCGCGGCGGCATCCGCCGCCGCCGGTTTCGAGGAGGCGACGGCCCGCCTGGACGGCGCGGACCACTCGTCGGGCACCGGCCACGACGAGCCGACCCGCGACGATCTGAAGGCCATCAAGGGCATCGGCCCGGCCATCGAGAAACTGCTGCATGAGCTCGGGATATTCCGCTACAGCCAGATCGCGGAGATCAGCGAATACGACATCGATCGCGT
This sequence comes from Woeseiaceae bacterium, assembly GCA_036276805.1. Lineage (GTDB taxonomy): Bacteria > Pseudomonadota > Gammaproteobacteria > Steroidobacterales > Woeseiaceae > UBA1847. The sequence goes on along the minus strand of DASUOE010000253.1, from coordinate 8,827 downwards.
CGCCGAACGGCTGAAGGGTTTTCGCACCCGCATCCACCGCGAGGACTGGATCGGGCAGGCGCGCGAACTCAAGTTCCGCCGCCGGGCGCACTGAGCCCTGTCCTTGGGCCGTGAGGCGTCATTGCCGCGCCGCGCCTGCGGACCTGCTGCCATCCTGGCGGCCCTGCTGCCGGCCGTGGCGAACGGCGACACACCGCCGCCCGTGGACGCCGACGCGGATGGGCTGTCGGCGGCATGCCGGGAAATGTTCGAATGGATCGTCGTGGAGCGCGTCGGTTTCCACCAGGCGTCGACGGATCTCAAGGGCGCGTCGCACGCGTTGCTTTCGCGGCTCGCGGAGTTCACCGTCGACTGCCCCACCGCGCGCCTGCGCATCACGGGACACACCGACGCGGAAGGTGATCCCGACTACAACCTCGCCCTGAGCGAGCAGCGGGCAGCCGCGGTGGCGGAATACCTTGCCGGGCTCGGCGTCGCGCGCGAACGCCTGGTGGTCGTCGGCGCCGGTGCCAGCCAGCCGGTGGCCGATAACGGCACCGCCTACGGCCGGGAACGCAACCGTCGCATCGACATCGAGCTGTTGCCGCCCGACTGACTTGTCGCCTCAGGAGCCGGCCACCTCCTCCGGGGTGCGGGCGCTGAACAACTCGACCTCGAAGACGAGTGTCGCAGCCGGCGGGATCGGGCCGCGGCCGGATTCGCCGTATGCCAGCCCGGGGGGAATCGTCAGTTCCCGAATCTCGCCGATCAGCATGCCCGGCAGGCCGCGGTCCCAGCCCTGGATCATCTGCCCGGCGCCGAGCGTGAACGTCAGGCGCTCCCCCGTGTCGAGCGAACTCCAGAACTTCTCGCCGCGATTGTCCGCTGCATTCTCGTCGTAGAGCCAGCCGGTCGTGTGCACCGTCAGCTCGTCACCGGGCTCAACGGCGCGGCCATGGCCATTCCGGACGATGCGGACGGCGACGCCGTCCTGGTCGACGACCTGGCCGCCGGCCCGGTCATCGGCCCGGTCATCGGCTTGATTGCCGGCCGGGTCGGCGGCGGGCGCGACCGCGACGGTTTCGGCGGCCGGCGCTTCGCCGCAGGCGACGACCAGGACGAGTGCGGCCAGCGACGCGGACAGGTGTTTCATGCGGGACCTCGCGAATTGCTTGTCGTTTCGGGAAGCCGAGACTAGCGCATTTCGGCAGGCATTGCGCCGCGCGGCGCGATCCCATACAGGTGTCGCAGCCGGCGCACGATACGATGCACGATACGACGTACGATCCGGCGTCCGCCCATCCGGGTGGCTTTGACGACGGTCAGTCGCCGACGAAATCCAACGACGCCGAGTTGATGCAATAGCGCAGGCCGGTGGGTTCCGGCCCGTCGTCGAACACGTGGCCGAGATGCGCGCCGCAGCGACTGCACGTGACCTCTTCGCGGATCATGCCATGGCTCGTGTCCGTCTCGACGCTGACGGCGTCCCCTGCGAGCGGCAGCCAGAAACTCGGCCAGCCGGAGCCGGAATCGAACTTGTGCTCGGATCTGAACAGCGCCTGGCCGCAGCAGACGCAGGCATAGGTGCCGTCGTCCTTGTGCTCCACGTACCGGCCGGTGAAGGCGCGCTCCGTGCCCCGGTTCTGCGTCACGTGATACTGCTCGTCGCTGAGCTTCTCGCGCAGCTCCTGGTCGGTCGGGATCCGCTCGTTCACGCTGTTCTCCTGGTTTGCTTCAACTGCTTTGCTTCACTTCCGTTTCTTCACCCGGGTTGCTTCAAGCCGGCGACGCCGCGCCGAGATCGATTATGAGCCGGTTCATCCGCCGCACATAGTCCGCCGGGTTCGCGAGCGGCGACCCGTCGGCCAGCAGCGCGTGATCGAGCAGGATGTTCGCGAACTCGTTGAAACGCGTCTCGTTCGTTTCCGCCGCCAGGCGCGCCAGGAGCGGGTGGCGCACGTTGACCTCGAGGATCGGCTTCGCGTCGGGAACGGCCTGGCCGGCCGCCTCCAGCATGCGCTTGAGCTCACGGTTCAGTTCCTTCTCGCCCGCCACGACGCAGGCCGGCGAATCCACCAGCCGGCGGCTCACGTTCACGGTCTCGGCCCGGTCACGCAACGTACGCCGCAGTTTTTTCAGCAGGCCCTTGTACTCGTCCTCGTCCGCCGCCGCGGTGAGATCCCCGTCGCCGCCGGGAAGCGGCAGCTTGTCGCGCGCGGCATCGATCAGCGGCTTGTCCCGCCAGGCGCTGAGGTGCGTGACGATCCAGGGGTCCACGGCATCGGTCAGCAGCAGGACCTCGATGCCGCGACTGCGAAGCCGTTCTAGCTGCGGGCTCGCGAGCGCCGTGGGGAAATTATCCGCAACGAGGTAATAGATGCTGTCCTGCCCCTCGACGAAGCCCGCCAGGTAGTCGTCGAGCGAGCGATTCTGGATGCCGCTCTCGTCAGCCGTAGTCGCAAAGCGCAACAGCGCCGCGATGCGCTCGCGATTGGCCGGGTCTTCGACGATGCCCTCCTTGAGCACGTTGCCGAACTGTCCCCAGAATTCTCCGTACGCGTCGTCGCCGGAGAGTTCCGCCAGCATCTCCAGCACGCGGCGCGTCAGGGCATTGCGCATCGACTGCAGGTCAGGGTGCTGTTGCAGCAGTTCGCGCGACACGTTCAGGGGCAGGTCGGCGCTGTCGACGACGCCTTTCATGAAACGCAGGTACAGCGGCAGGAACTGTTCGGCGTCGTCCATGATGAAGACGCGCTGGACGTACAGCTTGAGCCCGCGCGGCGCGTCGCGGTTCCACAGGTCGAACGGCGCGCGGGCCGGCAGGTACAACAGGTTCGTATATTCGCGCTTGCCCTCGACCCGGTTATGGCTCCACCGCAGCGGGTCGGCGACATCGTGTGCGAGGTGCTTGTAGAACTCCCGGTACTCGTCGTCGGTTATCTCGTTCCGCGGCCGGGTCCAGAGTGCCGTGCCGGAATTCACGATTCGTTCGGCGTCGCCGGGCTTCGCCACGAGGAATACGGGAAAGCCTATGTGATCGGAGTACCTGCGAATGAGCGTCTCGACGCGCGCCGGCTCCGAATACTCCTTCGCGTCGTCCTTAAGGTGCAGCGTGACGCGCGTCCCGCGGGCGTCGCGTTCGGCGGTCTCGACCTCGAATTCGCCCTGGCCGTCGGACGACCAGCGTACGCCCTCCGCCGCCCCGGCTCCGGCGCGGCGGGTCTCGACGATGACGCGGTCCGCGACGATGAACGCCGAGTAGAAGCCCACGCCGAACTGCCCGATGAGGCGTGCGTCCTTCCTTGCATCGCCCGTGAGCGCCTGCAGGAACTCCGCCGTCCCGGAACGGGCGATGGTGCCGAGGTTGGCCAGTACCTCGTCCCGCGACATGCCGATGCCGTTGTCCTCCACCGACAGCGTCCCGGCCGCGGGATCAAGGTGCACGCGAATGCGCAGGTCGGGGTCGTCGCCGAGGAGCCCGGGCGCGGCGAGCGCTTCGAAACGCAGCTTGTCCGCCGCGTCCGATGCGTTCGAGATGAGTTCGCGCAGGAAGATGTCGCGGTTGCTGTACAGCGAGTGAATCATCAGCTTGAGCAGCTGACGGACCTCGGCCTTGAAACCGTGTCGTTCCGGGTGCTGTTCCGGGCTGGCCGTCGTTGCCACCTTCGGCTCCTCGAGAGTCTGTACCGCGCAGGCACCGACCATGAGGGCCGGGTGGCGGGATTTCAAGGCGCATGGCCGGCGCCGCCGCCGGCCGGAGGGGTCAGCCGGGCGTGCGGCGGAAGCGGGGGTGCGTGACGGAGCGGTACATCAGCGTCACGAGCACCAGCGTGACGGCGGCCATTGCGAGCGGCGGTTCGACCAGGGCCAGTGCAATCGCGCCTGCCACAGCGGCAAGGAAAAGCACCGTCCCCAGCACGAACATCACGATCCTGCGGATGCGTTCGGCAAACAGGCCGACGGTACCCAGGAGGTCATCGAGGTCATCCCAATAGAGGAGGAAGCGTTCCATGCCCGGCCCTCCTAGCGGACGATCGACAGCAGCGGCGCGCTGCCGGAGCGCTCGCCGCTTGCAGGATCGCGTTCGTCGAGCGCGTCCATGTTCGACTGCTTGGCGTGCGCAATGGCGCGATGGAACAGTTCCCAGCGCAGACGCGCCGACTCGTTCTGCAGTTTCAGGGCGGGGACGTCCTTGTCACTTGCTTTGCCTGACATACGATAACCGTCTTGAATCCGTTCAATGGCATCGGTAATCGGACTATATGCCGGCCGTACCGACCCCTCCGTGAGACACATCACAGCTTGCCGGGTATTTGTCACGAACGTGACGCGATGCATGTTTCATCGTTGCGTTCGCGTGACCGGCACCAGGGTTGCCGACGTCAACGCGCGCAGCGCGGGGATGATAATTCCCGGTGGCAATTGTCGCATCCGTGCTTTACAAAAAACAGCTGTCGAAAAAAGCAGACGCCGGAGCAGCCTGGCGTTCGTCGCGCAAAAAAAATGCGCCAATGGGCGCACTCGTCGGGAGCGTCGCAAACCGGCGACGTGCGGTGTATGGTTGGTCCCGGGCGAGAGGTTACTCGTCCTCGTCCTTCCACTGGCGCTTGACCTGCTCGGTCCAGGTCCGGTAGCCCTTCCATGTATACAGGGCGGGATCGAGTCCCACACGCCGCGAGCGCGGCGCCGGCGCCTTCGTGATCCAGCGGCGATACTGCTGCCAGCCATCCGCATCGTTGGCGGCGGGTTCGGCGGGCAATGCAGGATCCGCGTCGGCGGCCGACTGACTTTTTTCCGTGTAGTCGTCGACCCACTTGGCGTTCTTGCTATCGGGCATTGGACTCTGCTCGGGCAATCCGTTGAGCAAATGTTAAGTTCTGAGCGCCCGCAGGCACAGGAACTGGGTCACAATGCAAACTAGCTATTTTTTGTTAAAAATCAATATGTTAAACGCCGTGTTTACTTAATGCGGTAGCACGGCACGTACCTGTCGCTCGCAATCTTCATCCGGTGCTGGCGGACGAAGGCCGCGAGCAGTTCGTCGAGCAGCCGCATGATCGGGCCCGACCCGTCGATGACGAACGGTCCGCGCCGGGCGATTGCCGCAGCCGTGTCCTCCCGTACGTTGCCGGAAACGATGCCGGAGAACACGCGCCTCAGGCTCACCGCGAGCTCGTGCACCGGCTGGTCGTCGTTGATGTCGAGCGCGGCCATCGATTCGTGGGTGGCCGTGAACGGTTCCTGGAAGTCCCGGTCTATGCGCAGCCGCCAGTTGAAATAGTACGCGTCGCCGCGCTGCTCCCGGTACTCGCGGACCTGCTCGAGCCCGTCCTGCACGGCGCGGGCCACGGCGATCGGGTCGTCCATCACGATCCGGTAGCGTGCCTGGGCTTCCGGTCCCAGCGTACGGCCGACGAATTCGTCGATCTGCCGGAAGTACGACTCGGCGGCGGCCGGGCCGGTCATTACGATCGGCAACGGCAGGCTGCGATTGTCGGGATGCAGCAACACGCCGAGCAGGTACAGGATCTCCTCCGCCGTGCCGACGCCGCCCGGGAACACGACGATGCCGTGGCCCAGCCGCACGAACGCCTCCAGGCGCTTTTCCATGTCCGGCATGATCACCAGCGCATTGACGATGGGGTTCGGCGATTCGGCGGCGATGATGCCGGGCTCCGTGATGCCGACGTAGCGCCCGGTGCGGATCCGCTGCTTCGCGTGACCGATGGTGGCGCCCTTCATCGGGCCCTTCATCGCGCCCGGCCCGCACCCGGTGCACACGTTCAGGCCGCGCAGGCCGAGTTCGTACCCGACGAGCTTCGTGTAGTCGTACTCTTCCCGGCTGATCGCATGGCCACCCCAGCACACCACCAGGTTGACCGCGGCCGGCAGCGAGACCAGCCTTGCGTTCCGGACCTGGTGAAACACGGCGTTCGTCGTCCCCTCGACGGTCCCGAGATCGAAACGGTCGTCGTCCATGATCTCGTTGCGGGTGAAAACCAGGTCACGGACGACGGAGAACAGGAGTTCCCGGATGCCGCGGATCATGCGCCCGTCGACGAACGCGTGCGCGGGCGCGCCGGTGACGGAGAGCTTGAGTCCGCGGTCCTGCTGCAGGAACGCGACTTCGAAATTGCGGTAACGGGACAGCACGGCCTGTGCATCGTCCGTCTCGCTACCGGAGTTCAGCACCGCCAGCATGCAGCGCCTGAGGAGCGGATAGAGGCCGGCCGCACCGCTCGAGCGCAGTTGCTCGACCTCGACCGGCGACAGGACCTCGAGGCTGCCCTCGGGCCAGATTTCGGCATCCACCGTGTCGAGTGCCGGGGGCTCCCTGGATACGGCGTTCATCGATCGCCGGGGATCACGGCCGGATCTCGATCGGCGTGTTCCGGGTCGTCATCAGCCAGATGTCGATCATGTCGGAGTTCGACACGGCGACGCAGCCGTTCGTCCAGTCCTGGGTGCGGTAGTACATCTCGGAGCGCGTCGGCTGGTTCGGCTGCCCGTGGATCATTATGGCGCCGCCGGGATCGACGCCCCGCTCGCCCGCCTCCCGCCGGTCGTCGCCGCTGGGGTAGGAGACCCGTATCGACAGGAAATATTCGCTGTCCTCGTTGCGCATGTCGAGGTAATAGCGGCCTTCGGGCGTGCGGAAGTCACCCTCCTCCTGCTTGTCGCCGACGGGCTCGATGCCGAGCGCGATCCTGAACGTGCGGAATATCTCGCCGTCCTTGACGAGGTGCAGCTGCCGCTTCGCTTTCTCTACGACCACGAGGTCGGCCATCGGGAATTCGCCCGCCGGTGCCGGCAGGGCGGCAAGTGCCAGTAATGCGACCAGCGCGCGCGCACGCCGAGCGCCGTCAAGATAACATCCTGTCCTCATTGCTTGCCGGTACTCCCGAATTTGTGGCGCCGCCGGCCGGCGCGGCTGCTGCCCTGCAAACGATGTATTGTGCACGGCCCGGCGTGACGCCGCACGCCACCGCGTTCTGCGACCTCCGGGTATGCCGATCTCAGCACAACCCGCGCGCTCTCCCCGCCAATCAGGTCACGTTTTTCCGCGCGCATCACTCCGGTCCACGGTCGACCAGCACCGGGAAGCTGACGCGGGTGCCGGGACGCACCCGGTGCAGGTCGAACCCGGGGTTGTACTGCCGGAACAGCCAGAGCGGTACGCCGTACTCGCGTAGCGACAGCACCCAGACGGACTCGCCGCGCGCGATGACATGTTCGCGCACGCCGGTGATCGTGTGCGACCCGAAATACTGGTCCTGCTGCGCGCGATGGTAGGCGACGCGCCGGCTCTCGAACGCCACCGCGTCGACCTCGTCGAACGCGAGCCGGATGCGCTCCCCCACGGCCACGGGCGTGCCGAATGCAAAACCGTTGACGTCGCGCAGCCGCTGGGTGCGGATGCCGAGCCAGTCGGCATAGTGCCCGAGCGTCTCGAGCGGCTGCACCTCGATCGTCGCGTCGTCGCTTACGCTGTAGTCACTCGGATCGGACAGGAGTTCGGTCTGCTTGGCTTCGCCGCCGCCCGTGGCCGCAACGCCCTCCGGTTCCCCGCTGAGGGCCGCAGGAGTCGGCTCGGCCAGTGACGCGTCGGCGGCTGGCTCCGCATCCACTGCGGCCTCCACCTCGGACTCGACCGCCGTGGCGACTTCTGCTTCGGCCGGGGCCGGCGCCGGTCCCGCCGCCGGCAGGCGCAGTTGCTGGCCCGCGCGGATGCGGTGCCGGCTGCCGAGATCGTTCAGCGCGACGAGCGTGGTGACCGTCGTGCCGTAGTGGTCGGCAATTTGCGAGAGCGTGTCGCCGCGGGCGATCGTGTGGAACAGGTCCGGCAGCTGCTCCGACGCCCAGTCGGACTCCGGGATCGCGGCGACGAGCTGGTCCACGGGTTCGCGGAGGAGCCGCGACGGGATGCGGACCTCGTAGTCGCGCGGCACGAGCTTGCTCTCCTGCCATACCGTCGGTTGCAGCGCGCCGTTGTGCCGCGCGAACTCTCCCGGTTCGATCCCGAGCGCGCCGGCGAGTGCCGGCGCGCTGATGTAATTCGCAAGGCGCAGCAGCTCGTACTCCTCGGGCTCGTCGTGCTTGAGGCCCGGGAACCAGCGCTCGGCGTTCAGGTCGACCTCGAGCGCCGCCAGGAACGCCACGTAGAAATTTCGCGACGCGAAACCGAAGGTGCGGCCGTCGTACTTGCGCAGGATGTCGACATAGGCGGTATCGCCGTACTCACGCATCGCGCGGCGCACGCCGCCGAGGCCGTGGTTGTACGCGGTGATGGCCGTCGGCCAGTTGCCCGTGATCGAATGGTTGTAAGCCAGGAGCTGCCCGGCAGCACGGCTCGCGGCGAACGGGTCGTTGCGCTCGTCGAGTACGTGATCGATGCGCAGGAACCGCCGGCCGGTGCTTCGGGTGAACTGCCAGATTCCCGAAGCGCCGACGTGCGAGCGGGCCTCCGGGTTGTAGGACGATTCGACATGCGGCAGCGCCGCGAGCCCTGCGGGCACGCCCAAGGCCGCGAATTCCCGTTCAATGAACGGCCGCCAGCGGCCGGACCGTTCGAGGCCGGCACGGAACCGGTCGGCCAGCCCGCGCTGGAACCGGACGCGCTCCCGCGCCTCGCGAAAGGTCGCGTTGCCGGTATCGCCGCCCCAGGCGGCGAGCACGGCCTCCTCGGTCGGCGAGAGGCCGTCGCGCTTGCCGCCAGCCAGCGTTTGCAGCGCCGCACGGATTTTGTCACGCTCGGCATCCACCTGGCGCTGGCGCGTACGATCGGGCAGGTTTACCGGTACCTCGATTTCCGCATAAACGACGCCGAGATGGCGGTTGTCGTGCATGA
>DASUOE010000252.1:0-5401 GCA_036276805.1 Woeseiaceae bacterium | reverse complement strand
ATCGCCTGCAGCGGCCGGATCCACGTGTTGAACTGCTGCTCGGGCAACTCCGCCTGGAGGTTACGGATGCAGCGATCCCAGAGCGTGGTTTCAGCCGGCAACGAGTTCCCCATGAGGCGTTATCGTATTCTTGGAGGCGCGATGAAGACCGGGCAGTCTATACCCGTTTGCCACGGCCTGCCACACGCCGCGACCGTGTGCCGAATCCGCGCTAAGGTCGTGATATTGCACGACTCTCGCGGCGCATCTATTGACACTCGCAAGTGCCGCACGTAACCTTGCCGCCCTTTTGTTCGGACGGGTCCGCGTGCTTGTCCGCGACCACCCCGCACCACGAACCGCCCCCTTAAAGGCGTGAGGTTTAAGGCAGATGAAACGTACGTTCCAGCCCAGCACACTGAAGCGCGCACGCACGCACGGGTTCCGTGCTCGCATGTCCACGAAGGCAGGCCGCCTCGTCCTGAAGCGCCGCCGCGCGAAAGGCCGCGCCAGGCTGACGCCGTAACGCCCTGCGGTCGCCGCCGGACACAACCACTTCTTTGGAACCATCGAGCGAGCGCCGGTTTCCGCCCGAACACCGGCTGCTGGACGCTCGCTCGTTCTCGCGCGTCTTCGCCAATGCGGCGCGCAGCCGGGACCGGTTGTTCACGGTCCTGTATCGCGAAAACGACGCCGGCATCGCGAGACTGGGGCTTGCGATATCCCGGAAGCACTGCCGCAAGGCCGTGGAGCGTAACCGGATCAAGCGTGTCGTACGGGAATCCTTCCGGCATCATGGCGAACTGCTCGCAGGCCTCGACATCGTGGTGCTGAACCAGGCGGCCACAGCGACCGCTCTGAACAGCGCGATGTTCGACAGCCTCGCGGGGCACTGGCGGCGTTGCGTCCGCGGGCGGTCTGGCGGCAAGCAATAGGAAACGCGAGCGGGAATGGACAATCTGAGACTCTTCACCTGGGGCCTGTTCGCGTTCCTTGCGTTCCTGACCTGGCAGACGTGGATGGAGGACTACGCCGCGCCGCCGCGAACGCCGGCCGGGAGCGTCGAGGCGGAGAGCGCCGGCACGACGCCCGGGGACCCGGATGTCGAGGGGCTCGAGGGGCCCGCAGCCGGGACCGGCGACCTGCCGGCTCTCGACGGCGACGAACCCGCGGCGACCCCGGCGCCGGCAGCCGGGACCGCCCCTCCGGACGACGACGAAACGGCCGTCGATGCGGCCATTATCGTGCGCACGGACGTCCTGGAAGTGCGCATCGACCCGCGCGGCGGCGCTCTCGAATACGCCGAGCTGCTCGATTACCCGGTCGAGAAAGACCGCCCTGACGCGCACGTCGTCCTTCTCGACAGCCCGACGACCGACTACGGCCGCATCCGCTCCTGGTTGCGCGGACCGGCGCCCGACGCCGCGCCAGGACCGGACGCCCGGTACACGGCGGCGCGCGAACGTTACGAACTCGACGACGGAGCCGAACTCGTCGTGCCGCTCACCTGGCGGGGCGCGGGCGGCGTCGAGGTGGAGAAGCGCTACGTGTTCCGGCGCGGCCAGTACACCATCGGCCTCGAGCACCGCGTGACCAACGGCAGCACCGAAAGCTGGCGCGCCGACGCGATCGCCCAGATCCAGCGACGTTCCTACGAGCAGGAACGCTCCATGTTCGACGTCGACTCGTATTCCTTCGACGGCCCGCAGGTTTACACCGGAGAGAAGGCGGAAAAACTCCAACGCGACGACCTGCTCGAGGACGGCCCATATACGTTTACCACGGCCGCAGGCGCACAGGGCTGGGTCGCGGCGATCCAGCATCATTTCCTGAGTGCGGTCGTCCCGGCTGCGGAACAGCGGAACCTGTTCCAGGTCGAGGTCGTGGACAATCGCATGACGGCGAGCGTGATCGGCACGGCGCAGAGCGTGGAGCCGGGCGCGTCGGCGGTGTTCGGGCACACCCTGTTCGTCGGGCCGAAGCTCCAGGACCAGCTCGCGCTGGTCCACGACAGGCTCAAGCTCAGCGTCGACTACGGCCTGCTGACGCCCCTCGCGGCGCCCATGTTCCTGCTCCTGTCCTGGGTGCACGATTTCGTCGGCAACTGGGGCTGGGCGATCATCATCGTCACCGTTCTCATCAAGCTCGCGTTCTACAAGCTCACGGCGGCGAGCGGCCGGTCCATGGCGAAGATCCGCGAGCTCCAGCCGCGCATGAAGGCCCTGCAGGACCGCTACAAGGACGATCGGCAAGCGCTGTCCCAGGCGATGATGGAGCTGTACAAGCGCGAAAAGGTGAACCCGGCGGCGGGCTGCCTGCCCATCCTCATCCAGATGCCGTTTTTCCTGGCGTTCTACTGGGTGCTGGTGGAGTCCGTCGAAATGCGCCAGGCGCCTTTTGCGCTGTGGGTGACCGACCTCTCCTCCCGCGATCCGTATTTCATCCTGCCGCTCATCATGGGTGCCGCGATGCTCCTCCAGACGCGGCTCAATCCCGCCCCGGCGGACCCGGTGCAGGCGCGCGTGATGCAGATCATGCCGATCGTTTTCACTGCGTTTTTCGCGTTTTTCCCGGCCGGCCTCGTGCTCTACTGGGTCACCAACACGTTGCTCTCCATAGCCCAGCAGTGGCGTATCAACAAGCTCGTGCACGCCGAGACCGTGGCCCGCAAGTCGGGCCAGGCGAAGAAGGGCAGGAAAGCCAAGGCCGAGGAAACGCCGCCGGACTGACGGGCAGCGCAATCCCTACGGTTACCCGTTGCCCGGCGCGAGCGCGGTCGTAATGCGGATTTCGCTGCCGAGCGTACGGTGCACCGGGCACTTCTCCGCGATGTCGAGCAGGCGCCGCCGCTGCTCGTCCGTCAGGTCCCCCTCGAGTTCGATTTCGCGGCGGAACTCGTCGACGCGGCTGCCGCCGGACTCGCAATCCAGGCAGTCCTTGATGTGCGTCTTCTGGTGCCGTACGCGGACCGTCGCCGACTTCATCGGCCACGACTTGCGCGTGGCGTACATCTTGAGCGTCATGCTCGTGCAGCTTGCGAGCGCCGCGGAGAGCAGGTCATAGGGCGAGGGGCCGAGCCCGTTGCCGCCGGCGTCGGCCGGCTCGTCGGCGACGAACGCGTGCGTGGCGATGCTGAGCTCCGTCGTGAAGCTGTCGATGAGCGTCCGGGCGAGTGCTTCGTCCGCGCTGCCTTCGAGACGGGTGTTGTCGGTCAACGGGTCGTTCTGCATAGTGGCTGCCCTCGCGTCTGCCGGGATCCGGTTCACTCATGAATGCGGGCACTGACACCATCGTCGCCGTCGCAACCCCGCCGGGCACAGGCGGCATCGGCATCGTGCGCCTGTCGGGGGCGGGCGTCCGTGAGATCGCGGCCCTCCTGCTCGGCAGTGTACCCGAGCCGCGCCACGCAACGGCCGCAACATTCCGCGATCCCGGAGGCGACGTCGTCGACCGCGGCATCGCGCTCTTCTTTGAAGGGCCGCGTTCCTTTACCGGCGAGGACGTGCTCGAGCTCCAGGGACATGGCGGCCCGGTCATTCTCGCGGCGCTGGTCGATGCGGCCGTCGCCTTCGGCGCGCGACGCGCGGCGCCCGGCGAGTTCACGCAACGCGCGTTCGAAAACGACAGGCTCGACCTCGCCCAGGCCGAGGCCGTAGCGGACCTCATCAACAGCGGCACCCGGCAGGCCGCCCAGGCCGCTCTCAGGTCGCTCGCCGGGGACTTCTCCGACGCGGTCGACGCGCTCGCCGCGGCGCTCATGACCTTGCGCGTACACGTCGAGGCCGCGATCGATTTCCCGGAGGAGGAGATCGATTACCTGGCCGACGCCGCGCTCGCCGCGCGCATCGGCGCCTGCGCGACATCCTTCGACGACCTGCAGGCGCGCGTCAGCGTCGGCCGCGTTCTGCGCGACGGGTTCCAGGTCGTGCTCGTCGGCAAGCCCAATGCCGGCAAGTCGAGCCTCATGAACCGGCTTTCGGGCGAGGAGACGGCTATCGTCACCGAGATCGCGGGCACGACACGCGACATCCTGCGCGAGACGATCGACGTCGACGGGCTCGCGATCGAAATCGTAGACACCGCCGGCCTGCGCGAGGACCCCGGCGTGGTCGAGCAGGAAGGCATACGCCGCGCCCGCCGGGCCATGGCGGAGGCCGACGCGGTCCTCTGGGTGCGCGACGCGACGGATCCCGCGCCGGGAGAACTCGAGGGCCTGCCGCCGGGCGTACCGGTCCTCGCTCTCGACAACAAGTGCGACCTCGCAGGCGGCACGTCGCACGACGGCCTGCCCGTCTCCGCACTGACGGGGGCGGGGCTCCCGGCACTTCGCGAACGGCTGAAGGGCCTCGCCGGGTATACGAACCTCGGCGAAGGCGCATTCACCGCCCGGCGCCGGCACGTCGAGGCCCTGGCGCGGGCGCGCGAGCACTTCGGGCAGGGGCGCGAGGCGCTCGCCCAAAGCGGCGCCGGGGAGCTCTTCGCCGAGGAACTTAAGCTCGCCCAGGAGGAACTCGGCACGATCACCGGCGCGGTCACGACCGAGGACCTGCTCGGCCGAATATTCGGGGAGTTCTGCATCGGGAAATAGTCCGGCCGCCGGACGCACCTGTCGTCGGTTTTTCCCTTGTGTCAGACTGTGGCGCATTCAGGCGGTGTACAGCTTCGTCGGGCAAGCTTGCAGACGTCACGCACTCGCATTCGTAAGGAGAAAACCAGCATGCGCGCACTCGCAACGATTCTCGTTCTTGCCGCGACGGGCCCGGCCCTCGCGCAGGATTTAAGCTACAACTACCTCGAACTGACGTACTCGTGGACCGAGATCGATGCGGGCTTCGCGGACGTCGATGGCGACGGCTTCGGCTTCAAGGGTTCGCTCGAGGTCGGGGACATGTGGCACATCTTCGCCGGGATCGGGCAGGCCGACCTGGACCAGGGCGTCGACTACGACCAGATCGTGATCGGCGGCGGGCTGCACACGCCGATCGCACCGAACATGAGCCTGTACCTCGATCTCGCCTACATCAACGTCGATGCCGCGGGGCCGGGCGGGTCCTTCGACGACGACGGCCTCGGCACGGAGCTGGGCTTAAGGATGTGGGCGATGCCGCAGCTCGAGGTGCGCGGCGCGCTGAGTTACACGGACCTCGGCGATTCCGACGCGCAGACCGGCATCGAGGGGGCCGCCTGGTACGAGTTCAGCCGCAATTTCGCCGCCGGCTTCGGCATCGGCTTCACCGACGACACCAGCGAATACGGCCTCGGCCTCCGCTACTACTTCGAGTAGGAGCGGCGGTAACGCCGCGAATTGATGGTGGTTCGATCCCGTGAGCTGGCGAGCGGCGGTAACGCCGCGAATTGAGGGCAGCCTGAAACTGCGACGTCGCCGTCACGGCCCGATGCCGGCATCCATTCGCGGCCTGAC
>DASUOE010000251.1:0-4248 GCA_036276805.1 Woeseiaceae bacterium | reverse complement strand
TCGGGCGGCGGGTCGTCGTCCTCGTCGAGCGGGCTCGGGCCGGGCCCGGGCTCCTCGACCGGCGTGTCGTCGTCCTCGCTGAGCGGGCTCGGGCCGGGCCCGGGGATCGTGGCGGGCATGTCGTCGTCCTCGCTGAGCGGGCTCGGGCCCGGGGCGGGAACCGCGTCCGGCATTTCCTCGCGGCCGCAGGGATCGCGCCCTGGCGCGGCGTCGTCCCCCTCGTCCGCGGCGGACTCGCGCTCCCACGCCTCGTCGTCCTCGTCAAGTTCGCTCGGGTCGGCCATGGGTTCCTGGGCCGGCAACCCAGGAGCCCACAGCAACAGCGCCGCCACTATCGCGGCCCCGAGGGCAGCGCAGCCGGTCCGTGAGACTGGTTCACTGGCGTTCATTGTCCTCCTCCTTCCACTTGTCGTCCGCTCCGGTCACGGAGCCGGTGTCCGGCGCCGCTTCTCCCGGCATTTCCTGCCCCCGCGGCTCGTCCGGCCCGGCCTCGTCGGCGTCCTCATCCGACGTGCCGGGCGCCAGGTCGACGTCGTCGTTACCGGCTGTCGGGTCGTCGTTTTCGGCAGATGGGCTGGGTGCCGACACGGGTGACGGCACAGGTCGTTGCCGATCGTCGCCTTCGTCGAGGTCGCTCGTCGCGCCGCGCGGCATGCGCAGGGTCGAACTGATGGCAGCGAGGACGATCGCCGCGAGCACTGCGGCGATGAGGAGAATGAGCAGCCGGCGGCGGCCGGGACGGTACATCGACGTTCTCCTCGTCCGGCACTCCGTTTCCCGGGCGTTCCCGAGAGGATCGGGCGACGGGACGATAGTAACTCCTGCGCCGGAGCCACGGCATTAGTTAAAAAGTCGATTAGTTAATTATTGCAATGGTTAGATGTCCTCAATATTATTATTGACAATCTTGTCGACCAACGGCAGCCGTCCTCCGCTCCCCCGACGGCGCGCTGCACGCGGGGGCATGGCTGCGACCCCCACCGATGCGAGGCCCTTTACCCCTGCGGCACGTGCCGTCGAATCAAAACCACTGAAAGCACAAAAGCTAAGGAGAGAACATGTACGAGCACCGGATGTCCATCGCCAAACCCCTATCGTCTCTGTTCGTTCTCGCCCTGCTCGCCCTCGTCGCCTGCTCGGTGACCTACGCCGGGCCGGATCCGACGCCTGCCATCGAGCAGTACGACGACGTAGTCCGCGAAGCAGCACCCGGGCTGCCCGGCTATACCGTTTACCGCCCTGCCAGGCTCGAAGCGGGGCCCGGCAAGAGCCCCGTCGTCGTGTGGAGCAACGGCGCATGCTCGGCGTCCAACGACGGACACCTGTATTTCCTGACCCAGTTGGCCGCGCACGGTTTCGTGGTCATCGCCTATGGCGCGCCCGACGCGCACTCGAGTCCCGGCAGCACGGCGAACGAGAACCGCCTGCGGGACGCGATCGACTGGGCGTTCTCGCCGCCGGGCGAGGGCGGGCCGAGGTACTTCAACCGCCTCGACGAGACGAAGATCGCAACGGCCGGGCATTCGTGCGGCGGCATCGATGCCCTGTGGACGGCGTCGAACGACGACCGCGTGAAGGCCGTCGTCAGCATGAACAGCGGTTGCTTCCCGAATACCAGTACGGGCGGACTGTCCGGTCCGCTGGCGGTTTGCCGCGACGACCTGCATTTCCTGCGCGGGCCCGCACTGTTCATAGCCGGCGGACCGTCGGACGTCGCCTACAACAATTCGATCGAGAACTACGAACTGCTCTCGACGGTGCCCACGGCATTCGCGTCCCACGAGACCGCGGGACACGGAGGCTTCTTCGGCAGCGCGTCGCGAACCGTCCAGCTGCAGGCCGTGCGGGCGGTCGTCGAATGGCTGGACGGCTCGCTGAACGGCAACGAGGCGGCATTCGGCTACCTGGTCGGCCCGGATCCGGCACTTGGCCAGGAACCCGGCTGGACCGTTCTTTCGAAGGGCTTCTGAAGGACTAGCCCCGCCTTCAGCCGTTTCGTCCGCGTCCGCCGGGAGAGCGGCGGACGCGGAACGACGGCCGGCAGGAAAGCTTGCAAAGGCTTGGGGAGGGGCGTATTTTTTGCCGAGCGATTATTGACAATATTGTCTATATCGTGATTTTTACAGGTCGACTCCGCGGCCTGTATGTTCTGGGGGGATCGAGAAGTGTTACAGCGTGCATGCAAATCATTCATGCCGAGGAAGCTTTCGCTGCTGGTTGCGATCCTCGGCGCGGCTACCGCGGTGCCTGCCATCGCGCAGGACAATGACGATACGGACGATACCCTGGAGGAGATCGTCGTTACCGGGAGTCGCATGCGCGGCGTCGACGCGCCGGTAGGCTCAACCGTCATCACACTCGATCGGCAATACATCGACC
Source organism: Woeseiaceae bacterium (assembly GCA_036276805.1). Classification (GTDB taxonomy): domain Bacteria; phylum Pseudomonadota; class Gammaproteobacteria; order Steroidobacterales; family Woeseiaceae; genus UBA1847. The sequence continues at coordinate 1,869 of DASUOE010000251.1, read as the reverse complement.
AGTCGAACTCCGTTGCCGTCGACCAGCTCATCCGCGAAATTCCGCAGGCCTACAACCTGGGCGTGAGCGAATCGTCGCGAGGCCAGCCGGGCGGCAACGGCAACATCGTTTACGGCAACTCCGCGAACCTGCGAGGCATAGGCCCGTTCGCCACGCTGGTCCTCGTCGACGGCCATCGTGTCGTTACGAATTCACGGAACGTCGATCCTTCGCTTTTGCCGACGCTCGCCCTGGAGCGCGTCGACGTAGTCGCCGACGGTGCATCGGCGGTGTACGGGTCCGATGCCATCGCCGGCGTCGTCAACCTCGTGCAGCGCCGCAATGTCGACGGCGGCAAAGTCATCGCACGTTTCGGCAACGCCGAGGATTATGACGAACACCTGGTCGGCGTATCCTGGGGCACGACCTGGGACCGCGGCCAGTTCTTCTTCGCCCTCGAGAACGGCGCACACGCGAACCTCAACGGCCTCAACCGGGATTACTTCCGTGCATTACAGCCCGGCGGCGACTACCGCACGCCGTTGTGCAACCCGGGAAACATCGTCGTCGGCGGTGTGTCGTACGCAATTCCCGAGGGAGGGGTCACGCCGGCCAACGTCGGGACCCTCGTGCCCGGCACGACCAACCTGTGCGAGAACCTGGTCGAGCAGGACCTGCTCCCCATGCAGGACTACACGAGCGTTGCCTTCACGTCGAACTTCGAGCTCACCGATTCGACCGAGTTCTCGTTCGACGGCTTCTACTCCATCCGGGAGTTCGAACGTGCGAGCGGCTACGCCTCCGGTGCGCTCACCGTGCCCAATACCAACGCCTTCTTCGTGGACCCGAGCGGAACGGCGCCGGCCAGCGTGACGGTGAACTACTCGTTCGCGGACGACCTGCCGACGGACGACGCGGTCGGCGAGGTGACCCGCTGGGGTGTCACTGCGGGCGCTAAACAGGCGTTGCCGGGCGACTGGGCATTCGATGCGTTGCTGAGCTACGGCGAGAACAACGAGGTTTCGGATACCTATCGCGGCCTCGATGCACCAGGGCTGGCTGCAGCGCTGGCCAGCAGCGACCCGGCCACGGCGTTCGACCCGTTCGGGCTCAACCGGACCTCCGATGCGGTCCTCGCGGCCATCAGCGACCAGGTGTTTCTCGTCGACTCGGACGTCGACTTTCTCGGCGTCGAGGCAGTGGCCAGCGGCCCGGTCGCGGAACTGCCCGGCGGCAGCATGCAGGCGGCCGTGGGCTACGAGTACCAGGATACGACCAGCGTACCGGGGCTTGCCCGGGGCAATCCGGGAGCTCCCTCCGCCTGTGTACCCTGCACCGTCGCCGGTGTCGACGAACTGACACGGGACGTGAACTCGTTCTATGCCGAACTGCTCGTGCCCGTGTTCGGGGACGGGAATTCGCGGCCGGGGTTGCAGGCTCTCGATGTCAGGGCGGCGGTGCGCTGGGACGATTACAGCGACGTCGGCTCGACGACGAACAGCCAGTTCGGGGTCACGTGGCGGCCGACAGACGACTTTTCGGTTCGCGCGAGTTACGGCGAGGCGTTCCGTGCGCCGCAGTTCAGCGATCTCTTCGGCAATTCGTCCGCGATGTTCGTCGAGGCCTTCGTCGACCCGACGATCGGCGGGGCGCCGCGCCAGGGCGTGTTCCAGTCCGGCGGCAACCCGGAACTGCAGCCCGAGACGGCCGATACGTGGTCCGTCGGGTTCGACTGGGACATCGTCGCGCTCGGCGAGACGTCGGTCAGCGTCACCTACTTCCATGTCGACTACGAGAACCAGATCGCGCAGTATCTCGGCGATCGCAACATCCTGCAGCGCGAGGCCGAGTTCGAAGGCACGGGGATCATCCTCCGGGACGACGCGGCGG
>DASUOE010000250.1:0-4359 GCA_036276805.1 Woeseiaceae bacterium | reverse complement strand
TTCGCCGAGACCAAGGAGCAGCTCGCGGGCTTCTATCTCATCGAGGCGCGCGATCTCAACGACGCCATCCGGCTCGCGAGCCGGATTCCGCCCATCCGCGTGGGCAGCATTGAGGTGCGGCCAATTCGCGAACTCCCCGGGCGGCAGCGCCCCGACGGTGCGCTTTAGGCGCCCGCGCCTGCGGCATTCGCCATGGCATCACCCGCACAGCGCACGACGGGCGACCTCGTCGAGCGCGTCTACCGCGACGAGTCGCGCCGGGTCCTCGCCACGCTGATCCGCCTGCTCGGCGACTTCGAGCTCGCCGAGGAGGCGCTGCACGAAGCGTTCGTGGCGGCGCTCGCACAATGGCCGGCCGAGGGCGTCCCCGACAACCCGCGCGCGTGGCTCGTCTCCGCCGGGCGCTTCAAGGCGATCGACGCCATCCGCCGGCGCGCGCGCTTCGATGCAACGCTCGGCGACCTCGCGAACGAGCTCGCGGACGCGGCCGAAGACGAGCCCGAGATCGACGAGCGCGACGTCAAGGACGACCACCTGCGCCTCTTGTTCACCTGCTGTCACCCGGCGCTTGCGCCGGATGCGCAGGTAGCACTGACGCTGCGCGAGGTCTGCGGGCTCACGACCGAGGAGATCGCGCACGCGTACCTGGCGAGGCCGCCGGCGCTCGCCCAGCGTATCGTGCGCGCGAAATCGAAGATCCGCGACGCCGGCATCCCCTACGAGATCCCGACCGCCGCGGACTTGCCGGCGCGGCTCGACAGCGTGCTCCGGGTCATCTACCTCGTGTTCAACGAGGGCTACTCGCCGTCCTCGGGCGAGGCCGTGACGCGCCACGACCTGTCCGGCGAGGCGATACGCCTCGGACGCCAGCTCGTGGCGCTGCTGCCGGAGCCGGAGGCCGCGGGCCTCCTGGCGCTCATGCTGCTGCATGAATCGCGGCGCGCGACGCGCACTTCGGAGGACGGCGACATCGTGCTGCTGGACGAGCAGGACCGCTCGCGCTGGGACCGAGCGCTGATCGCGGAAGGCGCGGCGCTCGTGGAGACGGCCCTGCGTTCCGGGCGCATCGGCCCGTACGTACTGCAGGCGGCGATCGCCGCGGTGCATGCGGAGGCGCCGGATGCGGGCGCGGTCGACTGGTCGCAGATCGTCGGGCTCTACGACGTGCTGCTGCGCGTCGCCGCCTCGCCGGTCGTGGCGCTGAACCGCGCCGTGGCCGTGGCCATGCGGGACGGGCCCGCCGCCGGGCTCGTGCTCGTCGAGCGCCTGCTCGACGGCGGCGAACTCGGCGACTATCACCTGGCGCACGCGGCGCGCGCCGACCTGTGCCGGCGGCTCGAGCGCTACCCCGAGGCCCGCGCCGCGTACGAACGCGCGCTCGAACTCGCGCGCACCGAACCCGAACGGCGCTTCCTCGCGCGGCGGCTGCAGGCACTGCCGGGCTGAGACCCGGCAGGTCGCTCAGGAGCCCGGTTCGAGGTACTGCGCGCCGGCGCCCCGCCGCGCGATCTCGTCGCCGGGATTCAAGAGCGGGCACATCCTCACCGACAGGCAGCCGCAGCCGAGGCAGCCCGTCAGGCGGTCGCGCAACAGCACCAGGCGCTCGATGCGCTCGGCGAGTTCGGATTGCCAGGCTTCGGCGAGGCGTGCCCAGTCCGCATTTGTCGGCGTGCGCTTCTCGGGCAACGTGGCAAGCGCAGCGCGGATCTCAGCGAGCGGGATCCCGACGCGTTGCGCCGCCCGGATCACGCCGAGGCGCCGCAGCACGTCGCGGGAGTAACGGCGCTGGTTGCCCGCGCTGCGGCGGCTCCGGATCAGGCCTTGAGATTCATAGTAGTGCAGGGTCGAGGCTGGAAGCCCGCTGCGGGCGACGACCTGGCCGATCGACAGGATCGGCGGCGGCGCCGGGTGCTTCGTCGTGGTTTCCATCGTCTCCTCGTTGACCTGGTTGACCTGCTAGGGAGTATCCCGCCGCTGTAGGAGCGGCCGTCAGGCCGCGAATGGTCCGCGCCGTCCGATCGTGGAGACAACACCGTGGCATCCGGCGACATTCAGGTCGCGGCGTGACCGCCGCTCCTACAGTCGCCCGCTCGTTCGGCCTTGACCTCAAGTTAACTTGAGGTAATAGCATACCGGCAGCCGGCGGGAAAGCGCCGGCAGGCCAACAACCGACAGGAGTCACCCATGACCATTCGTCTCGATCACACCATCGTGCCGGCGCGGGACAAGGCCGCATCGGCGCAGTTCTTCGCCGACCTGTTCGGACTTACGGTATCGCCGGGCACCGGCTACTTCCGGCAGGTGCGCGTGAACGAAAGCCTCACGCTCGACTTCGCCGACACAGACGGCGAGATCCGGTCGCATCACTACGCGTTTCACTTGAGCGACGAGGAGTTCGACCAGGTTTTCGCCCGGGTGCAGGCGCGCGGCCTCACCTTCGGGAGCGGCCCGTCCAGTTCGCGGAACGGGCGGATCAATACGCGCCGGGGCGGCCGCGGCTTCTATTTCGAGGACCCGGACGGCCACCTGCTGGAGGTGATGACAGTTCCCGAAACGGGCAGCACCGGCTGAATTCCTCACCGCTGTCGAAACGGCACCCGCCCGAACGACTAACAGCAAAACCGGCGTGAATTCCCACTGGATGGATGCATGCACACGGGACGTTGCCGGTCGTCCCGGGTCGTGCGGAGGTGCTGTGGATGGACAGGATGTACAGGATGGAACATCGGATGGACGACAAGCAGTACGTGGAGGCGCTCGAGCCTGCCGTCGTCATTCTCGGCCTCGCCCTGGCCTTCTGCCTCGTGGCGGGCATTGCCGCCCTGTGGTGACGCCGCAAGGCCCGACGATTCCGCTGAACGCCCGCCGCGCCGAAAGGTCGTTAAGAACGGTCGTTGAGAAGACAGCAGGCCAAAAAAAGTCCGGCATGCATGTCGAAACGGCCCCGGCGAGTTCGACCAGGGTATGAAATCCACCGGTTGCCGGACTCAACCGGCAATCAAATGCGACTTGAGCGGGACGACCCGCGGGAGAAAGCTATGCGATTCATGGTGTTAGTTAAGGCGAACGAAGAATCCGAAGCCGGTGTGATGCCGGACGAGAAACTGCTCACGGCGATGACCCGCTACAACGAGGCACTCGTCGAGGCCGGCGTCATGCTGGCCGGTGAGGGCCTGCACCCGACTTCGCGGGGCGTGCGAGTCCGGTTTTCCGGCGAGGAGCGCACGGTCATCGACGGCCCGTTCGCCGAGACGAAGGAACTGGTTGCCGGCTACTGGCTGTGGCAGTGCGACTCGATGGACGACGCAATCCGGTGGCTGAAGCGCGCCCCCTTCGACGGCGGCACCGAGATCGAACTGCGGCAGGTCTTCGAGGCCGAGGATTTCGGCGCGGAGCTGACGCCGGAGCTGAAAGAGCGCGAAGGCCGCATGCGCGAGCGGGTCGCCGCGCGGAGCAGCGGACAACGATGAAATACCTGGCGCTCGTCTACGTCGACGAAGAGAAGCTGGCCGATGCGCCGGCGGACGAAACGCTCGCCTACGCGGCGGACCTCGGCAAGCGCGGCAAATGCCACGCCGCCGAGGCGCTGCGTGCCGCGCACACGGCGACGACGGTGCGGGTGCGCGACGACCGGGTCGCCGTGAGCGACGGTCCCCTGGCCGGGACGAAAGAGCATCTTGCCGGCTTTTACGTGCTCGACTCGAAGGACCTCGACGAAGCCATCCGGCTCGCGGCCTACATGCCGCCCGCGAAGGTGGCGAGCATCGAGCTCCGCCCGCTCGTGCCCGGCGGCTGGCCGCGGCGCCTGCCGTGGCGTTAGTGCAGCAGAGCCGGTCGTTGCGACGGTAGGAGCGGCGGTAACGCCGCGACTTGCGGTCGGTTGCCAAAGCGTTATCGCCACGGCAGGAAATCGCGAACCATTCGCGGCCTGACGGCCGCTCCTACAGTCGCGGGATGCGCCATCGGCGATCGTTGCGATCGCAGGAGCGGCGGTAACGCCGCGACTTGCAGGCGGCCGGTTGCCAAAGCGTTATCGTCATGGCAGGAAATCGCGAACCATTCGCGGCCTTAAGGCCGCTCCTACAGTCGCGGGATGCGCCATCGGCGGTCGTGGCGATCGCTGGAGCGGCGGTCACGCCGCGACTTGCAGGCGGCCGGTTGCCTAAGCGTTATCGTCATGGCCGGAAACCGCGAACCATTCGCGGCCTGACGGCCGCTCGTGCAGTCGCGGGATGCGCCATCGGCGATCGTTGCGGTCGTTGCGATCGTAGGAGCGGCGGTAATGCCGCGACTTGCAGGCGGCCGGTTGCCAAAGCGTAATCGTCATGGCCGGGAATCGCGAACCATTCGCGGCCTGAC
>DASUOE010000249.1:0-4870 GCA_036276805.1 Woeseiaceae bacterium | reverse complement strand
CAGCGTGCTGCTCGTCGAGTTCGCGGACCAGTTGCGCGACGAGGGCGTCGCGCTCCGCGAGGCGATCGAGACCGGCGCGGCAATCCGCCTGCGCCCCGTCGCGATGACGATGGTTTCGACGGTGCTCGGCGGGCTGCCGCTGATCCTCTCGACCGGCGCCGGCGCCGAGGCGCGCGAGTCCATCGGGTGGGTCGTGTTCGGCGGCCTCGGCATCGCCGCCGCGTTCACGTTGTACCTCACACCGGCCCTGTACCTCCTGCTCGCGCGCTACTCGAAGGCCCGTGCCCACGAGACGGAGCGTTTGCGCGAAGAACTTCGCGACGCCAGCCTGGCCGGCGGCCGCTAGTCACGGCGATCCCGGGTTACCCAGCGTCGGGCAGCTTGACGGATCATTCCAGAATGCCTATTCTGCATGCATGGTACGCAGCCGCGAGTTCGATCCCCAGGCCGCGCTCGGCAAGGTCGTCGAGCTGTTTGCCGCCCGGGGATATGCCGATACGTCGATGGAGGACATCGTCCAGGCGACGGGCGTCAGCCGCTATGGCCTCTACGGCACGTTCGGCAACAAGCGCGAACTCTTCGAACAGGCACTCGACAAGTACGCGGAGCGCATGGGCAAGCGCTCGTTCGAGGGCCTGCTCCTGCCGGAGGCGTCGCTCGAATCGATCCGGCGCATCTTCAGCGAGCGCATCGACGACATGTGCGCCGCCGGCGGCCGGCAAAGCTGCCTGTTCATCCACACGACCATGGAACTCGCACCCGCCGATGCCGACCTGCGCGCGGTGCTCCAGAAGTTCATGGGACGCATGGCCAAGGCTTTCGCGCGCGGACTCGCCACCGCACAATCGCGCGGCGAGGTGCGCGCGGACGTCGACGTCCGCGCAACCGGCGACCAGCTCGTGAGCCTCATGTTCGGCCTCGCCGTGCTCGCCCGGGCAGGGTACCGGCGCGACGCACTCGACAGGCTGGTCGACGCCGCGCTCGACGGCGTGCGCCCCGCGCCGGCCGCCGGCTGACATCCCCGTGCATTTCGACGCCGAGTGCACTTGCCGCGAACAGAACGTCCGTTCTGGATGCGGCGCGGAGGCGTTGCGTCGACGGTTGCGTCGACGGGCAGGGTTTTTTCGCGTTCAAAACAGAACAAGCGTTCTGACAGGTGCCGGCGAAGGGCCGGCGTCATTCACGAGCAAGGGAGACACTGACATGAACAGGCAATCGATTTACGGGGTCCGGCGGACCATCCTGCCGGCCGCGGTACTGATTACGGCCTTCGGAGGCGCCGTACTCGCGCCGCCTGCCGAGGCGACCGGCTTCTACGCGGAGGCTGCACCGCGCGACATCGACATGTGCGTGGCCGAGGTGCGGGCGCGTGCCGACGTGCGGGATGCGGCTCGCGTGCGCCATTTCGTCGCGTCGACGAAGCGCACCGTCGGGTATTCGATCGAGATCGAGACTACGGTGTACGCCCCGGGCAGCGGGGGGGTGCTGCGCGAGTATGAGACCGTCTGCGTTGCGACCGGCGGCGAGCAGCCGGCGCGGTTCACGATGCGCGAGATCAGGTGACACGGCCGGGAGCATGGGGCGCCGCCATGAGCGCGGCGGCGCCCTATTATGGTCAATAACCCTATAGAAAACAGTTTCCCGAAAAACCAGTAGAAACAGATTCATGAAACTGTAATTGAAACTGGCTTGCAGTATTTTCTATAGGTCTATAGAATGCGCCCGCGTCGACTCAGGCACACGGATGCGCATGACCGCGGACACCCACAACCGCTACCAGCAGCAGAAGGAGCTCGCCGTCAAGGCCGCGGCCGCCGAGTTCGCGGCGCGCGGCTACCATGGGGCGAGCACCGGCGAAATCGCCGCGCGACTCGGCGTGAAGCAGGGCAGCCTCTACTACTACTTCAAGTCGAAGGAAGACGCGCTGCTCGAGGTCTGCCTGTACGGCATCCGCGACTACGCGCGGCGCATGGAGCACATCGCGGCGAACGACCAGCCGTTCGAGGCGAAGCTGCTGGCGATCATCTCGTCACATCTCTCGAGTTACCGTTCGACGAACGAGGCGCTCAAAGTCTACAACGACGAGCGTCTCTACCTGAGCCCGGACAAGCGAAGGCAGCTGAAGGAGCTCGGTTCGACGTATCGCGAACATCTCGAGGGCGTTATCGAGGCGGCCATTACGGACGGCGTGCTGCGGGAAGACGTCGACAGTCATTTCGCGGCGCAGGCCGTGATCGGCATCTGCAACGCCTGGGGCGATCACATCGTCCGCAATCCCGACCTCGACATTTTCGAACTCACCCAGAAATGCACGGACCTGCTGTTGCGCGGGTTCGCCCGATAACCCCCAACCAAAACCACGACATACAAGGACAACGACATGGGCGCATTCAAGGAGCCTCACGGCGGAGCACTGAAGGAACTGTTCCTCCCCGAAGGCAAAGCGGACGAAGAAAAACTCAAGGCCAAGGACTACAAGTCCTGGGACCTGACGCAGCGGCAGATCTGCGACCTCGACCTGCTCATGAACGGCGCCTTCTCGCCGCTCGACGGCTTTCTCAAGGAAGACGATTACGAGAGCGTCTGCGACGACATGCGCCTCGGCAACGGCGTCCTGTGGCCGATCCCGGTCACGCTCGACGTGACGGAAGCGTTCGCCGGCGAAATCAAGAAGGGCGAGCGCATCGCGCTGCGCGACCAGGAAGGCGTGTTGCTCGCCACGATGGACGTCGAGAGCATCTTCCGCCCCGACCGCGACAGCGAAGCTGAACGCGTTTTCGGGACGACGGATGACCTGCATCCCGCCGTCGCTTTCCTAAAGAACCGCTCGAACCCCGTCTACGTGGGCGGCCGGATCTACGGCATCGAGCCGCCGATCTATTACGATTTCAAGCTTCTGCGCGACACCCCGTCGGAACTCCGCGGTCGCTTCCGCAAGCTCGGCTGGCGCAAGATCGTGGCGTTCCAGACGCGCAACCCGCTGCACCGTGCACACCAGGAGCTGACCTTCCGCGCGGCGCGTGAAGCCGAGGCGAACCTCCTGATTCACCCGGTCGTCGGCATGACGAAGCCCGGTGACATCGACCATTTCACCCGCGTCCGCTGCTATGAGCACGTGCTCGAGCAGTACCCGGAGCAGACGACGCACCTGAGCCTCCTGAATCTCGCCATGCGCATGGCCGGGCCGCGCGAGGCCCTCTGGCACGCGATCATCCGCAAGAACTACGGCTGCACGCACTTCATCGTCGGCCGCGACCATGCCGGCCCCGGCAATGACCGCAACGGCAAGCCGTTCTACGGCCCGTACGACGCGCAGGAGCTGTTCAAGAAGCACGAGCAAGAGCTCGACATCACGATGGTGCCGTTCAGGAACATGGTGTACGTCGAGAACAAGGCCGAATACCTCGCCGACGACGAAACGGAGCCGACGGACAAGGTGCTCAACCTGTCCGGCACGGAATTCCGCCGTCGCCTGCAGGAAGGGCTCGAGATCCCCGAGTGGTTCTCCTACCCGAAGGTCGTCGAGGAACTCCGGCGCGCCCACCCGCCGAAACACAAGCAGGGTTTCACCGTGTTCTTCACGGGCCTGTCGGGTTCCGGCAAGTCCACCGTGGCGAACGCGCTCATGGTCAAGCTGCTCGAGGACGGCTCGCGTCCGGTGACGCTGCTCGACGGCGATGTCGTGCGCAAGCACCTGTCCAGCGAGCTGACCTTCTCGAAGGAGCACCGCGACCTCAACATCCGCCGCATCGGCTACGTGGCGAGCGAGATCACCAAGAACGGCGGCATCGCGATCTGTGCGCCGATCGCGCCGTACGCGGCGACGCGCCGCCAGGTACGCGAGATGATCACGCCCTACGGCGGGTTCCTCGAGACCTGGGTGTCGACGCCGATCGAAGTTTGCGAAGCGCGTGACCGCAAAGGCCTGTACGCGAAGGCCCGCGCGGGCCTGGTCAAGGGCTTCACCGGGATCGACGATCCGTACGAAGTGCCGGAGAACGCGGAAATCGTGATCGACACGGGCGAGCTGTCTCCGGACCTGGCCGCGCACCGGATACTGATCACGCTCGAAAAGCTCGGCTACCTGCGCTAGACGCAACGTTCGGCCAGCGGGGCATGCGTTGCAGGAATGTGACGCATGCCCCGTTTTGCGTAGGGGGACTCGCTACCATCGAAGCCGGATGAGGCTTGTCATTAGCAGGTAGCGGCGATGCTGGCGGCGACGAAACGCGTGTGCTCCCTCGGGGCGGCGGCTCTCGCTTGCGCGTCCCTGTGCCTGCCGGCCTGCGACGTGCAGACCTTCGACGAAGCGGCAGCCGGATTCCAGAACGGCTACACGCCGCCGCCACCCGAGCCGCCGCCCGACGACGGCACCGGCGGCGGATTTGCACCCGTGTTCTCCGAGATCCAGGCGAACGTCCTCACTCCTGATTGCGCGACGTCGGGCTGCCACGCCGGCGCGACCCCTGCAGCGGGACTCAATCTCGAAGCGGCCAACAGCTATACGATGCTCGTCGGCATCGTGAGCACGCAAGAGCCCAGCCTGCAGCGCGTGGAGCAGGGCGACCCGGTGAACAGCTACCTCATGCACAAACTCGGCGGCGCGGCCGATACCGGCGACGTGATGCCGCCGACCGGCGCGCTGCCCGAAGGCGACATCGCCGTCGTCCGGCAGTGGATCGCCGACGGCGCGCTGGACGACCGCGCCCAGGCATCGGCCCCGATCCGGGTGACGTCGCTGTCGCCCGCGCCGAACGCTTCGCTGACCGAGGCGCCCGCGCAAATCGTGGCCGGATTCGACCGCAACCTCGACGCGTCGACGGTGAACGCTATGACGTTCAGCGTGCGCGGCAGCGGCGGCGACGCCAGC
>DASUOE010000248.1:0-6043 GCA_036276805.1 Woeseiaceae bacterium | reverse complement strand
TGAGCAGCAGGCACTGACGATGTTGCGGGATCATCCAAAGCTAAAGCTGCCGAATGGTGCCAGCTTGCCGAGCGAAGCTACGGTCAAATTCGAGGTAATTTCCGAGCTACCGCATCGACCAAAAATGGGAGTATCTGGCTTCAGCTTTTACGAGATGGAAGAGTAATCGTTCGCCCGCTCTTGGCCGTGAGGCGACCCCCGAATGTAACTATCGAGTGACCGCTCTCAATAAAAGCGGCCAGTCGTGTTTCCTTTTTGCCGGTCGGGCCGATGCCGTGGATCGGCTCTCTCTCTAGGCGGATATACCCCACCCCCGGTGCAGGGGGATAGACTGCTAACTTTATGATCATCAATAGCTTTTTACCAAAAGACTGGATATAATTACAGCTCCCGAAATTCCCCACAAGGAGCGTGTCATGGCACAGGTTTCTCCCACGGAATTGCCCCCGGCATCTCCCCCGGAATCGCGCGAACTCCGCCGGGCGTCGATCGAGGCGTTGGACGAGGCGATCGTGCGGCTCGCCGCCCGCATGAATGCGGCCTGCTACGAGCAACTGGTACTCATCCGCGAGTTCGACGAGCAGTTGGGCTGGCTCGAGTGGCAGCTCGGCAACTGTAGCGAGTGGCTGGCCTGGCGCTGCGACATCTCCCTTGGGACCGCGCGCGAGAAGGTGCGGGTCGCGCATGCGCTCGCGCATGTGCCGAACATTTCGCAGGCTTTTGCGGAGGGGCGGCTCTCTTACTCCAAGGTGCGGGCGCTGACGCGGGTCACGCACCTGCGCCACGAAGGCGACCTGTTGCGGTTTGCCCTGAAGCACACGGCGATACAGGTGGAGGAGCGCTGCCGGGAGCTGAGGTGCGGCACGGTGGCCTCGACGATGGAGGCGAACCGGGCGCATGAGCGGCGGTTCCTGTCGCTTCGCCGGGATGCGGCCCGCGGCAGCGTCGTGCTGACGCTCGAGGTGCCGCTAGAGGAGGGCGAGGTCATCGAGCGGGCGCTGGAGGTGGCACGGGAGCGGATGATTACCGGCGATGCGGAACAGTCGAGCGAGTCGTGGAGTGCACATCAGGCCGATGCGTTCGTCGCGGTGGCGCGAAGCTATCTCGACGGGGGCGACGATCAGAAGCCGAGGTCGCCGAACCACCTAATCACCGTGCACGTCGACCGCTCTGCACTGGTGGACGGCCGCGGCCGCTCGGCCTTGCCCGTCGAGACCGTGCGCCGGCTGGCCTGCGATGCGGAGACGGTGACCCTCATCGAGGACGAGGACGAACGGCCGCTCTCGGTGGGCCGCCAGAGCCGCATCGTGCCGAAGCGGCTGCTCAAGGCGCTGTGGGCGCGGGACAGGGGCTGCACGTTTCCCGGCTGCAACCGCAAGCGCTTCGTCGATGCGCACCACGTGCAGCACTGGGCCAACGGCGGCGAGACGAGCCTGGATAACCTCCTGCTGCTCTGCACCCGGCATCACCGGGCGGTGCACGAGGGCGGGTATTCGATCCGCAGGGACTTCCAGGACGCGTGGCGCTTCTTCCGGCCGGACGGCATTGGCGTGCCGCCGTGCGGGTACGTGGTCCGGCTCGCCGAGGCGAACTACAACGTCGACACTGACGCTGGCGACCGGCAGCCCGGTATGAAACTCGCGCGCCTCATCCGCGCGGCGATGCAGCCATCCGCGATGGGTTTTGCTCCGCGGTGGAAAGAACCCTTCGGCGGCGTGGCGGCGCCGGCGGCCAGCCCCGTCACGGCGGCAAGCGACCGAAGAAACTAGTTATCCGGCGACTTTTTCGAAACCTCCGAGGCGCCGGTTCCACTTGGACTGCCGGAGCCGTGACTCCCGCGTGGATGGGAGGATCTTTTCCTGCGGGGGTTGCCTAGCCCCCGTTCGCCGACCAGCGTGCGATGTGCCGGTCGACCCTCACGTCGTCGAGCGGTGGCAGCTGCTTTCGCGTCGCGGCCAGCGCGGCCTGCATGTCGACCTGGCCGAGCGATTCGGCGTCGTCCGTGTGCTTTTCGATCAGCGCTTTCTGTACCGCGCCGCGCTCTTGCGCGACGGCGTAGGGAATGTCGGCATGGAACATCACCATCGAGTAGCGCGGGATGAAGTATTCCGGGAGCTGCCGCTCGAGTTCGAAGGCCAGCGCCTTGCGTAACGCGAACTTCGGGTCGCGCACCGTGTCGCGCATCTCGATGTAGTTTTCGAGCGCCATGTCGGCGATGGCGTTGGCATTGGCGAGCTGCACTTCCTCGAAGCGCCGGAAGAGATAGGCCCAGTCGCCGCCCTCGGTGCGCATCAGGTGATCGAACACGACGCAGTCCTCGAAGGCGAGGTTCATGCCCTGGCCGTGGAATGGGACGACCGCGTGCGCGGCGTCGCCGATCAGGAGCACGTTGCCGCGGTCGTGCCAATGGCGGCAGCGGACGGTGCCGAGCAGGCCGAGCGGGCGATGGATGACGTCGTGCCCGAGGTTCTCGATCAGGGGCGCCACGTCCGGGAAGTACGCCTCGAAAAAACGGGTGACGCCGGCCGCATCGGTGAGGCTCGAAAAGCCGGTATTGCCGGCGTCGCCCACGTTCGGCAGGAACAGCGTCAGCGTGAAGTCCCCTCCCGGGTTCGGGAGGGCGATCAGCATGAAGCCGCCGCGCGGCCAGATGTGCAGGGCGTCGGCGGCGAGCTGATGGCGTCCGTCGGGGCCCGGCGGGATGTGCAGTTCCTTGTAGCCGTGCCGCAGCAGGGACTCGATGCCGCCGAACGTGTCGGTGCCGTCGAAGGACCGGCGGATGACCGAGCCGGCGCCGTCGGCGGCAAACAGCGGCAGTGCCTCGACCTGGTAAAGGCTGCCGTCGCGCAGGTCCTTCACGTGCACCGAGCGGTCGGGTGCGTCGTAGCCGATGGCTTGCTGGCGGAAATGCAGCCGCACGTTCGGGATCGCGTCGGCGACCTCGAGCAGGACCTCGTTCAGGTCGGTGCGGGTGACGGAGTAGATGACTTCGTTGCTCTGCTGCCCGTACGGCATGAGCTCGGTGCGCCCGTCTTCGTGATGCACCATGCGGCCGCGCATCGGCATCAGCATCGGGCGGATCTTTTCGTACAGTCCGGCCTGGACCAATGCGTTGATGCCGCGCGCGGCGAGCGCCAGGTTGATGGAGCGCCCGGCCTCGGCGTCGCGGATGCGCGGGTCGTCGTTGCGCTCGAAGACGTCGACGATGAAGCCCTGGCGCGCCAGCATGATAGCGAGCAGCGTGCCGCACTGGCCGGCGCCGATGATGTTGATCGCTTCGAGCGGCATCGAGCCGGTCCTCAGGTCGTCAGTGGCTGGCGGCGAGCGATTCGCCGAGCCGCTCGGCGAATTCGTACACGTCCCCGAAGCTGTTGTACAGCGGCGCGGGCGCCACGCGGATGACGTCGGGCTCCCGCCAGTCGCCCGTCACGTTGCGCTCGCACAGTTCGCGAAACAATCTTTTGCCGTCGAGAGCCGCATCGCGAACCCGCAGCGAGAGCTGCGCGCCGCGGGCGCCGGGCGGCGTTATGGATCGGACCCGGTCGCCGTATCGGCGCGCGAGCAGCCAGTCGAGGTAGCCGGTTAGCTGCCGCGACTTGTCGACGAGTGCGGGCAGGCCGGTCTCGCGAAAGATCTCGAGCGACGCCACGACCGGCGCAAGCGAGAGGATCGGCGGGTTGCTCAGCTGCCAGAGTTCCGCGCCGTGCGCGGGCGTGAATTCCGGCCGCATCCTGAAGCGCGTCGCTTCCTCGTTACCCCACCAGCCGTGGAGCTGTTGCAGGTTGCCTGCGGCGAAGTGCCTGGCGGCAACGAAAGCGCCGGCGATCGCACCGGGGCCGGCATTCAGGTACTTGTACGTGCACCAGGCGGCGAAATCGGGCGCCCAGTCGCCGAGGCGCAACTCGACGTTGCCGATGGCGTGGGCGAGATCGAGCCCCACCCGGCAGCCGGCTTCCCGGCCGAGGCGGCAGATGGCGGCCATGTCGAGCACCTGGCCCGTGTAGTACTGCACGCCGGGCAACAGCAGCAGCGCAATACGCTCGCCCTCGCGCGCGAGCAGCGCTTCGAGGTCGCGGATGTCCAGGCGGCCGTCGGCATCCGCCGCGGGCCACTCGAGCAGGCCTGCGGCCGGGTCGAAACCGGCGAGGCGCAGCTGCGAGGCGGCGGCATAACGGTCGGACGGGAATGCCCTGGCTTCGACGACGATCTTGAAACGTTCCGGCGTCGGCCGGTAGAAACTCGCCATCAGCAGGTGCAGGTTGACCGTCAGCGTGTTCATCGCGACGACTTCGTCCGGGCCGGCGCCGGCGAGTTCGGCGAAGCCGGCCGTGGCCTGGCGGTGGTAGCCGAGCCACGGCCGCTCTGAATGGAAATGGCCGTCGACCGCGTAGTCCCGCCAGTTCGCGAGTTCCTCGCGCACGTACTGTTCGGCGAGCCTGGGCTGCAGCCCCAGCGAATTCCCACATAGGTAGACCGGCGCGCGGCCGTCGCGCTCGAGCGGAAAGTTGAACTGCCCGCGGAAGCGGGCGAGCGAATCGCCGGCGTCGCAGGCGTCGGCGAACGCCCGGCTGTCCTCGTAGCGCATCGCGTTCTCTAGCGCGGCGCGGGCTTGACCGCGCCGCAGCGGTCGCACCGCCGGTTCGATTCGGAACTGTAGAAGCGCTCGAAGATCGGCGGCAGCTGCGCCACGATGTCGTCGATGAAGACGAACTCCTCGTAGAGCTTGTTGTTGCAGTTGTCGCAATACCAGGCGAAGCCGTCGAGTTCGTGATCCAGGCGCTTGCGTTCGACGACCAGGCCGACGCTGTCGGCGTAGCGGCGAGGCGAATGCGGTACCCGCGGCGGCAAGAGCAGCATGTCGCCGGCGCGGATCGGCACGTCCACCCGCTCGCCGTCCTGCATCGTCTTCAGGAGCATCTCGCCCTCCAGCTGGTAGAACAGCTCCGGGCCCTCGTCGATGTGGTAATCGTCCCGAGCATTCGGTCCGCCCACGATCATCACGATGAAGTCATCCTCCTCGAAGACCTGGCGGTTGCACACCGGCGGCTTCAGATCGTCGCGGTGCGCGTCGATCCAGCGTGCCAGGTTGAAGGCTTTGAGCGATTCCATGGTCGGTCTTCGGCTGCAGCCGCTCACGGATGCGGCTCCTGCCTAGCTTAACGGTTCCTCGTGGCCCTGCACCTGGAAAATGCGGACGTCGGGTTCGTCGAGGCGCGCGGCCGTGAGTTGCCGCCCCCAGACGCAGCCCGTGTCCAGGCTCAGGAGCTTCGGCAGGACGAGGAGGCCCAGGGCCGACCAGTGGCCGAACACCACGCGGGTTGCGCCGAGGGCAGGGTTGTCGAACTCGAACCACGGCGTCAGGTTGTTGCGGGCCCGCCATGGCGGACCCGTGTGCGTGAAGTTGAGGCTCATCGATTCCGTCAACATGCGCATGCGCGTGAACGCGTTGATGATGAAGCGCAGCCTGCGGTAGCCCTCGAGCGACCCCGACCATTTGCGTGGCGTGTTGCCGTACATCCTGGCCAGGAGCGGCACGTAGTCCTCGCCGCGGAGCACGGTCTCGACTTCCGCGGCGCGCGCCAGCACCTTCCTGACCGACCACCTGGGCCAGACGCCCGCGTGCACGAGCAGCGTGTCCATCTGCTCGTCGTAGTGCGCAAGCGGGCGGGCGCGCAGCCACGCGATGAGTTCGGCGCCGTCCGGCGCATTCAGGACTTTGTACAGCGAATCGAAGCGCTCCGTATACCGGATCGTACCTTCGGCGAGCGCCAGCAGGTGCAGGTCGTGATTGCCGAGTACGCTGACGACCGCGTCGCCGAGGCTAACGACGTAGCGCAGCGATTTCAGGGATTTCGGGCCGCGATTGACGATGTCGCCGCACAGCCACAGCCGATCCGTGGCGGGATCGAAGCGGATGCGGTCGAGCAGATGGCGGAAGGAGTCGTAACAGCCCTGGATGTCGCCGATCGCGTACGTCGCCATGCCTGGAGCGACGAGTCAGTGGAGCAGACCGGGTACGGCGAGTGTGAACGGTGCGATCAGT
>DASUOE010000247.1:0-13183 GCA_036276805.1 Woeseiaceae bacterium | reverse complement strand
CGCTGGTCGACGTATTGCCGTCCATCGCGGCGCACCTCGGACTCGACATCCCGGCAGAGGTGAAGCGCAACCTCGACGGCGCGTCCTTCATCGACCCGCGAATGTAGGCGGCCGTAGGAGCGGCCGTCAGGCCGCGATTGTTCGTGCTGTCCGGCCGTGGCGAAAACGTCATGGCATCCGACCGCATCCAATTCGCGGCGTTACCGCCGCTCCTACAGTCGCAACGACCGGCCACGAGGGCGGCGCAGCCGTCAGGCCGCGAATGGCTTGCGCTGTCCGGCCGTGGCGAAAACGTCATGGCATCCGACCGCCACCAATTCGCGGCGTTACCGCCGCTCCGACACGCTACACTGTCGCACTGTCCGGGCTCCTTGGAGATGCGCAACCTTGCTTTCGTTCAGCACCCTGGTGTGGGGCGGCTTCCTGCTCCTCATCACCCTCATCATCGCGCTCGACCTCGGTGTATTCCATCGCAAGTCGCACGTCGTCTCGCTCCCGGAAGCCCTCGGCTGGACCACCGTCTGGATCGTCCTGGCGCTGATCTTCAACGTCGGCGTCTATTACCTCTACGAGCTCAATCCCGCCGGCTGGGACATCGATACCGCGCGCCTGACGGGCGCGCAGGCCGCGCTGCAATTCTTCACCGGCTACGTCGTCGAATACTCGCTGTCGATCGACAACGTCTTCGTCATCGCGATGGTGCTCAGCTACTTCCGCGTGCCGCTCGCGCAGCAGCATCGCGTGCTGTTCTGGGGCATCTTCGGCGCCCTGGTCCTGCGCGGGCTGATGATCGGCCTCGGCGTCCTCCTGATCGAGAAATTCAGCTGGATCACCTATGTCTTCGGCGGCCTGCTCATCTACTCCGCCGCGCGCATGCTGGTGATACAGCACGACAGCCTGAACCCGGACGCGAACCTGTTCGTCCGGGCGTTCAAGCGCTTCTACCCGGTCACGACGGAGTTCCACGGCCGGCACTTCTTCGTCACGGTGGACGGCGTGCGCATGGCGACGCCGTTGTTCATGGCCTTGCTCATGGTCGAGGCCAGCGACGTGGCTTTTGCCATCGATTCCATCCCGGCGATCTTCGCCATCACCACCGACCCGTTCATCGTCTTCACTTCGAACGTGTTCGCGGTGCTCGGCCTTCGCTCGCTGTATTTCGTGCTCGCGGGCCTGATGGAGAAGTTCCGCTACCTGAAAATCAGCCTGGTGTTCCTGCTCGCATACATCGGCGTGAAGATGCTGCTGGTGCACCACTACCCGATCTCGAACGAGGTATCGCTCGCCGTCATTGCGGGCATCGTGGCGGTCGGCATCATCGCCTCGATGGCGGTGTCCCGGGATTCGGAGAAGCTCCTGTCGCCGCTCGCCGGGGACACGGAGCGGCTCCTGCGCGTCACCTACCGGCAGGCGCAGAACGCCGTCATTCTCATCATCGGCTCGTCGATCTTCGCGATCGGCGTTGCGATGCTGGTCTTGCCGGGCCCCGCGCTGGTCGTGATTCCGCTCGGGCTCGCGGTGCTGGCCGTCGAATTCGTCTGGGCGCACCGCTGGCTTGGGCGCGTCAAGCGCGAACTGCTGGACGTGCAGGCCAGGATCAACAACGGCCAATGAGTAGCGAAAGCCACCTCTTCTACCAGACCGGCGCGCGGCGCCCGCGCATCGTGCGGGCCGAGGGCATCTACCTGTGGGGTTCGGACGGCAGGCGCTACATCGATGCGTCGAGCGGCCCGATGGTTTCCAACATCGGGCATTCGAACCCGCGCGTACTCGCCGCCATGAAACAACAGATGGACTCGGCGACCTTCGCTTACCGGCTGCACTTCGAGAACGACGCCGCCGAAGACCTCGCGACCCTGACGGCATCGCTGATGCCTGCCGGGCGCGATCGCATCTTCTTCGTCTCCGGCGGGTCCGAGGCGATCGAGTCCTGCCTCAAGCTCGCCCGCCAGTACGCCTGGGTGACGGGCGAGCGCCAGCGCTGGAAGGTGATCTCGCTCTTTCCCTCCTACCACGGCTCCACGCTCGGTGCGGCCGCGATCACCGGCATGCGCCAGTTCACGGAGCCTTTCGCCGACATGATCCGGGTCATGCCGAAGATCCCGGCCGCGACCTGCTACCTCGACCGGGACGGGCTCTGCCACGAGGAGCGCGGCCTGAAGTACGCGCGGCGCCTGCGCGAGACGATCGAACACGAGGGCCCCGAGTCGGTGCTGGCATTCGTCTTCGAACCCGTCGGCGGCGCATCGACCGGCGCACTCGTGCCGCCCGACAGCTGGTTCCGGGAGATCGAGGCGATCTGCCGGGATTACGGCGTTTTGCTGATCGCGGACGAGGTGATGACCGGGGCGGGACGGACGGGGCGTTTCCTCGGCTCGGAGCACTGGGGGCTCGCCCCGGACATCATCGCCATGGCGAAGGGCTTCGGCGCGGGCTATGCGCCCCTGGGCGCAATGGCCGCGCGGCGGGACATCGTGGAGACGGTCGTCGCCGAGGGCGGTTTCGCCCACGGCTACACCTACGCCGGCAACCCCCTGGCCTGCGCGGCGGGGCTTGCCGTGCTGCGCGAGGTCGAGGCCCGGGACCTGGTGCGTAACGCGGCAAAAAAAGGTAATCGGCTCAAGGGCTTGTTGACCGGCCTGATGGACCGGTATCCGTTCATCGGCGACGTCCGCGGCAAGGGCCTCCTGCTCGCCTTCGAGCTCGTCGCCGACCGCGAAACCATGGACCCGCTGCCCCCCGGCCTCGAGGCCCACAGCCGGCTGGTCGAGGAAGCCTACCGCCGCGGGCTTATAATCTACTCGCGCAGGACGCGCGGGGGCGTGCTCGGGGATCACTTCATGGTGTGTCCGCCGCTGATCGTGACGGACGCCGAACTCGACCTGATCGTGCGCGTCCTGGTCGAGAGCCTCGATGCCTTCGCCGACGCCGCCGGGCTGCCGCGAAAGAACTGACTGCGACGGAAAGACCGAGGTAACCGGAGCCAATTCCGGCATCGCCGCCGGCGATGCCGGCGCGAGACCACATGGGCGACAAGATCATCATCACCTGCGCCGTCACCGGCTCGATCCACACGCCGACGATGAGCCCGCACCTGCCGGTCACGCCGGAGCAAATCGCCGAACAGGGCATCGCCGCGGCCGCGGCCGGCGCCGCCATCCTGCACCTGCACGCGCGCAACCCGGCGACGGGCCAGCCCACCGCCGACCCGGACGTCTTCATGCAGTTCCTGCCGCAGATCCGGGCCGGCTGCGATGCCGTCGTCAACATCACGACCGGCGGCAGCTCGCTCATGACGCTCGCGGAGCGGCTGGCCGCGCCGAACCTCGCGCAGCCGGAGATGGCCTCGCTCAACATGGGCTCGATGAACTTCGGCCTGTTTCCGATGAAGCGGCGCTACAGCGACTGGCGGCACGAGTGGGAGCCGAAGCTGCTCGACGCCACCCGGGAGGTCGTGTTCCGCAACACGTTCGCCGACATCGAGCAGATCTTTCACGAGCTCGGGGACGGCTACGGCACGCGCTTCGAGTTCGAATGCTACGACGTCGGCCACATCCAGACGCTCGCCTTCTACCTGCGCGAAGGGCTCGTGAAACCGCCGCTGTTCGTGCAGTTCGTACTCGGCGTGCTCGGCGGCATCGACGCGTCGCCCGAAAACCTGCTGCACATGAAGGCCACGGCCGACCGCCTGCTCGGCGCCGACTATCGTTTCTCCGTCCTGTGCGCCGGGCGCCTGCAGATGGCGCTCGCGACGGTCGGCGCGATACTCGGCGGCAACGTCCGCGTCGGCCTCGAGGACAGCCTGCTGATCGGCCGCGGCCGGCTTGCGAAGAGCAACGCCGAGCAGGTGGCGAAGATCCGCCGCATCCTCGAGGAACTCGGCCACGAGATCGCGACCCCGGACGAGGCCCGCGCCATGCTCGGCCTCAAAGGCGCGGACAAGGTGAACTTCTGAGCGCCGCGAAGCCACTCGCCGGATTACGAATTCGTCCCGCGTTCGAGGACGACATCCCGGCCATCCACTGCCTGCTGGCCGAGCTCGCCGCGGCGACCGGACTCGCGGGCAAGTTCGTGAGCAGCGAGGACGACCTGCGCCGCTACGGCTTTTCCCCGCGGCCGATGTTCGAGGTGATGCTCGCCGAACAGGGGACCCGCATCGCCGGCCTGTGCCTGTACTTCTACACCTACTCGAGCTGGCGCGGTGCACCGGGCGTGTACGTCCAGGATCTCGTCGTCGATCCCTCGGCGCGCTCGAGCGGCGTCGGCCGCGCACTGCTCGTCGTGACGGCCCGGCACGCACGCAGCCGCGGCGCGACGCACCTGCGCCTCGCGGTCGATGCGGCGAACGCTGCGGCCATCCGCTTCTACGAGCGCCTCGGAATGCGCCATGCCGGCAACGAACGCATCTACGAGGCCTCGGACGACGCGTTCGACGCCCTGGCGGACGCGACGTGAAGGTCGTCTTCTCGGACATCCAGCTCAGGCATGCCCCGGCCGAGATCGTCGCCTCCGGCAGGCTCGTGCCGCACCCGGAAATCCCGGCGCGCGCGGAGCGCCTGCTCGCCGCCGCGCTGGCGGCCGGGCTCGAACTGGAGGCGCCGGCGGAATACGGCCTCGAGCCGATCGAGGCCGTGCACACCGCCCGCTACCTCGCTTTCCTCGAAAAGATCTTCGTGCGCTGGCAGCGGATCCCCGACGCCTCCGACGACGTCTTCCCGAATGTGCACCCGCCGGCGCGCGGCGGTCTCTATCCCGCCTCCGCCGTCGGCCAGGTGGGCTACCACGTCTTCGACGGCGGCGCCCCGATCACGGCCGATACCTGGGACAGCGCCTGCTGGAGCGCATGGTCGGCGGTGCATGCGGCATACGACGTGCTCGCCGGCGCGCGCGCATGCTATGCATTGTGCCGCCCGCCCGGCCACCACGCAGGCAGCGATCTCGCCGGGGGCTTCTGCTACCTGAACAACAGCGCGATCGCGGCACAGCTCCTCCGCGGCGAACTCGAGCGCGTCGCGATCCTCGACATCGACGTGCATCACGGCAACGGCACACAGGACATCTTCTACGAACGCGACGACGTATTCACCGTCTCGCTGCACGCCGACCCGGTGCGCTTCTACCCCTTCTTCTGGGGCGCCGCGAACGAACGCGGCAAGGGCGACGGCCGGGGCTTCAACCTGAACCTGCCGCTTCCGCGCGGCACCGGCGGCGACGACTACCTCGCCGCGCTCGACAAGGCGCTCGCCGCCATCTCGAGGTTCAAAGCCGGCGCGCTCGTCGTCGCGCTCGGGCTCGACGCCTACGTCGGCGACCCGCTGGCGGGCCTCGGCCTCACGACCGAAGATTTCGGCCGCGTGGGCGAACGCATTGCCGCCCTCGGCCTGCCGACCGTGTTCGTGCAGGAGGGCGGCTATCCGGCCGACGAGCTCGGCCTGAACCTCACCGCCGTGCTCGAGCGATTCCGGGACACGTGACACAAGCCCGCCCGGCAATCGCATCGTGAGTCTGCACGCGCTCGATCTCCTCGCGATCGGCGTCTACTTCGTCGTGCTGATCGCGATCGGCCTGTACGTCGCGCGCCGCGAGCGCGGCGGCGGCGAGGCGGAATCGTTCCTGGCCGCCGACCGCAACATGAACCTCGTACAGACGACGGCGTCGACGGCAGCGACCGACCTTGGCGGCGGCTTCAGCATCGCGATGGGCGGGCTCGGGTTCACGCTCGGCATCTCGGGTTCGTGGCTGATCGCGATCTCCGGTCTCTCGATCGTGCTCGTGTCCTTCCTCATGGTGCCGAAGGTCAAGCGCTGGGCCGACCGGGTGAAGGGGCTCACGACAGGCGACCTCTTCGAGACGCGCTTCGACCGCCGCACGGGACTCGTCGCCGCGATCGTGATCGGCATCGCGTGGTTCACCTTCGCCGGCGCGCAGGTCATCGCGGGAGCAAAGCTCCTGCAGGCGACGACGGGGCTCGGCCTTGCCGCCGCGGTACTGCTCTCCGGCGTCGTGATCCTTGCGTACACCGCGCTCGGCGGCCTCAAGGCCGTCATCTACACCGACGTGTTCCAGATGGCGGTGCTGTTCGTCGGGCTGATCTTGCTCGCCGTGCCGATCGGCCTCGTCGCGGTGGGCGGCTGGGGCGGCATCGTCGACCACTTCAGTGCCGCGCCGGAGACGGCCTCGCTCGTCGACTGGGGCGCCGTCGGCATCGGCGAGCTCGCCGGCTGGTTTTTCGCGATCTTCCCCGTGTGGTTCATCTCGATCGCGGCGATGCAGCGCATCATCGCGGCGCGCGACGAGAAGACGGCGCGGCGCGCGTTCCTCCTTACCGGCGTGCCGATCGAATGGCCGCTGTTCGCGATCGGCAGCACGCTCGTCGGGTTGATTGCGCGCATGCTCCTGCCCGACCTCGACGACCCCGAACTCGCCACGCCGACGCTCATCCTCGAGCTCCTGCCGGCCGGTATCGCCGGCATCGTCATCGCCGCGTACATCGCCGCCGTGATGTCGACCGCCGACTCGGTACTGATGGGGCCGGTGTCGATCCTGACGAACGACATTTACCGGAAGCTTTTCCGGCCCGACGCGAGCGAGCGGTCGCTCGTGCGCGTGGCGCGGATCGCGACGCTCGTGCTCGGCTCCGCGAGCATCGGCATGGCCTGGCTCGTGCCGAGCGTGCTCGACCTCGTCCTGTACGCCTACACCTTCGGGTCGGCGGGCCTCTTCTTCCCCATGCTGGGGCTCCTGTTCTGGCCACGCACGACGTCCGCCGGCGCGTTCTGGAGCATGCTCGCCGGCGGCTCCGCCGCGCTGCTGTGGGTAGTGCTGGAGGAACCCTGGGGGCTCGCGCCGTCCTACCTCGGCTGGCTCGTCAGCCTGCCCGTGCTCGTGACCGTGTCCCTCGCGACCCGGCACGCCCCGGGGGAAAATCCCGACCTGTTCGACTAGGCAGACTGCAGGCACGCGCCCCGGCGCCCGCGCTCGCCCGGCTCCGCCGAGTTCGGTAGAGTGGCGGCTGGCGCGGGGACGACCCGGGGGACTCGATGCAAGGAATTCGCCTGCTGGTGACGGCAGCACTGTGCGCTGCGGCGGCAGCAGTGGCCGCCGACCCGGCACCGCGGGCCCGCGACCTCGGGGTGGGTTTCGACGGCACGCCGGGGCCGCTCAATGCGATCACGGACGTGGCCGGCGTCACCGTCGGCCACACGACGATCATCGAGGACCTCGAGGGCGAACGCGCCGTTCGCACCGGCGTCACCGCCGTCCTGCCGCGCGGACGCGATTCCGTCCACACTCTCGCCTACGCGGGCTGGACGGCGTTGAACG
Organism: Woeseiaceae bacterium; assembly: GCA_036276805.1. Lineage (GTDB taxonomy): Bacteria > Pseudomonadota > Gammaproteobacteria > Steroidobacterales > Woeseiaceae > UBA1847. Next base: position 5,860 of record DASUOE010000247.1, on the reverse strand, counting down.
GCAACGGCGAGATGACCGGCACGACTTGGGTCGAGGAAAGCGGCTTTCTCGAAGGCCCGGTCATGATCACGAACACGCACAGCGTCGGCGCGGTGCACGAGGGCACGATCCGCTGGCTCGTGCGCCAGGGCAGCGCCGATCACACCGGCTATTACTGGTCGCTGCCCGTCGTCGCCGAGACCTGGGACGGGTGGCTGAACGACATCAACGGGTTTCACGTGCGCCCGGGGCACGCTGGCGAGGCGCTCGACGCCGCGGCACCCGGGCCGGTCGCGGAAGGCGCGGTCGGCGGCGGCACCGGCATGATCTGCTTCGAGTTCAAGTGCGGCATCGGCACGTCCTCGCGCGCCGTCAGCGTGGACGACGAGGACTTCACGCTCGGCGTACTCGTGCAGGCGAACTTCGGCCGCCGTGCCGAGCTCGTCGTGACCGGCGTGCCGGTCGGCAAGGCGATGCCGGGGTCGGTGTATACGGCGAATCTCGACGAGCCGGACACGTTGAGCTCCATCATCGTGGTCGTCGCAACGGACGCGCCGCTCCTGCCGCACCAGCTCGAGCGCATCGCGCGCCGGGTCTCCCTCGGCATCGCGCGCACCGGCGGCATCGCACACAACGGCTCCGGCGACATCTTCATCGCATTCTCGACGGCGAACGAGGCGGCCGCGCGCGGCGAGCGCGACGCGAGCATCGAGTCCATGCCGAACGACAGCCTTAACCCGCTGTTCCTGGCAAGCGTGCAGGCGACGGAAGAGGCCATCGTCAATGCGCTCGTGGCCGGCCGGGACATGACCGGCAACGAAGGTCATGTCGTGCCGGGTATCGGTCACGATGACCTTCGCGACGTTCTTGAAGCGCATGACCGGCTGGTGCGCTGAATGAGCGCGTCGACCGCGGGCGTCAGGCCGCCGTCGATGCTGCAGTCCATTGCGCCGATCGCGGTGCTCGTCGTACTGCTGGCGAGCTCCGTCTGGCTGTTCGGCTCGGATTCCTCGGGCGGCGCGAACCAGATGGCGCTCATTTTCGCCGCGGCCGCGGGCGCCATCATCGCGGTGCGCAACGGGCACGCGTGGCGCGACGTCGAGCGCGCCATCATCGACGGCATCGGTACGGCCATGGGCGCCATGATGATCCTGCTCGCGGTCGGCGCGCTGATCGGCACGTGGCTCGCAGCGGGCACCGTGCCCGCGATGATCTACTACGGGCTCGAACTGCTGCACCCGAAGTTCTTCTACGCGGCGGCGTGCCTGATCTGCGCGGTCGCATCGCTCGCAACCGGAAGCTCGTGGACGGTCGCCGGCACGCTCGGCGTGGGCCTCATCGGCGTGGCGATCGGTTTCGGCGTGTCGCCGGCGATCACCGCCGGCGCGGTCGTGAGCGGCGCATATTTCGGCGACAAGATGTCGCCGCTCTCGGATACCACGAACCTCGCGCCCGCGGTCGCCGGCACCGACCTCTTCACGCACATACGCCACATGGTGTGGACGACGGCGCCGTCGTTCACGGCGGCGCTCGTTCTCTTTGCGATCGTCGGCTTCAACGTTTCGATCGGCTCGGAGAGTTCCTCGCTCACGCTGATGATGGACACGCTGGAGTCGAGCTTCGCCATCACGCCATTCGCCCTGTTACCGCTGGTCGTCGTGCTCGCGATGGCATCGATGAAGCTGCCGCCCCTGCCGACGATCCTCACCGGCGCGGTGCTCGGCGCCGTTCTCGCATTCATCCTGCAGCCGGACAAGCTCGTGACGCTCGCGGGCGACCCGGCGCTCGCGACCCCGGTCGCTGCGTTCAAGGGCGCGTGGGCGGCACTCGCGACGGGTTACGTGGCATCGACGGGCGTCGCGGAAGTGGACGACCTGCTGAGTCGCGGCGGCATGGCCAGCATGCTGAACACGATCTGGCTCATCATCAGCGCGCTTGCCTTCGGCGCCGTGCTCGAGCACGCCGGCATGCTCGAGCGCCTGATCCGCTCCGCGCTCGCGGCCGCCAAGTCCGCCGGCTCGCTGATTCTCGCGACCGCCCTCACCTGCATCGGCGCGAACATCGTTGCCTCCGACCAGTACATGGCCATCGTGCTGCCGGGACGCATGTTCAAGGCGGAATTCGCCCGCCGCGGCCTCTCCGCGCGCAACCTGTCCCGCGTCATCGAGGACTGCGGCACCCTGACCTCGCCGCTCGTCCCCTGGAATACCTGCGGCGCCTACATGTCCGCCGCCCTGGGCGTCGCGACGTTCGCCTACCTGCCGTTCGCGTTCTTCAACCTGATCAACCCGGTCGTCTCGGTGCTGTACGGGCTCTTCGACATCAAGATCCACCGCATGCCGCCGGACGACCCGCGGCGCACACCGGTGCCGGCGGTGGATCCGAAGCTCGCCTGAGCGACGGCCGGCCAATAGAGCCGGGGTTGCTGGGAAAGCGCTTCAGGAGTCGCCGGTAAGTGAAACAATTCCGACCTGCAACCTCTTCGCTATGGTCGCGGTACTCACCCTGGACGCTGCTATACGGGTCGAGGCCTGTGCACATATCGACACCCTTGCCGCCTGACGAGGCGTTACGCCGGTTAGGTGACGTCACGAGCCGTTTCGGCATTCCCTTGCTGATGGCGACCCGGCTCGTCGGTCGTGTCAAAGGCGACTATTTCACGGTCCGCCTGCATCGGCGCTGGGTAAATAACTCGTTCGGGCCGGTGCTGTACGGGAGCGTATACCGCGCACGCGACGGGACGACGAGGGTTGACGACGAGTTCCGCCTGGCCTGGTTTGCCAGGGTGTTCGTCACGATCTGGTTCGGCGGCGTTTTGCTGTTCGCCGTGATCGCCGTCCCGACCGGCATCATCGGCCTTTTGGCCGGAGACTGGGCACAGGCGATGTTTCTCGTCATCCCGGTCGTGATGGTCGTTGGTGCCACCGGCATGCTTCACGTCGCGTGGCAGGATACGGAACGCGTTGCGGACCGCGTGGCGGAGGCGGTCGCCGGTACGCAGTGGCCGGGCGGGTCATCGCCGCCGAAGGGCGTTTCCCGCAATTCCTTCACGCCGTAGACCGCCCCGGGCGGGTCCGGGCCTGGGCTTATCTGTAATCCGGTGGTACCGGGCAGGTGCGGTATCAGGCCTTGCATACACAGGTACATTCAGTCGACGGACAGGATGCGCTCGAGCAGCGCCGGGTCGTCGGGTAACAGGCCGGAGGCCGGCAGCCGGGGCACCAGTTCGCGCCATTTCGGCCAGGACGCGAAGGCCTGCCCGAACAGCGGCAGGGCCTCGTCCACTTGCCCCGCGCCCGCCAGCGTCACCGCGTGCCAGAAGACCATCTCGTGGTTGTCGGGAACGAGCGCCTCCGCCGCGCCATAAGCCACGACGGCTTTCCCGACGTCGCCATTCGTCATGTGTTCGTCGCCCTGGTTCATCAGGTTGTAGGCGCGATTCATGGTCAGCAGGCGACGCAGCTCCGCCAGGGGATCGGCGTGATCCTCGACCCGCAGGTCGAACACGCGGCCGCCCCACGGCGGCTCGCTGCGGTCGCCGCTCACGACCAGCAAGGCGGCGGATTGCCTGCCGCGGATATCGCCGCCCGCCGACTCGGCTGCCTCGAGCGCCGCCATCAGGCGATCGCCGAGGTCCCCCGACGCTGATTCGTACGCGGCGGCCATGGCCTCGCAGACCGTCGCTTTCCACATCAGGTTTGCCTGCACGGCAAACCCGTCCCCGACGAGATCGCAATGCTCGACGATTGCCTGCTCGCCCGTGTAGCTGTCGACGACGCCGTTCGCGTCCACCATGCCGACCTGGCGCACGCCAGCGTGCTCGTCGATGGCGACGAGCGCCCGGAGCGCCTGCGCCGCATCCTTGCCCGCGCGCATCAGCTGCAAGCCCAACGGCCCGTAATCGGGATCGACGAACGACTGCGTCGCGACCGCTCCGACGCCGGGCTCCGCCCAGGCGACGATAGAGCCCACGGAAAACCAGTGTGACTGGACGGCGACCCCGAGTTCCCCGGAACCGTCGTCCCGGGCGACGATCGAGTACGTGCTGACCGGCCGCTTCGGTAGCTCTGCCATGACTGCGTCTGTCATGACTACGTCTGCCGTGACAGGCAGCCACGCAAGGCATGCCAGTGACAAAAGGCTCGTGAGCGCCGCCCGCTGCCAGGGTCTGCGCGAGCCAGCCACGAGCGTCGATCTGTAATCGAAGCGATCCATCCCGTTACCTCCGTTTTACCCGCGCACCACAACACCGTCATCACCCGGGGCCTGCGCCGCGCCACGGGCAACCCTGAGCAGCCACTGTTCCCGCCGCAGCCGCCGCATCTGCTCGAGTATCCACGCCTGGCGCTCCCGGACATAGGGCGACGGCGCATCGACCCGCAGCCGGACCGGGTTCGGCAGCACGGCTGCGAGCAGCGCCGCCTCCATGTCCTCGAGCGCGGCGGGCGGTTTGCCGTAGTATCGCGCGCTTGCGGCGCCGACGCCGTAGATGCCCGGGCCGAGTTCCACGAGATTCACATACAGCTCCAGGATGCGCTGCTTCGGGAGGAGCGCTTCGGTCACGAGCGTGAGCCAGGCTTCGACGCCCTTCCGCCAGAAACTCCGCGTCGGCGACAGGTACAGGTTCTTGACGAGCTGCTGCGTGATGGTCGAGGCGCCGCGCAGGCGCCGGCCGGCGCGCGCCTCGTCGAGCGAGTCGATGACGGAGCTGAAGTCGATACCGAAGTGATCCGCGAAGCGCTGGTCCTCCGCCGCCACTACCGCGAGCGGCATGGCCGTGCCGACGTTTTTCCAGTCCACCCATGCATGCAGCAATGGTTCGCGGCCGCTGTCGTCCTTAAGCATGAACGCCGTGGTCGGCGGGTGCACCCAGCGCAGCGGCAGCACGAGCAGCACGCTCGTGAAAATCAGGACGCCGGCGGCGATGAGCGCGAAGCGCAGTGCCCGAACGAGCACTGCCCGCACGCGGCGCGCCGGGCGGCGCTTCTTCCGCCGTGCGGCGCGAGGTCTCGCGACGCGCCGCCGCATGTCCGCCGGTACGCGCATGGCTACTGGTCGAAGATCGAGCCGAAGTAGAGGCGGATGCCCTCGAAGGTAGAATCGCCATCACCCTCGGCGTGGCCTTCGCCACGCCGGTAAGCGATGCCGATGCGCTCCCAGCTGAGCTTCCACAGCCGGAACGGTTCCGCCGGGCGCACGGCCACGCCGAACTCGAGGTCATTGCTGATGGCGGAGCCGGCCTCTTCGAACGCTTCGAACGAGAGTTCGTCGAGATAGTGCGTCCCGCTCAGATGCAGGACCAGGTGCGTCGCCCCGGCGCTGGTCGCCCACGCCTCCACGGCATGTTCCAGTTCGACCGCGAGCGTGAACGGCAGCATATGGCCTGCCCGGTCGAGGTTCGTGTCGTAGCCGAAGCGATCGATGGCCGCGATGAGGTTCCAGCGCGTCTCGTCGTCGCCAAGGGTGTAGCGGCTGCGCAGGCCGATGCGGTGGATGAACGCCGACTCGCCACCGTCGAGCCGCGCGCCCATGCCGAGGTTCGCGGTACCGAGCAGCGTCCAGCGCCCGTTCACATGCCAGGTCGCGTACATACCCGGCACGACGGACAGCGTCGCGGCGTTGTCCGGGTCCAGGGTTTCCGGCAGGTCGGCCAGGTCGAAGCTCCGCAGCCCGAGCGTCGTCGGCACGAGGAACTCGAGTTTCGGCCGGCGCGGCACCGCGCCGGGCGCGCTACCCTCGTGCCACGTCCAGCGCGGCGTGAACTCGACGACGTACACGGTCTGCTCCCCGTCGAATTCGTAGGCCCCGGTGCCCAGGAAAGGTGCGAGCGCCCAGTGCTGAACCGATTCGTTCAGCGTCTCCTGCGCGTGCGCGCCCGCGG
>DASUOE010000246.1:0-4699 GCA_036276805.1 Woeseiaceae bacterium | reverse complement strand
GGATATCGACACGGACCAGATAATCGCCGCCCGGTTCCTGACGACGACCACCCGCGAAGGGCTCGGCGCAGCGCTTTTTCACGACCTGCGCTTCGACGCCCAGGGCCGGCCGCGGCCCGACTTTCCTCTCAACGACCCTTTGACTCGCGGCTGCGGGATCCTGGTCGCGGGCAACAACTTCGGCTGCGGCTCGTCGCGCGAGCATGCGCCCTGGGCGCTGCTCGACTACGGCATTCGCGCCGTCATCTCCACGGAGATCGCCGACATCTTCTTCAACAACGCGCTGAAGAACGGCCTCGTACCGGTCGTCGTGGACGCGGCGACGCATCGCTGGCTCGGCGCCAACCCGGGCGTCGAAGTGACGGTGGACGTACAGAACGCCCGCCTCGAGCTGCCGGACGGCAGGCACGTCGGGTTTCCCATCGATGCGTTCGCGCGGCACTGCCTCGTCGCAGGAATCGACCAGCTCGGTTTCCTGCTGCAGCACGCCAGGGCCATTGCAGACTACGAGACAGCACGGCCTTGCAAGCCCTGATCACGCTGCTGCCCGGTGACGGCATCGGCCCGGAGGTCGTGGCCGCCGGCCGGGCCGTGCTGGAGCGGGTCGCCGCCCGCCACGGTCATCGCTTCACGTTCCGCGAGCAGCTCATGGGAGGGGCCGCGATCGATGCTGCGGGAGAACCACTGCCCGCGGCGACGCTCGCCGACTGCCTGGCGGCCGACGCAGTGCTGCTCGGCGCCGTGGGCGGACCGCGGTGGTCGGACCCGAATGCGCGCGTGCGACCGGAGCAGGGCCTGCTGCAGTTGCGCGCGGGGCTCGGCGTATTCGCGAACCTGCGCCCGGTGCGCGTACTGCCGGAGCTCGCCGACGCCTCGCCGCTCAAGAACGAGCGCCTGCGCGGCGTCGACCTGCTCGTCGTCCGCGAGCTGACGGGTGGCATCTACTTCGGCGAGAAAACGCGCACGGCGGATGCGGCCTCCGATCTCTGCAGCTACACGGTGGCGGAGGTCGAGCGCATCGTGCGCGTCGCCGCGCGGCTCGCGCGCGGTCGACGCGGCCGGCTGTGCTCGGTCGACAAGGCCAACGTGCTCGAGACCTCGCGCCTGTGGCGGCAAACGACGAATCGCGTGATGGCCGACGAGTTCCCGGACGTGGCCCTCGAGACGCTGTTGGTCGACGCCGCGGCGATGCACCTCCTGAGCCGGCCGGCCGAGTTCGACGTCATCGTCACGGAAAACATGTTCGGCGACATCCTCACCGACGAGGCATCGATGCTCGCAGGCTCCCTCGGCCTCCTGCCGTCGGCTTCGCTCGGGGCGTCTCACCGCGGCCTGTACGAGCCGATTCACGGCTCGGCGCCTGACATTGCGGGCAAGGGAGTCGCCAACCCGGCGGCGACGATCGCGAGCACCGCCCTGCTTCTGCGGCACAGCCTCGACCTCGCGACCGAAGCCGACGCCATCGAGAACGCCCTCACGGAAGCCATTCGGAGCGGTGCGCGTACGGCGGACATCGCACGCGGTGCGGAAAAGGTGCTGTCGACCGACGCCTTTACTGAGGCAGTGCTTCGCGCGCTCGGCTGATTCCGCCCTGCACCACCCCGAGCCGCGCGCGGCCGAGGCGGCCTTCCCGGAAGGCGCGGATGAGCCCGCCCAGCGCTTCCGTTTCGATCAGGAACCCGTCGTGGCCGTGCAGCGAGTCGAGTACGGCGTATTCGGCATGCGGCAGGTGGTCGGCGAGAAACCGTTGCTCCGCCGGCGGGTAGAGGGCGTCCGAACTGACCGACACGACGAGCGCGGGCTGCCCGATCGTCGCGAGAACGTCCAGGTAAGCGCCGCGTCCTCGCCCGAGGTCGTGCGTGTGCATCGCGTGCGTCAGCGTGACATAGGTGTTCGCGTCGAATCGCGCATTGATCTTTTCTCCCTGGTGGCGAAGGTAGGACTGAGCCTGGAAGCTGCCGTCCGCCCGCCGCCCGCGCCCGAAGCGCTCTTCGAACGACGACCAGCTGCGGTATGTGCAGACGGCCATCATCCGGGCCGCCGCGAGCCCCAGTTCCGGCTGCCGTTCGTCGCTGTAGTAGCCCCCGCGCCAGTCCGGGTCGGCTGCAATCGCCGCACGCTGGGCCTCGCTGATGCCGATGCACCACGGCGAATGCTGCCCGCCGACGCCGATCGGCACAATGCTGCCGACCCGCTCCGGGTACATGGCCGCCCACTCGAGCGCCTGCATGCCCCCGAGCGACGGGCCCGTGACGAGTTCCAGGCGCGAGATGCCGAGCGCGTCGAGCAGCTCTCGTTCGAGGTGCACCATGTCGCGAATGCTGATACGCGGAAAATCCGCGCGATACCTTTCCCCGCCACCCGGCTTCCGGCTCACGGGCCCGGTCGTCCCGTAACAACTCCCGAGTATGTTCGCGCAGACGATGAAGTCCCGGGCGGGATCGAAAGCAGAGCCGTTGCCGATGATGCCCGGCCACCACGCATCGACGTCGGCGGAACCGGTCAACGCGTGACAGACGAGAATGGCGCGATCCTTCGCGTTTGCGATGTCGCCCCACGTCCGGTACGCGATGCGTACGCCGGTCAGCGCTACTCCACTCTCGAGGGTGAATGCGCCGGGCAGGTCGTGGCAGCGGGTTTCCGGCGAGACGTAACGGCGCAGACGATCGGGCAGGTCCTGCACGCGCGCGGCCTCAGGCTGCGGCCACGGGCTTGAGGTCGACGGCCTTGCGCGCCGCTTCCAGCGCCCGCAGGACGTCAGCAACGAGATCCTCCGTGCCCTCGAGCCCGACGGACAGGCGGATGAGGCTCTCGCTGATGCCGGCTTCCGTCAGCGCAGCCTGCGACAGCGGCGCATGCGTCATCGAGGGGGGATGGCAGACGAGGCTCTCGACGCCACCCAGGGACTCGGCGAGCGAAAAGTACTGCAGCGATTCGACGAACGCGCGCACCGCCGCCTCGCCGCCGTCGATTTCGAAACTGACCATGCCGCCGAAGCCCTGCTGCTGGCGTGCCGCAATATCGTGACCGGGATGGGTTTCGAGGCCAGGATAATAGACCTTCGCCACGTTTGGCTGCTCGTCCAGGACGTGCGCGAGCAGGTTCGCGCTTTGCTCGTGCTGGCGGATACGCACCTGCAGCGTCCGCACGCCGCGCAGCGTGAGGAAGCTGTCGAATGGCGCGCCTGTCGCGCCGATACAGTTTGCCCACCACGCAAGCTGATCGTGCAGTTCCCGCGATTTCGAAACGAGCGCGCCGCCAACCACGTCGCTGTGACCGTTAATGTACTTGGTCGTCGAATGCACGACGAGATCGGCGCCCAGCGCGATCGGCTGCTGCAGCGCCGGCGACAGGAAAGTATTGTCCACCGCGTACAGCGCGCCGCACTCGCGGGCGAGCCGCGCGACCCTGGCAATGTCGACGATGCGCAGCAACGGGTTCGAAGGCGTTTCGGTCAGGATCAGGCGCGGCTTGCGAGCGCATGCGGCGGCCAGCGCGGTCTCGTTCGTCTGGTCGACGAAGAGCACGTCGAAATGGCCCTTTTTCCGCAGCGCTTCAAACAAGCGGAACGTACCGCCGTAACAGTCGTGCGGCGCGACCAGCAGGTCCCCGGGCGCCAGGAACTGCACGAGCACGTTGAGCGCCGCCATGCCCGACGACGTGACGATCGCGCCCGCGCCGCCTTCGAGATCGGCGAGCGCGCTTCCGAGAGCGTCGCGCGTCGGGTTGCCGGAACGCGTGTAGTCGTACTGGCGTTTCTCGCCGAAACCGGCGAACGCGTAGTTGGACGACAAGTGCAGCGGCGGTACGACGGCACCGTGCTGGGTATCGGACTCGATGGCCGCACGTACGGCGCGGGTGGCTGAACTGGCCTTGCTGGTCATGAGTGCTCCGCGGTTCCTCTCGTTCGTCCGGCGTCGCCGGCGTGAGTTTTTTCATCGGAACCCTGCGGAGTCGCAGAGGATGTGGCGTCCTGCCCTGCACCGTTGCCGGTGTTGCCCGGACCCTCATCATTCGGCAGCCGCGGCTGCCGCAGGAGTTGGCACCATTTCAGAGAGGTTGGCTCTGCTGGTTGCCCCGGCGTCGAAGGGCCTTTCCCTCAGCCGGTCTCGATGAGTTACGGCACCGAGTGTAGGCGGGCGGCATGCAGCACGTCAATAAAGTATGCAAGTTTTTTTATATTCGCATATGGTTACACCCGACACGACCCGTGCTTCGATATCGCCAAAAAGATGCTTGCAGGCGGTCCATCGGTTGTACTAACGTATTAACCCATTAATACATTGGTGCACCCCGTACTGCCGCGGCGCGCCTTGGACTGCCAGGACAGCCGCCATGAAACCGAACCGCAACGCGAGCGAAACCGACCGGGCACGCGCCGAAGACGCGCTTTTCAGCGCCGTCGTCAGCCTGTGTACGCTCGACGAATGCCGCAGCTTTTTCCGGGATCTTTGCACGCCGGCGGAGCTGCAGGCGCTGGTCGACCGCTGGCAGGTCGTCGCCTACCTTGAACGCGGCCTGCCGTATCGGCAGATTCACGACCTCACCGGCGTCAGCGTCACGACCATCGGCCGGGTGGCTCGCTTCCTGACGGACGGCTACGGCGGTTACGAACTCGCCTTCCGCCGGACCGCGGGCATGGACGGCGGGAGCGCGCGGTGAGGCGCCGGGAGCCGGGCATGGACCCGCAGGAACAGCG
>DASUOE010000245.1:0-2168 GCA_036276805.1 Woeseiaceae bacterium | reverse complement strand
GAACGGGAAATTTGGATCGCCCGCGGTGACGCCGTAGATGACTGCCGAGTACGGGTTCACCATCGTGTATTGCGCGGTGAGGATCTCGGTGAACGGCCGGTCGTTTCTGAGTATGTAGCGGATGAGTTCCAGTGGCGCGCGTGCAATGCCGTAGTTCGTATCCTCGCGGAGCGCCCGGAGCGTCGTGCCCGTGTAGTTGCTCTCGTACCAGTCGCGGGCCGCGAAATCATCGAGGCCGAAGTTGATGCTCACGTTCCGGTCCGAACGCGCGTACTGGTCCGTCAGCAGCAGGTCGTTGTACATCTCCACGACGCGCTCGTAGAACGTCTCTTCGTTGAGCAGGCCGTCGATGATCGGGTCGAGCAGCGCGAGCAGCGCCGCCTGGTCGGCCGCGCCGGCAATCGTCGCGACCTCGTCGTCCGACGGCGGCCGCGACGCAAGCACGCCGACGATCCGGTGCAGCTGTTCGTACGGCGTACCGAGCACGACCTTCTCCGTCCCGCCGGACGGGCGCGGCTCGCAGCCGGTGGCGCGGTTGACGAACTCCTCGAGAGCCCGGTAGTCCGGGTCGGCAGTGCCGTCGGGGAAGCGGTCGCCGCCCGTGTGCGTCAGGCCGCCGCGCGACTTCAGAAGCACGAGCGAGGCGCCGCCGCTGTCGATCGAGGCGACCGCGCGGAACACGTCGAAATCCTCGGCGGTCGGCGGCGCGTTCGGGAATGCGAAGTTGTTCGGCGTGTCGAGCGGCGCCGCGCCGGTGTGACAGCCGCTGCAGCGCAGCGGTTCGGTCTCGTCCAGGAGCGGGTAGATGTCGTCGGCGAACACGCTCACGAGGTCTTCGCAGTACTCGGCAACGAAGGCCGTGATCGTGACCGTCTGCGTCGCCGAACGTGAGTTGCCGCTGGCATCCGTCGCGGTCCAGGTGACGGTCGTCGTCCCGACCGGGAAGCCGTCGGCCGGTGCGTCGTTACTGATGACCGGCGCGGCGTCCACGCTGTCGCTCGCGCTTGCCGTGCCGAGGTCGACTGCCGCGCGGCCGCCGTTGCTCGACTGCGTGCGCGTCACCGGTCCCGGCACGCTGAGCGCCGGCGGCGTGGTATCGGCGACCACCACCGCCTGGGTCGCCGAAACCGACCCACCGGCCGCGTCCATTACCGTCCACGTCACCACCGCGGCGCCGAGCGGAAAACCGCCCGCCGGTGCATCGTTCGTGATCGTGTACGGCGGCGTGCCCCCGCCCGCCAGCGCGGTGCCGAGCGCGATGGGCGTGGTCGGCCCGGTTGCCTCTGCCGCTACGTCGGCCGGCGCGGCCAGCGAGAGCGGGCCACCGGCATTGCCTTCCGTGACCGTGACGTTCTGGGTGACGGTCGCACGGTTGCCGCTTGCGTCCTCGGCCGTCCAGGTAACGGCCGTCGTGCCCATCGGAAAGCCCTCGGCGGGCATGTCGCCGGTCACTGCAGGTGCCGGGTCGACGAGGTCCGTTGCGGCGGGCGGTGTGAGGCTCACGGGCGTGCGCGTGCCGCTCGCCACCGTCTGGATATCGGCCGGCTGCTCGAGGACGGGCGGCGCCGTGTCCGTCACCGTTACGAGCTGGTCGTCGCTCGCCTCGGCGCCCGCGCCGTCGGTCACCGTCCACCGGACGGTCGTCACGCCGGGTACGAAACCGCCCGTCGGGGCGTCGTTGCTGAACGTGTAGGAACCGTCGCCGCCGTCCGCCGTTGGCTCGCCCAGCGCGACGTCCGTCGTCGGCCCGCTCGCTTCGGCCGTGGCGTCGGGCGGCGCCACGAGAAAGAGCGAGTCCGGATCGCCGCCGCCGATCGGGGGCGATGTCGAATCGCTGATCGCTTCCTCTTCACTTACGCAGCCGGCGAGCAGCAGGACGGCGAGACCCAGCCACGGCAGCGTGCGGCAGCCGCCAGCCGGCCGGCAGCGACGTGCTGGGAAGACTGGTCGGAAGTTCGGGCGCATGCCGGCGGCGGTTCTGTCCTTAGAAGAGGTGCGGCTCCTGTGCACCAAACATAATGGCTGCGCGCGGCTGCCTTCTGTGACTGCGGTCACAAGCTGCCAAGTGCGCCGGGTCGCGGATTCGAAAAAAACTGCGGTGCGGGCGTGCCCGTTATGTCGCATGCGAGGCCGGCCGCCGGGTGCAGCCGCCCGGCCTGGTGCTGCCC
>DASUOE010000244.1:0-13884 GCA_036276805.1 Woeseiaceae bacterium | reverse complement strand
CCAGCCGCCGTTCGAAATGACCTCGCCGGAACGGGCATTCAAGAGCGCCGTAGAGAAGCGCTTTCCCGGACGCAACGTCATCATTGGCCGCACGGCGAACCTGACCGAGCCCACCGAGCTGCAGATCTCGCTCGGCCGGGTGCTGTGCCAGGCGCGCGACCAGTGCATGAACGGCTGCTCGTTCGGCGCCTATTTCTCGACGCAGAGCGCCACGCTGCCGGCGGCCGCGCGCACCGGCAACCTGCACATCGCGCCGCACAGCGTCGTGCACAGCCTGATCTACGATGCACAGAACCGCCGGGTGCGCGGCGTGCGCGTGATCGACAACGAGGACCTGTCCGAGCGCGAGTACCTCGGCCGCGTCGTGTTCCTCTGCGCCAGCACGCTGGGTTCCACGCAAATCCTGCTCAATTCGCGTTCGCGGCACTTTCCCGACGGCCTCGCGAACAGCTCCGGGGTCCTCGGTCACTACCTCATGGATCACAACTACAATTCGCTCGCGCACGCGCGCGTCCCGGGCTATCTCGACGAGTACTACAAGGGACGCCGCCCGACCGGCATCTACATCCCGAATTTCCACTACGAACCCGGACGCTACGCGAAGCGCTTCGTCCGCGGTTACGCCATCGGCGGCAGCGCCTACCGCAGCGGCTGGGAAGGCAAGGGCTGGCAGGACGGCTTCGGCGCGGCGTTCAAGGACAGCCTCGGCGCGGCGGGCGACTGGGGCTTCTCGCTCTACGCGCAGGGCGAGATGCTGCCGCGCTACGACAACCAGGTGGCGCTGCACCCGACGCTGAAGGACAAGTGGGGCATCCCGCAGCTGCAAATAGACTGCCGGTGGTCGGACAACGAACTTGCGATGATGGAGGCCGCGAACGAGGCGGAGTCCGCGATGCTCGAGGCTGCGGGGTTCGAGGACGTGACCGCGCGCGTGCGGGGCGAGGAGCCCGGCCTTGCGATCCACGAGGTCGGGACGGCGCGCATGGGCCGCGACCCGAAGGAATCCGTTTTCAACGGCTGGAACCAGTCGCACGACGTACCGAATCTCTTCTGCACGGACGGCGCGACGTTCTGCTCGACGGGTACGCAGAACCCGTCGCTCACGCTCATGGCACTGACAGCGCGCGCCGCGGACTACGCGGCCCGCGAAATGAAGGAGAAACGAATCTGATGGCCGGACGTATACGCATGGGTATGGTGGGGGGCGGCCCCGGGGCTTTCATCGGGGCGGTTCACCGTCTCGCTGCCGGCATTACCGGGCAGATCGACCTGGTCGCGGGCGCGTTCAGCCGCGACGCGGGGGCATCGCAGCGCTTCGGCGCCGACCTCGGGCTCGCGCCGGGGCGCGCCTACGGGTCGTACGGCGAAATGTTCGCCGCCGAAGCGGCACTGCCCCAGAACGAGCGTATGCAGTGCGTCTCCATCGTGACGCCGAACGATTCGCACGCGGCGATCGCCTGTGCCGCGATGGGCCACGGGTTCCACGTGATCTGCGACAAGCCTCTCGCCGGCAGCCTCGAGGACGCGCTAGAGATTGCGGCGGTAGCCAGGCGGAGCGGCGTCCTGTTCGGGTTGACGCACACGTACACGGGCTACCCGCTAGTTATCGAGGCGCGCCGCCGCGTGGCGGACGGGGAGCTCGGGGCGATCCGGCGCGTTGCGGTCAATTACCTGCAGGACTGGCTCTCGCGCGAAGCGGACACGGGCGCCAGCAAGCAGGCCGCGTGGCGCAGCGACCCGGAGCGTTCCGGCGAGTCGGGCGCCTTCGGCGATATCGGCACGCACGCCTTCAACCTCGTCGAGTTCGTCACCGGCGAGCGCATCACCGAAGTGGCCGCCGAGCTGCGAACGGTCGTACCCGGCCGGCGCATCGACGACGACGGCAGTGCGCTGTTTCATCTCGAGAACGGCGCTTCCGGGTTGCTCGCGGCGAGCCAGGTCTGCACCGGCGCGGTCAACGGCCTCGAGATCCAGGTGTACGGCGAGAAGGCGAGCCTGCACTGGCAGCAGGAACAGCCGAACACGCTGACCCTCAAGAAGCGCGACACGCCGGACGCGGTGCTCAAGGCGGGAGTCAACGTCGGCTACCTGTCCGATGCGGCGCGCGCCGTGTGCCGCACCCCGGCGGGCCACCCGGAGGGCTACATCGAGGCGTTCGCGAACCTGTATGCGGCGTTCGCCGGCGGCGTCCGCGATTATCCCCAGCGTCGCACGCTGGACGGGATCGCCGGCATCGAGGACGGGCTTGCCGCCATGCGCTTCATCCGCGCTGCGCTCGCGAGCAGCCGGAACGGGTCGGCCTGGACGAAGCTCGCCGGTATCGAGAACGACTGACCGGGCAAGCGCTGCGGCGTCCGGCGCGTGCGACGGGACTTGTGCAGAGGCTCCCTGGGTGATCCTCAGGCGCCCTTGCCGAGTTTCCGCAAGATCCGCTCGAGGCCGCCGTAGCTGATGGCAGCCGAGCGGAAGGCGTCGGCGGGCTCGTCGTGCTCCACGAACAGGTGCGTGACGCGGCGGCCGGCTTCGGTGGCAAGCAGGGCCGCGAAGTCGATCTGCCCGGCGCCGACGTCCACCATGTCGCCGTCCGCGTTCATGTCCTTGATGTGGGCCATCGTGAATCGCCCGGGCGAGCCCGCGAGAATCCGGCCGATGTCCTGGCCGGCCTTCGCGGCCCAGAAGAAATCGAGCTCGAAATCGACCAGCGCGGGGTCGGTCTCGGCGAGCAGGACGTCATAGGGCAGCTTGCCGGCGACCGCTTCGAACTCGAATTCATGGTTGTGGTAGGCGGCGCGCATGTCGTAGCCCTTAGCCACCTCGCCCGCGCGATTCAGCGCTTCCGCCCAGCGCTTCCAGTCGTCGACGGTGCCGCGCGTTTCCGGCGGCACCCACGCGATCGTCGCCCAGCGGTTGCCGAGTTCGGCCGCGGGTTCGATGACCGAGACCGGGTCCGTGCGCATCGCGTTGAAGTCGACATGGCTGTTCGGCGAGCGCATGCCGAGATCCTCGATCATGCGCCGCAGTTCGCCCGGCGGCACGTCGAAGTAACCGGCGCACTCGACTTCCTTGTAGCCGATGGCGGCGATGGCTGCGAGCGTGGCGGGCAGGTCCTGCTGCATGGACTCGCGCACGGTGTAGAGCTGGATGCCCGGCACCCGGCCGGACTTGCCGTCGCTCTTCGCGGCATGCTCGTCGGTGTGATGCTCAGAAGCGGAAGCCGCCGCACCGCCCACCATCGCGACGGCCAGCGCGCCTGCGCCCAGGAATTCACGGCGACCGAGCGCCGGAATACCGGCGGATTTGCTGTTCTTCATCTTGTCCCCTCCGGATCGCCCGCAAGCCGGTCATCATGCCGGCGAACGATCATAAAGTGCCGCGCGACACCATGACAACCGCGGCTCGCGCGACCTGTCCTCAATCGCCGCCGGCCAACGCGAGCTTGCGCACGATCGCGATTTCGTCCTCGATCGCAAGGCACTGCTCGGCGTGGGCGAGCGCCCTCTGCGAGTGCTGCCTGGCCGCGGCCGCGAGCGCCGGGTCGCCCATCGCCGCGAGGGCGCGGAAGGCCTTCTGCAGGCGTACCTGGACCTCGATCGTGCCGGCCCCGTCTCGGGCCACGGCCGTGAATGCGTCGTCGAACATGTCGGTGACGGCGAGGCGCGGCACGCTCACGCGGTCGCAGGCTTCGCCGTCCTCTTTGCCGTCGGTTGTTCCATTGGACCGGGCGTGGTCTCCGTCCCCGGGCCGCACCCAGTCCTCGAACAGCCGCACGAACGTGCCAATGATGCTGATCGCGGTGCCGGGGTCGTTCACGGCCGGCGAGAGCGCCCGCGCCGCGATCTCCGACAGCACGATGAGCCCGAAGCGCGGGTCCTCGTCGAAGACCCGCTCGTCGTCGATCCGGAACGCCGAGCGGAGCGCCGATCGCGCGTCCGCATCCGCCTCGCCCGCGAGAAAAAAGAGCGGCCGGTCCGGCGTCGCGAAGGTCCCCGGGAGTGCCGTGACGGCAACGCGGCAATCCGCCCTGGCGGCGACCTCCTGCAGGCGCTCCACGGCGACGTGCTGCACGTACCCGACCCGCTCCGCGCACACCGGTTCGCCGGCCGGATCGCCGGTCTGTTCGCGCCCGCGCAGCGTGGGCTGCCGCCGCCGCCGCTCGAGTGACCTCGCGGCCGCTGCCTCGACGCGGTCGATCACGTTACCGATCCGGCCCAGGCGCGCAATGCGGTCCACCCAGCGAACGAACGTCAGGACGACCCACGCGAACACGAGCAGGGTGAGCGAGAACAGCACGAACTGCCCGTCGTCGCCGTAGTAATTGTTCTTGACCGCGATCAGTGCCACGAGACTGAAGATGAAGGCGCCGATGAAGCTCGACAGGGCGTTTTGCGACGCATCATCCGCGACGATCAGCGGGAAGGCTCGCGGTGTCGCGGTGCTGCTCGCCGAGGCATAGGCGGACACCATCGACGCGACGGCGAAGGTCGCGATGACGAGCATGCTGGACGCCATGATGGTCAGCAGCGAATCGTTGGTCTCCGCGTCGACCTGCGGCAGCCGGTCGTCCAGGCCGAAGGTGTCGGCCGCGTTCGCGAGGAACGCGCCGGCGACCGACAGCACGGACACGAGAAGCGGCTTGAACCAAAGCCGCTCTCGGATGCGGTTCCAGTAGAAGGCCAGGCGATCCCTCACCGGGACGCACCGCCATCGTCGCGGTGGACGGTCCCCGCCTTCATGACGAACTCGACCCGCTCGAGAACCGCGATGTCGGCCAGCGGGTCGCCCGTGACCGCAACCGCGTCGGCCGCGCAGCCAGGGTCGAGGCAGCCGAGATCCTCCTGCCCCAGCGCCTCCGCCGCCAGCGAGGTCGCCGCCACGATCGCCTGCATCGGGGTCATGCCGAACTGCACCATGCGCGAGAACTGCTTCGGGTTGTCGCCGTGCGGGTAGACCGCCGCATCCGAGCCGAACACGACATTCGCACCGGCCGCGACGGCGCGGCGGAAGCTCTCGCGCTGCTCCGCGCTGAGCTCGCGCTCCTTCTCGAGCGACTCTTCGAGGATCCCGAGCTCGAGGCCCATGGCGAGCGTGAATTCCGTGTTGTAGATGTCGGGCACGAAGTACACGCCGCGCTCCTTGCCCATGGCGATGGCGTCGTCGTCGAGGTAGCTCGCGTGGTCGATGGTGTCCACGCCGGCTGCAATCGCGTTTTTGATGCCCTGCGTGCCGTGCGCATGGGCCGCGACCCTGAGCCCCCGCATGTGCGCTTCGTCGACGATCGCGGCCAGTTCCTCGACCGTCGCCTGCGGCGCGCCCGTGAGCGTGCCCTTCGAGAAAACGCCGCCGGTCGAGCAGGTCTTGATGAGGTCGGTGCCGAACTTGATGTTGTGGCGCACGCGGTCGCGCATTTCCCACGGGCCCGCAGCGACGTTTTCGCCCACGATCTCGTTCTCCGGCGGCAACAGGTTGTTGTCCGAGCAGTGGCCGCCGCGAATGCCGACGGGCGGGCCGGACACGAACATGCGCGGGCCGGGGATCTCGCCTTCGTTGATCGCGTCACGCAGCGCGACGTCGATGAAGTCGTCGGCGCCGACGTCGCGCACGGTCGTGAACCCGGCGAGCAACGTCTTTTCCGCGTTCACGACGCCCCAGATCGTGCCCCGGTGCCGCGACAGCCCGAGGCCCGAGTACCCGCGGCCCTTGTCGGCCATCCCGGTCAGATGCGTGTGCATGTCGATGAAGCCCGGCAGCAGCGTGCGCGCGCCGAGATCGATCCGCCGGGCGTCCTCCGGCACGGCGAGGCGGCCCTGCGTACCGCGGGCGGTGACGACGCCGTCCTCGATCACGAGCGCGGGATCGCGGACCGCCTCCCCGGCCACCGGGTCGACAAGACGGCCTGCGGTGAGGTACAGGGTTTCGGCGCGGGCCGGCGCCGCGCGCGCGAGAAGCAGGGCGGCGATGCCCGCGGCAGCGAGAATGGCGAGTAGACGGCTTAACGGCATGAACGATTTTCCTTCAGGTTGCGAAATCGCTGAGCTGGATCTCCGCCCCGAAATCCGCGTAGTCGCCGTCGGCGCGCCGTCTGCGGAACTCGCCCCAGTTGATCGGGCGGTAACGCGGCGACCGGCCGGGCCCCGTCATCGACGGCAGCGGCGCGTAGTTACTGCGGTAATCCGGATTGAAAAAATACGGGGCACTGTAGCGGGCGTGCACCGGGTTAACCAGCGCACGGTGCATGGCGGCCCGGTACATATCGTTCGACCACACCTGCACGATGTCGCCGATGTTGACGACCAGTGCGCCCGCGAGCGGGTCGATGGGGTACCAGCACCCGTCGCGGTACACCTCGAGGCCGGGCTGCCCGTCCTGCAGGAGCAGCGTGAGCACGCCGGCGTCGGTGTGGTAGTTCACCCCCACGTGTCCCGCCGTGGTGGTCGTGAGCCCCGCAGGCGCCGCCGGTACGGGGCACACGGGATAGTGGTTCAGGCGCAGGAAGCTCGTGTGCGCCGGTGCGAACGCGCGCGCGAGTTCCGCCGCGTCCGCGCCGAGGTTTGCCGCGAGCGCCCCCAGCAGCCGGAACGCGAGCGACTCGCAGGCGTCCGAATAGCGTTCCACCGCCGTGCGAAAACCGGGCAGTCCATCCGGCCAGCGCGGCTCGAGCTGCCCGCCGTCGCCGGGACCGTAATCGAACACTTCCTTCCAGTCGCGGACGTTTTTCGTGAGTTCGCTGTCGTAGTAGCCCCAGGGATTCTCGCGCGTACGGCGGATGCGCGCCCTGACGGGCGCGGGCGCGGCAAAGAATGCGTGCATCGCGTCGACGAGCGCCAGGCAGAGCGGGCCGGGAATGCCGTGATTGACGACCTGGAAGAAGCCCCACTCGCGGCAGGCGCGGTCGATCGCGCCAAGCGTGTCCGCCTCGTCGAGGCGGGCGATGTCGATCACGGGCACGGATTCGATCATCGCGACATTCTGGCACAGTCAACGGGTGGATCGTCAGCACGAGCAGACGGTGGCAGCGCACCGCGACTACCGTGCGTTGAGGTAGCCGAGCGCGTCCGGCGCGAATTCCACGGGCGGCCGCCCTAGCAGGGTCTCGAGCCGCTCCGGGCCGGCAATGTTGCCCTGCGCGAGCATCGTCAGCTGGTCGCGGGTGACCGGGAACCAGGGAAAATGCTCGCCGAGCGCCGCCGTGGCCGACATCACGCCGAGTGGCATGGGGAGCATCAGCTTTCTCCGGCCGACGGCCGCCGCGATGCACTCGAGCATCGTTTTCCAGTTCAGCGTCCGTCCGCCGCCGAGCGCGAGGGTGCGGTTAACGCACTCCGGCAAATCGATCCCGCGGGCGAAAGCCTCGGCGACGTCCTCGACCGCGACCGGCGAGAGACGGACGGTATCGGGATCGGGGACGAGCCCCGTATGGAACCAGACCGCCGGCAGCGGCGGACGGATCATCTGCCGGTACAGCCGCGTCGCGATCTCGTCGCGGCCGCGCGGGTCGCCGAAGATGACCGACGGCCGGAAAATTGTGTATTCGATACCGCTCTTCACGAGCGCTTGTTCGGCGCGGTACTTGGTCGTCTGGTAGGGCGTGCCATTCGGCGCCGCGCCGTTTGCGCTCATCAGGACGAACCGTGAACACCCGGCCTCCCGCGTGGCCGCGATCGCCAGCTCGACGCCGCTTACGTGCATGGCCTCGAAGGTGACGCCGGGAGACTCGCGCAGGATGCCGACGTTGTAGACGACGGAATCGGCCCCGGCCACCAGCTCGCCGACCCTGCCGGCGTCCGTTACGTCGCCGGTGACGATCAGGCAACGCGCCGGCTTGTGCACCTTGTGTTCGCTACCGGGCCTGACGAGCAGCGCGGGCTCATGGCCGTGCTCGAGCAGGGCATCCACGAGCCAGGTACCGACGAACCCGGTACCGCCGAGAAGGGCGACCTTCATCAGCGGTCGCCCGGGGGCCGGCGTGGTGCAGGAACTCTCATGACGACAGTGTCGCACCGGCTGGGGGGCGCGGCCGTTTCGGTTTGTATCCCAGCCCGGGATTCGACACCTGTTCACAGGTTATTGCGAACCGTTACTATTTGCATGAGTGTCCCGTGACCTGCCGCAAACCCGGTGACCGGCGTGATACGGAATTTCTCTCTGTACCGATGAATGCCCAGCCTGGTTCCGCTTCGGAACCGGTGCCTCCAGTGGCTTTGCTTTGCCCGTCAACGGTTTTCCCGTCGTCACCGGCGGCATTCTACTGGGGCAGCGCCATGCGGCTCCGTTCCACGGCCAACCAGCGTATGCTTACGCAGCACGCTTTTGAGCGCGACGAAGGGACGGACATGGGGAGCAGACGCACCGGCCTGTTACTGGGGGTCATGGCATCGGCTGGTGCCGTGCACGGCGCCGAGCGGATGACGGACCATACGTACCGGCTCGCCGACGGCGAAACCCCTCCGTCCGCAACGCTCGACGACGCGGCCTGGCTCGTCGGCTCGTGGCAGTGCGAGGCCTTCGGCGAGCGCTGCGAGGAAGCGTGGAACGCGCCGTCGGCGGGCAGCATGGTCGGGCTTTTCAAGCTGTTCGACGACGAGGAGGGCGTACGCTTCTACGAGCTCCTGCTCCTGACCGTCGACGATGGCACACTCGTCATGAAAGTGAAGCACTTCAACGCGGATTTCTCGGCCTGGGAGGAGAAGGCCGACTACGTCTCCTTCCCGCTGGTAGCCATCGAGCCCGACGCGCTGCATTTCCGGGGCTTGAGTTTCTACCGTCGCGGGCCGGACGCCATGGACGCGTGGCTGGTGCTGAAACGGGGCGACGAGTCGGGCGAGCACCTGCTCAGGTACTGGCGCACCGGCACGGCTCGCGACTGAGCGTGCAGCCGCGCACGCGCACCCTCGGCGTCACGCGTCGCGGGGCCGGTCCAACCGGTGCCCGCCGCGGTGCGCCATGAGCTGGGTCTCCGTCCTCCCGCCGCTCGTGGCGCTCGTCGTCGTGCTGTGGCGCAAGGAGGTCATCGTGGCGCTGCTTGCCGCGATATTCGCCGGCGAACTGCTGCAGCAGGCGCCGGCCTGGCCGGCACTCCCCTTAGCCGGTGTCGCGACGCTCGAACGCACCGCGGCGGTGTTCACTAGCCTCGACAACGCGCGGCTGTTCCTGTTCATGCTCCTGATCGGCGGGCTCATGTCGCTCATGCGGGATTCAGGCGGCGTGGCCGCAATGGTGAATCGCTTCGTCAGAACCGGGCTCGCCAGCACGCCGCGACGGGCCACGCTGATGACCAGCATCGTCGGCACGGTCGTGTTCATCGAGTCGAACCTGAGCGTGCTCACCGCGGGCATCCTCTCGCGCGGCCTGTTCGATCGCTTCGGGCTGAGCCGCGCGAAGCTCGCCTACATCATCGACAGCACGTCCGCGCCGGTGTGCATACTCATCCTGCTGAACGGGTGGGGCGCCTTCGTTCTGGCGCTGCTCGGGGACTATACGTTCCGGTCGTCCGCGGTGAGCGTGCTCTGGGGCACGGTGGCGCTCAACTTCTACGCGCTCATTTCGCTGGCCCTCGTCTTCTATACGGCGCTTACCGGCCGCTACCACGGCCCGCTGGCGCGGACCACGGCCCGCGGCGCGGGGCCGGCCGCCGGGGAGGCCGCCGACGATATCGGCCCCCCGCCGACCCGTGCCCGCTACATGCTGCTGCCTCTCGGTACGCTGATCGCGGGCATGCTCGTGTGCATGCTGTGGACCGGCGACGGCGACATCACCGCCGGCAGCGGTTCGCGTTCCGTGCTGTACGCGACGGTCGCCGCCCTGCTCGTCGCATACCTGCTCCTGGTCGTGCGCCCCGACTTCGACCACCTGCGCCTGGTGCGCATCAGCTTCGCCGGGATGGGCGAGCTGCTGCCGCTCGTCACCATCGTCCTCCTGTCGCTCGCGCTCGGGGCGACTCTCCGCGACCTCGGCACGGGCGACTACATTGCCGGGCTCGTCGGCGACGCGGTGCCGGCATTCCTCCTGCCCGCCATGCTGTTCCTCGCCGGCGCGCTGATCTCGTTTTCCACGGGCACGTCGTGGGGCACGTTCGCGATCCTCGTGCCGATCGGCATGCCCATCACCGTGGCGCTCGACCTGCCCCCGTCACTGATGCTCGCGGCGATCCTGGGCGGCGGGGTGTTCGGCGACCACTGCTCGCCGATCTCGGATACGACGGCCGTCTCGGCTGTGGCATCCGGCTGCGATTTGCTGGAGCATGTGCGCACACAGATGCCGTACGCGCTCTTTGCGGGCGCGCTCACCCTGGTCATGTACCTCATGGCCGGGCTGCTGCTCATCGAATGAACGACCGCCTGGGATGAACGATCACCTGCCGGGACGCCGCGCCGAAGCACTCGTCGATCTCGACGCGATCCGCGCCAATTACGAGTATGCCTGCCGCCTGGCGCCGGACTCTCGCTCGCTCGCGGTCATCAAGGCGGACGCCTATGGCCACGGCGCGGTGGCGGTGGCAAAAGCGCTCGCCGACGCCGCGCCGGGATTCGCGGTCGGGATACTGGAGGAGGCCCTGGAACTCCGGCAGGCAGGCATCGCGGAGCCGGTGCTCGTACTGGAGGGCGTGAACGGCGCCGACGCACTCGCGGCCGCCGCCCTGCACGGGTTCGCGGTCGTGGTGCACGACCGCGGCCAGCTCGAGTTGCTGGAGGCGACGACGCTCCCGGCACCCCTCGCGGTATGGCTCAAGATCGACTCCGGCATGCATCGCCTCGGCCTGCCGCCGGCGATGGCCGGGCAGGCGCTGGCCCGGCTCAGGGGCTCCGGCCGCTGCCGCGAGCCCATCGTGGTCTGCACGCATCTCGCCACGTCCGACGTGCCCGGCAGCGCCTTCGTGCACCGGCAGATCACGCTGTTCGACGCCTGCACAGCGGGCATCGACGCGCCCGTCAGCATCGCGAACTCCGGCGGCATCCTGGCGTTCCCGGACAGCCGGCGCCACTGGAACCGCCCGGGTTACATGCTCTACGGCTGCTCGCCCTTCGCACAGGAGCTGCCGGCGGCCCGGGCCTTGAAGCCGGCGATGACGCTCGCCTCGGAGATCATCGGCGTGCACGACGTGGCGGCCGGCGAGGCGGTCGGCTACGGCTGCACTTTCACCGCGGAAAAGAATTCGAGGATCGCCACGGTCGCCATCGGCTACGCCGACGGCTACCCGCGGCATGCGCCGAACGGCACGCCCACGCGCGTCCGCGGCCGGGTTGCGCCGATCGCCGGAACCGTGTCGATGGACATGCTGACGATCGACGTCACCGACGTGCCGGGGGCAGCGGTCGGCGACCCGGTCGTGCTATGGGGCGCCGACCTGCCCGTCGATACGGTGGCGCGGGCGGCTGGTACCATCGGGTACGAGCTGCTGACCGGCGTGTCGGCGCGCGTGCCGCGCCGCTACACCGGGCCTTAGCCCCGGCAAATGACGGCGCCTCAGGGCGCCATGGCGAACGCATGACGAACCCGCTCTCCGACCAGCGCCCCGGCCAGCGCCCCGGCCAAAGCCCGGACCGACTGCTCGACGCGCTCCGCGCAGCCGTCGGCGGTGCAGAGGTCGTGACCGGCGCGGCCGTCGCGGGCCACGAATTCCCGTGGCACACGCACGCGCGCTGCGACGCGCGCGCCATCGTCTACCCGCGCTCGACGGAGGAGGTCGCGCGCGTGCTCGCCCTGTGCAACCGCCACCGCCAGCCGGTCGTGCCCTTCGGCGGCACGACGAACCTGGTGCAGGGTTGCCACACCGGCCCCGGGGACGTCGTGCTCGCGCTCGCGCGCATGAACGCCATAGAGGAGGTCGATGCGGAGGCGCGGACGATGACGGCGCAGGCGGGCACGACGCTGCTCGCCGCGCAGGAGGCGGCCGCGGCCGCGGGCCTGTATTTCCCCATCGACATCGGTGCGCGCACGAACTGCATGCTGGGCGGGATCGTGTCGACGAACGCCGGCGGGACCAAGGTCATCCGCTACGGCATGACGCGGGACTCCGTGCTCGGCCTCGAGGCGGTGCTCGCCGACGGCACGGTTCTCTCGTCGATGAACCGCTACATCAAGAACAACTCCGGCTTCGACCTGAAGCAGCTGTTCATCGGTTCGGAAGGCGTGCTGGGTGTCGTGACCCGGGTCGTATTCCGCCTGGTCGCGCGCCCGCGGTCGCATAACGTCGCGCTGCTTGCCTGCGAGGACTTCGACGCGGTCACCATCGCGCTCAACGTCGCGCAGCGGCGGCTGCCGGGCTCGCTCACGGGCTTCGAGGTCATGTGGAACAGCTTCTACGCGCGCGCGGTCGCGCCACGCGGACGGCTGGCCGCACCGCTCGCGCCGGGCAAACCCCTGTATGTCCTCGTCGAGGCGATGGGCAGCGACCCGCGATTCGACGACGCGGCATTCGAGGAGGTGCTCGAGTTCCTGGTGGAGGAGGCCGTGGTGCTGGACGGCGTCATGGCGAAGTCGGACCGCGAGCGCGCGGACATCTGGGCCATCCGCGAGGAGGTCGAGCCGGTCATCGAGGCGTCGCACAATTTCGACGTGAGCCTTAGGAGCGCCGATGCGGGGCAGTACGTGCGCGCGCTCGAAGCCGCTCTTGCGCCGGTGAAGGATACCGAGGTGGTTGCGTTCGGCCACCTGGGGGACAACAACGTACACGTGTGCGTGCAGATGCAGGACCGCTCGCCCGAGCGGGTGCACGCGGTCGAAGCAGTGGTTTACGGCGAACTCGAGCCGTTCGCGGGGGCGATCTCCGCCGAGCACGGGATCGGGCTCGAGAAACGGGCCTGGCTGCCGGTCAGCCGCACGCCTGCCGAGATCGAACTGATGCGCCGCCTGAAGGCCACGCTCGACCCTAACGGCATCCTGAATCCCGGCAAGGTGGTCGGGGAGCCCGGGGCCGCCGCGGGCGGAACGGAAGGGACGGCCGGGTGAGCGACGAATCCGCCACCGAGGCGCCGAACCCGGCGTCGGCCGACCTCGACGGGCTCACGCCGCTCGCGTTCGTCGAGCTCGTCAACCGGGAGGACGCCGGGATCGCTGCAGCCGTGGCCAACGCGGCGCCCGAGATCGCGCGCGCGATCGAGCGCATCGCCGCGAGCCTCGCCGCGGGCGGGCGGCTGATCTACGTCGGCGCCGGCACCTCCGGCCGCCTCGGCGTGCTGGACGCCGCAGAGATGCCGCCAACCTTCGGCACGCCGCCCGGAGCCGTCGTCGGCGTCATCGCGGGCGGTTCGGCCGCGCTCACCAGGGCCGTCGAAGGCGCCGAGGACTCACCGGAGCAGGGTGCCCTCGACTTGCAGGCGCTTGCCGTATCGGCCGCGGACACGGTCGTCGGCATCACGGCGAGCGGCACCGCGCCCTACGTCATCGGCGCGCTGGAACACGCCGCGGCGGCCGGCGCCGGTACGATCGGCTTTGCCTGCAACCCGGGCAGTCCCGTGGCGGCGATGGCGGACATCGGCATCACAGTGGCGACGGGCCCGGAGGTTCTGGCAGGCTCCACGCGCATGAAAGCGGGCACCGCGACGAAGATGGTGCTCAACATGCTGTCGACCGGTGCGATGGTCCGGCTCGGCAAGACCTACGGCAACCTCATGGTCGACCTGCAGGCGACCAACAGGAAGCTCCGGGCGCGGTCGCTGTCCATCGTCGCCCGGGCGACCGGTCTCGGACGGGAGGCGGCGGCGGCGCGCCTCGACGAGGCCGATGGCGACGTCAAGGTGGCGATCGTCTGCGCCCGGCTCGACGTCGATCCCGGCACCGCCCGCCGCCGCCTGCGCGACGCCGGCGGCCGCCTGCGCGACGCGCTGGGGGAATCGCAACCGTAGGAGCGGCGCTCGCGCCGCGAACGTATCGCGGCATCGGCCCCAA
>DASUOE010000243.1:0-11845 GCA_036276805.1 Woeseiaceae bacterium | reverse complement strand
ACTGGAACTCGTCGAAAGCCTGTACCGCGACCACTGCGCCACGGGCGGCGAGGATCTGGACCACAGCGCGCTGTACACGTACCTGCAGCACCGGTCCCGGTGACCGGTTTACAGTGCGGAACGCGGACGCGCCCGCGGGGTCATAGTCCCGCATCCGCTCACGCCCGGACGCACACTGCTTGACGACGCCTGCCGTTTACCGATCCGTCCTCCCGGTACTCCTCTCCTTCCTGTTGACCTCGGCGTCGCTCGCGGCGCAGGGCCCCGCCTCCGGGCTGCCGCCCGGCTGGCAGCTCGACGGCCCGGACCTCGTCTGGACGAGCGAGGCACCACTTCGCGCCGGCGGCGCCCGGTACGAGTTCCGCTCGGGAACCCGCTTGCTGGGCTACCCGGCAACGCACGGTCGGACGCTGCGGCTGCGCCTGTCGCCGCCGGGCTCGCTCACCGACCTTTCGGTCTGGGCGGCGGGCCGCCGGCTCGACGCCGCCGCCCATTCCGGCGTAACGAGACTGCGCATGCCGCAAGCCGCCCCGCCGGACGACGCGCCGCTCGCCGCAAGCACGTACGAGCCCGCGGCACGGGGGCCTTATCCCACCGAACGGCTGCGATACGCGTTGCCGGACCTGCCCGTCGCCGGGTTCGAAGCGCCGGTCGAGGTCGTGGGCGAAGTCGTTGCGCCGCTCGGTACCGCCGGGCCGTTGCCGCTCGTCGTCTTCCTGCACGGCCGCCACAACACCTGCTACCGCGGCGGCCCCGACGGCGAGTCGGTGCTGAACTGGCCCTGCCCGCCAGGCTGGCGCCCGGTGCCGAGTCATTCCGGCTACCGCTACATGACCCGCGTGCTCGCCTCGCAGGGTTATCTCACCGTTTCGATCGCCGCAAACGGCGTCAACGGGCAGGACGGCCTCTTTCTCGACGGCGGCGCGTTCGCGCGCTCGGCACTCCTGCGTCACCACCTCGCCCGGTGGGCGAAATGGTCCCGGCACGGCGGCGACCCCTGGGGCGGCCGCTTCCACGGCCGCGTCGACCTTGACCGTGTCGTCATGGTCGGCCATAGCCGAGGCGGCGAAGGCGTCGAGCGCGCGGCGATCGACAGCGATGCGGACGACCCCTGGACGATCCGCGGACTCATGCTGATCGGCCCCACGGCATTCGGCCGCCAGGTGGCGCCCGGCATCGCCACGACCGTGATCCTGCCCTTCTGCGACGGTGACGTGTCCGACCTGCAGGGCCAGCAATACGTCGATATTGGCCGAGACCTCACGATCGACCGGGCACTGCGCAGCTCGGTGATGGCAATGGGCACGAACCACAACTACTACAACAGCGAATGGACGCCCGGGCTCTCGCAATCCCCGGCCTGGGACGACTGGTTCGACCCCAACGACCCGCAGTGCGGCGAGGGCGGCCCGCAGCGGCTCTCGCCCAGGGAGCAACAGGCCGTCGGCCTCGCCTACACCGCGGCGCTCGTCGACCTCGCCGTCCAGGGGAACCCGCGTGCCCTGCCGCTGCTCGACGGCGCGCGGGTGAAGCCGGCGTCCATCGGGCGGGCCCGGGCGTTCGTGCACGCGGTGGGCGGCGACAAGCGGGTGCTCTACGCCGCCGGCAGGGGCTTGGACTTCAGCGCCACCGGCCTCACGGCCAGCCAGTGCCGCGGGTTCTTCAACGCGGGGCCGTTCGACCTCCGCCCCGGGTGCGGACGACCGCACTACTTCGAGGTGCTCCCGCACTGGACGCCGATGGCATTCGGCGAGACCGCGCCCGCGCCGAAAGCACTGCGCGTTCAGTGGAGCGCACCCGGCGGGCGCCTGGAGATCCCGGTCGAACCCGGCAGCCGGGCCTTCGATGGGCTCGACTTCCGCATCGCCGGCGAACCCGACGCGGCGCCGGTCGAGATCGACGTGCGCGTGCGCGACGCGGCAGGCCGCTGGACACGCCTCGGCACGCAGCCGCTCACGCTGCGCTCGTACCACGGGCCGAGCCCGCTCGGCAAGGTGGTGGCGCGCCAGCTCCGCGCGAGCCTCGCCGGGTCGCGCGTGGACCCGACAGCGATCCGCGCCGTCGAACTGAGCCCACGTTCGGCCGAGGGCCGCTTCTGGCTGCTCGACATATCGTCCTGGCGCGACCGCGTCGCGGACAGCGACCCGATCCGGTTGCCGCGCGTCAGCGTCGGCGACGTCATCGTCAGGGAAGGCGACAGCGGCGAGCACTCCGTCGATGTGCCCGTGTTCGTGGACGGCGCCGTGACGAGGCCCGCGTACCTGTGGGTGCAGCTCACCGACTATTCGAGTTTCGAGGACCCCACGCGCGGCTTTCCGCTGGTGCTCGAGCCCGGCGCGACGTCGGCGTTCATCCCGTTCGAGTACATCGCCGACGACGTGTACACCCCGTTCCCGCAGCAGATCCAGGTGGTGTTGCAGGCACGCAGGAATGCCGTGACGGCGGATTTCGACGCTACGCTCTTCGTCGAGGAAGACGATCCCGCACCCGTACTCACGGTGGATGCCGCCGAAGTCACCGCGGCCGAGGGCGCGGCGCTCACCTGGACCTTTCGTTTGTCCGAGCCGCTCGTGCACGGCGGCTACTGGTTCCTGCAGTTCCTGCCGGCCGACGCGCGCTTTCCCGAGCTCGACAGCGACGACGTGCCCGCGGACTTTCTCGAGTGGCACGGCATCGTCCCGCCCGATGAGCCCGTCGTGCTCTCCGAACTCGGCATTTTCTTAAGCCTCGAGTTCCCGCCGGGCGAAACACAGGCGAGCGTGAGCGTGCCGATCGCGCGCGACGGCGTCGCCGAGCCCGCCGAGGGAGTGGTGCTGCTGCTGGACGGGGTCGGCGACCCCGTGGTGCCGGTGCCGATCGAAGTGAGCGGATCCGTCGACTGATCACCCGGACCGCCGCAACGC
This sequence comes from Woeseiaceae bacterium, assembly GCA_036276805.1. Lineage (GTDB taxonomy): Bacteria > Pseudomonadota > Gammaproteobacteria > Steroidobacterales > Woeseiaceae > UBA1847. Next base: position 8,942 of record DASUOE010000243.1, on the reverse strand, counting down.
GCCGACGCCGGCGTCGCGGCTGCAGAGAGTGCGTGGGATCGCGTGAGATCGCGTGCGTAATGCCTGGCGGGATTGTCTATCATCTCGCCCATGCTGTATCACTCCCGATTCGCCGCTCCTTTTGCGGCACTGGCGGCTACGCTGGCGTTTTGCGGCTGCACGACGAAGGCAGAATCCGAAAACGACCGGCCAGCGCTGGCGGCCATAGAAATCACGTCGCCCATGGAGCCTCCCGGGTGGGCGCTGGAGCAGCGCAAACTGTTCGCGATGTATGACGAAGCCGTCCGCCTGTTCGACGAGAAGTTCGTAACGGCGGAAGGTTACCTGGACGTGGTCGAACGCTGGGGCGGCAACGATGGCCCGGACGATGCCATGGAGAGCTTCGCCCACTGGCCGCTCGTCTATGCGCTGGGCGGTCCCGAGGTCATGCTCGAACTCTACGAGAAGGCCTGGGAAGGGCACCTCGTGCAGTTCACGAACGCCAGGGTGCCCGGCATCGAGATGGCCAGGGACGGCATGTACTACCGGGAGTTCATCACGTCGTTCGACTGGGAGCACAATGGCGAAGGACTTGCCGCGTTCAATTTCTACGGGCTGGCTCGGCCGGACGACCCCGGGTACCGGGAACGCGTCGTTCGCTTCGCAGGCTTCTACAACGGCGACGATCCGGAAGCCCGCAATTACGACCCGGAGCACAGGATCATTCGCAGCCTGCACAACGGCAGTCGCGGGCCGAAGCTCACGCACGCGACGGAGGAAGACTGGGGCGGCCTGCCGGTCGACGGGGATCCCGAGAGACTCAGCCGCTACAGCACGGCAGGCAATATTCGCGGCGATCATCCCCTGAACCTTGCCGCCACGACGCTTGCGCTCAACGCCTACATGCTGACCGGCGACGAGAAGTACCGGCGCTGGCTGCTCGAGTACGCCGAGGCGTGGCGCGAGCGGGTCATCGAAAACGGCGGCAACATACCCACCAATATCGGGCTGGATGGAACCGTCGGCGGGGAATGGGGCGGCAAATGGTACGGCGGCGTATTCGGCTGGAACTTCTGGCCGCAGAGCAACTCGAGAAACTACGTTCTGCGCGGTCCGCGGATCGGGTTTGGCAATGCGTTCCTCCTCACCGGCGACATGAGGTTCGTCGAGCCGCTGCGACGCCAGTTGCAGAACCTGTACGCGGCGAGCCAGGCAGAGGGTTCCGAGATCCTGCTGCCCAACAAGTACGGAGACGACGGCTGGTACGGGTACAGGAACTCGCGGCGAACCGACGTCCTGCGCGACATCTGGCTGTGGAGCATGGACCCGCCCGACCTGGAGCTGATCGAGGACGATCCCTGGGTTTCCTTCCTGCTGGGGAACGATCCCGGTTATCCCGTACGGGCGCTCAGGGAGGAGCAACAGTTCATTGCCGATCGCGTGCGGAGCATGCGGGCCGACACGAGCACGCGGGACGAGCGCCGCGCGGATACGCCGCAGGCTTTCAACCCGGTGAATGCCGGCACCCTGGTCAACCTGACGGCGGGCGGCAACAATCCCGATAACGCGGGTAACAGCCTGCATGTCCGGGTTCGCTACTTCGACCCGGTCGCCGCACGGGCCGGGCTGCCCGGCGATGTCGCCGCTCTCGTCGACAAGATCACCGCAGAGGGCATCGAGCTGATCCTGGTGAACACCAACGACGATGAAGCCAGGACGGTGGTTCTCCAGGCCGGCGCCTACGGGGAGCACGAATTCACGAAGGTAACGCTGGGTACAGAAACTGTCCCGGTGGATGGCCGCGCTTTCCGCGTGGAACTGGCACCGGCCGCGGGAAGCAGGCTTCTGCTCGGGATGGGCCTGTACAGCAACGACCCGAGCCTCCGGTTGTATTGGTGAGGGCCGTCCCGCTGTCGCCCGGCGGCGACACTTGTCCGTTCCGGTACGGCATGCTAGTTACTGTGCCTCGATGCGTTGACGGGGATTTCGATGTTCGATCGCGGAAAACGGGACGACGCTCCCGGGCAGGGGGCGGAGACGAGGCCGACGGAAACGCGGCCGGCTGAGCCGCATCGCAGTTACCAGGCCGCGAGCGCGAAGCCGACGGATCGCGGGTCTGAGACGGCCGTGATCGGCAGGTCCATTCAGATCGAAGGCGCGGTGCGGGGCAACGAGGATTTGAGGATCGAGGGCGACGTCAGCGGCACGGTGGAGCTGAAGGACAGCAGCCTGACGATCGGCAGGGAAGGCAAAGTCCGGGCGGATGTCTACGCGAAGGCAATCATTGTCGACGGGCTGACGGAAGGCGACCTGTACGCGACTGACCGGATCGTCGTGCACGTGAATGCCCAGGTGCGCGGCAACATCACGGCGCCGAAGGTGGCCGTCGAGGAAGGCGCGACCTTCAAGGGCTCCATCGAGATGGACCAGGGGGCGGTCGAAAAAGCGTTCAACAAGGCAAGCCTGCAGGGCGGGTCGCGCACTCAGACTGCTGCGCCCCAGCCGGGCAGGAACGCCGAAGCCAAGTCGCCGCCCAAGCCCGAGCACCGGGACAGGGACAAGGACCCGGGGCCGGCCGCCGGCCCCGCACCGGGAGCAAAGTAACGGCCAGGCGCTCCTCCATGGGCCGGGCGACGGCCCGGGCGCCGATGGAAAAGCCGTCGGCGCTCAAGGCGCCGCTCTTCAGGCTGCTTATCGACGAGCTCGAAGAGTCCCGCCGCCATGTGGCGCTCGATCTCGGCGCGGTGTCGACGCCGATGCTGTCCCTGCTTGGCGGCTTTCACTGCTGTGTCCTGATCGCGGACCTGGTCCGGAACGACGGCCTTGCCAAACTGAACGCTGACCAGGAACCGGCTGAGCGCCTGGCGGTGGCGAATTCGCTGTTGCCGCCGCACCGGCCGGACGACCCCCTCGACCTCGTGTACTGCTGGGACCTGGTGAACTACCTGAAGCCGCTCGCGATCAGCGCGCTGATGATGGCCATCCGCTCGCGTGCGCGCGCGAACGGACGAGTGCATGCACTCATTTTCTATTCGGAGCGAACGATGCCGGACCGGCCGGGCCGCTGGCTGCCCACCGAGGACGGCGTGCTGGCCGACCAGGCAGTGCCTTCGGCAACGTCGATCCAGGCACCGCGGTACTCGCCCGAGACGCTCGGCCGGATCATGGGCGGCGCTGGCATCGAACATGCAAGGCTGCTCGCCAACGGCATGCAGGAGTTCGTGTTCCGCTTCAACGGATAGCGGCCAGGCCGGCCGCCGATATTCGAGCTACGGCAGCACCTGTTCCGCCGGCAGCCTGCTGACACTGATCGTCCGGCCGCCGTACTGCGTAAAGTGCAGATGAGTAATAGCAATCTCGGCAGCACTGGCGCTTGCCATTTCAATGACTCCGCGTCCGCTGCTGATGCCGGTGTAGCGATCCTTGAAAAGGCCGACCGCCTCGACGGCACCGAAATGCTCGAACATGGCTCGCAGGTCTTCCCTGGTCGCTGCGGTTGGAATATTGCCGATATAGAGTCGCATGGCAGCCTGTGATCCCGGGCCGGTGAAGGTCGATTGAGAAGTGAGGCAGGGCCCGACGTCGGTGACACGTGACGTCACGGTTATTGCACTATACTCCACATCGGTCGCGAAATATTTCGTTCAGGCACGACGAATTCGCTTGACTTCAGGGCAGAAAGGTCTAGCATCCGCCGAGCCTGAAAGTGCGCCATTCACTATGCACTCCATTTCGACGGTTCCTCAGAATATTCTTCCGTAGTACCTCGTCCTGTTTTTCATAAGTAATCGCTACGCTTCCAGTCACCACGGCTCTCGCTCGAGGGCTTTTATTACTTGAGATTTAACAGGAAACAGAACATGGCTACTACGAAAGGTACGGTAAAGTGGTTCAACGAAGCCAAGGGCTTCGGCTTCATCCAGCAGGAGTCCGGTCCGGACGTATTCGCGCATTTCAGCGCGATCAAGGGCGACGGCTTCAAGACGCTGAGTGAAGGCCAGCGCGTCGAGTTCACCGTGACGCAGGGCCAGAAGGGTCCGCAGGCCGAGAACATCGTACTGATTTAATTGCCGAAGGCCCCGCCAGGGATCGTGTAAACGGTCCGGGGCCTCGAAGAAGATAAGATGCCCGCAGCTCGCTGCGGGCATTTTTTTGCCCGGCCGGAACGCGTGACCGGCACCGGCCCCGCACCGGCGGTCGACGCTCTCGCGTGGCCTGACAGGCGTGCGCTCCGGCATATTGACTCCCCGGCCTGCCCCTAGAACACTGGGCGGCAACCATGACCGGTAATCCACTGCCTGCAATTCACCCTGACCAGGCCGCGGCGCTGTGCCGCGTCGGCCGGCTGTTCGGCGAGCGGCAATGGTGTCTTGCGACCGGCGGCAACTTCTCGCTGCGCGCCGATGCGGGACATTGCCTGATCACGCAGTCCGGGAAGGACAAGTCCTCCCTCGGCCCCGGCGACCTCATGCTGTGCGATCTCGATGGCCACGCCGTCGACCCATCCCTCAGGCCCTCGGCGGAAGCGGGCCTGCACACCGCGCTGTACCGGCAGGATCCGGCCATCGGGGCCGTGCTGCACACGCACTCGGTGACATCCACGGTGCTCTCCCGGTCGCTCGCCTCCGACCTGGTGCTGAGCGGGTTCGAAATGCAGAAGGCTATCCGGGGCGTGCGCTCGCACGAGGAATCGCTGGCGATCGCCCTGTTCGAGAACACGCAGGACATGGCTTTGCTCGCGGCAGCGGTCATCGTGCGTCTCACGTCCGGCACGCTGACGGCACCGGGCTTCCTGGTGCGCGGCCACGGCCTCTATGCCTGGGGTGCGGACCTTGCCGAGGCGCAGCGCCACGTCGAGGGCTTCGAGTTCCTGCTGGACTGCGCATGGCGGGAACGGCACGCCGCCACGTGAGGCCGACGCCGCGCGCAATTCTGACGGACATCGAGGGCACGACCAGCTCGATCGGTTTCGTCCACGAGGTCCTGTTTCCGTATGCCAAAGCCGCGCTGCCGGCATTCGTCAGGGCGCATGGTCGCGATCCTGCCGTGGCCGCCCTGCTCGACCAGGTCCGGGCGGCGATCGGTGAACCCGACGCGGATACCGGGCGCGTCATCGACGTCCTGCTCGGCTGGATCGACGAGGACCGCAAGGCGACGCCGCTCAAGGCGCTGCAGGGGCTCGTGTGGGAACGGGGCTATGAGACCGGCGATTTCACCGGGCACATCTATGCGGATGCGGCGCGGAACCTGCGCCGCTGGCACGACGCCGGGCTGCCGATCTACGTGTACTCGAGCGGCTCCACGCAGGCGCAGGAGCTTCTGTTCCGCCACAGCGATGCCGGCGACCTCACCCCGATCTTCGCCGGTCATTTCGACACCCGCGTCGGGCCGAAGCGCGAACCGACATCGTACGCGGCCATTGCGGAAGAAATCGGCGTGCCGCCGGGCGACATCCTGTTCCTGTCGGATGTCGTGGCGGAGCTCGACGCCGCGGCCGCCGCCGGCATGCAGACGATACTGGTGGTTCGCGACGCGGCCGTCGAGGCGGGCCGGCACCGCGCCGTGACCGGTTTCGACGAGATCGTAGTCTAGCCCGCAGCCGTCACAAGCTCGCGGCACGCTCGCCGGCGGATCCAGTACTCGGCCACGGCGCACTGCCTGTGCGTGGATGCGGCGCGACCCGGCGTTACAATCCCGGCGATCGGCTGATCGCGCCACAAGAGGGCTTGGCAATGACGGAACTCCACGTCGACGCCTGGGGGAAGGGCACTCCCGTCGTGCTCGTGCACGGTTCGCTCGCTACCGGCGCCGAGGAGTGGGTGGCGCAGGAACCGTTGGCGAACGAGGGATTCCGCTTGCTCGTGTTCGACCGGCGAGGGTACGGCCGCAGCCCCGCGGCCGCGGGCGAGGATTTCCTGGCTGACGCCGAAGACATCGCCGGGATCATGGGTGACGGAGCACATCTCGTCGGTCACTCGTATGGCGGGCTCGGCGCGATGTACGCCGCCGCCCGGCGTCCCGGCGCCACGCTGTCGCTGACCTTGCTCGAGCCGGCTGCTTTTGCGTCGGGGCAGAACAACCCTGCCGGCCGCGCGCTCTTCGGCGCGGTCCGAAGCGCCTGGGACGAGGATCTTCCCGACGAACAATGGGTCGTCGGCTTCCTGAAGGCGGTCGGCAGCGACCCCGACGACTTTCCCCCGGAGTTCCTCGCCGCGGCCCTGCCGCTCGTGCCGGTCGTGCGCCACGCACGGACCGCCTGGGAAACAGAACTGCCGTTCGCGGAACTCGCGGCGGCGCCATTCCCGAAGCTCGTCGTCTCCGGCGGCCACAGCGCGGGCTTCGAAGCAATCTGCGACGACGTCGCCGTGCGGGTCGGCGCGGCGCGGGCCGTCGTGAGCGGCGCCGGTCACGAGGTTCAGTTCACCGGCAAGCCGCTCAACGAGCGGCTCCTGGAACTCTGGCAGGCCTGTTAGCGGCGCGCTATTCGTACACGTTTCCGGTTCGACGCGGATCGAACCCGTCCTGCTCAGACCCGCTTCGGCATAGGTACCGGCGTGGTGCGCGTCGGCATCGGCGGCATGTCCGGCGGGGCCAGGCCGGTCACCATGTCCGCGATGCGCACGGCCTGGCCCGTGGCGAAGCACTGGTTGGCCGCCGCACCGACGAGGATGGAGTAGGCGCCGCTGCGCTCATCCGAAGCACGCTTGTAGGGGTCCGGTTCCGCGGTGCCGAAGATCTCGTCCAGCATCACGTCATCGCCGCCGCCGTGACCCCCCGTACCGGTCCAGGGCTCGAGGACCTGCGGCATGCCGCGTAAAGGAATGAGCCGCGTGCTGACGCCCTCCTCTTCTATGCCGCCCTGGGTCATCGTGGCGCCGGCGACGTAGGCCTCCTCGACGATCGAATGCTCGATGCGGCCTTTCGTGCCGTTGAAGGCGATGTGATACCCCTCCCACGAATTGCACGCATTCAGCGAGTAACTCATCGTTGCGCCGGTGTCGTACTTCACGATGACGTTCATCGTGTCCTCGATGTCGATTTCCGGGCGCCACACGCACTGGTCGCGGAAATAGCCGTCGTGGTGCTCGTTGTCCCAGTACAGGGCCTTGAGCCCCGGATCGCCCGACAGGTCGAAGTAGAAGGCGCATGCCTCTTTCTCAGGACAGGTGCGGCAACGTTCGTGATGACTCTTCAAACCCATGCGCTTTGCGGTCGCCGGCGTATAGAACTCGCGCTTGCCGTATGCGAGAACAAGCTCCGGCTGCGCGCTGAGCCACCAGTTGACGAGATCGAAGTGGTGCGTCGCCTTGTGCACCATCAGGCCGCCGGAGACCTCCTTCCGGCTGTGCCAGCGCCGGAAGTAGTCGGCGCCGTGCACCGTGTTCAGCAGCCAGGTGAAATCGACCGACAGCACATCGCCGATGGCGTTGTTCATCAGGAGGTCCTTGACCTGCGTGCGCGGCGGCGAATAGCGATAGTTGAACGTGACGCGCACGTGGCGATCGTTGCGCTTGCAGGCGTCGAGGATGCGCTGCGCCTTCTCAGCCGTCGTCGTCATCGGCTTCTCGGTGATCGCATCGCAGCCGCCGTCGAGCGCCCGTACGATGTAGTCGTCGTGCGTCGCGTCGGGGGTCGTCACGATGACGACGTCCGGCTTCGCTTCGGCGAGCATGCGATCGAAATCCGCTGCCGCATACGCCTCGGGACCGGCGCCCGCGCTCGCCGCGCTCTTCACCGCCAATGCAAGGCGGCCCGGATTGGTGTCGCAGAGTGCGACAAGTTCGTTGTTGGCGCGATATTTCCCGGTAATCGCTCCCTGGTACATGCGGGCCCGGGAGCCGAGTCCCACGATCGCGAACCGCTTGCGCGCGTCGTTGGTCCTGGCGCCTGCAGTGCCGAGCGCGGCGAGGCCGAGTGCAACGCCACCGGCCGACACGATCAAGGTACGTCTATCGATCGTCATCTTTTCCCCCGACAGTCTTTCCAGCAGGACGCGCGCGGTTGCTGCGCGAGCGAAAGCATAATACCTCGTCCCGGGACCGGGTGACGGGCGTCTCGCATGAATTCGACGAGGTAATCCTTTAGACTTGTTTCGCTCCGCAACCGCGATCGAAACGACCATGAGCCACCTGACCGTATACGCAGAGGACCGGCCCGCGACGCCACTCATCGATACCGGCGACGCCGGCGAGATTGCCGACGAACTCGGCGAGGCCGGCATCCGGTTCGAGCGCTGGAAAGCGGCACACGACCTGCCGCCCGAAGCGGACAACGACGCCATCATCGCGGCCTACCGGCCCGAAATCGAACGGCTGATCAGGGAGCGCGGCTACCGCACGTTTGACGTCGTCAGCATGCATCCGCAGCATCCCGACAAGGACGCCTTCCGGAAGAAGTTCCTGGACGAGCACGTCCACAGCGAGGACGAAGTGCGCTTCTTCGTCCGCGGGCAGGGCCTGTTCGTGATACACGCGAACGGCCGCGTGTACGCGATGTTGTGCGAGAAGGACGACCTCATCTCGGTGCCCGCGAACACCCGGCACTGGTTCGACATGGGACCGAACCCGTCCTTCACCGCCATCCGGCTGTTCAACAACCCGGAGGGCTGGGTCGCCAACTTCACGGGCGACAAGATTGCCGGGCGTTTCCCGCTGCTCGATAACTAACGCAGGCTCGCGGCGGCCTCGCTGTCGCCCGTCGCGGCCGGCCGCCGCACGTACCTGACGCCGGAATACAGGCTGCTATTCAGGCTTGCGAAACTTGAGCGTCATGCGATTCGATTCGCCTATCTCGTCCATCTTCGCGCGCAGCTCCTGGTCTTCGGCGCTCGTCATGTAACTCGGCGGCAGGCGCCAGACGATGTCTTCCGTCGTCGGCTGGTCCTTCGGGTTCTCGTTCACCTCGCTCGAGGAAACGAACTCGAACCCGGCCGCAGTCATGCGATCGATGACGAACTTCTCCTT
>DASUOE010000242.1:0-11163 GCA_036276805.1 Woeseiaceae bacterium | reverse complement strand
CTTCGTGATCTTTCGCGCGCTCGGGGGGAATTACGACGCGGCGGTCGTCGCCGCGGGCTTCGGTGGCATCTCGCTCGGTTCCACCCCGACTGCCATGGCCAACATGGCGGCGGTCACGCTGCGCTACGGCCCGTCACACCTCGCGTTCATCATCGTGCCCCTGGTCTGCGCCTTCTTCATCGACCTGTTCAATGCGCTGCTGATACCGTTTTTCCTGGCACGGATGTGAGTTCGGTGCCCGCACGCTCGCCGGGTATCGGCCAGAAGGCATCGAACACGCAGACCGCGCCGACGCCGTAAGCGGACGCGGCGAGGAACATCCCCAGTCGGTCGTAGAACGTAGTGCTGGCGCTAGCGCCGAGCTGGGCGTCCAGCACCGCAGGCGCGAGGATCACGAGCATCGTGAGGAGCCCGTACATCCAGGTCCCGGCATCGGGCGCGGGGCCGGCGCCCTTGAACATCCTGCCGGCGAACCACACGCTCGCCGCGGCGACGAGGAGCGTGTACAGGAACAGCGACGGCCAGATTCTCAGGAGTTCCCACGCCGCAATGGCGGCAAAGCCGCCGGTGACCGTCGAGAGCAGCAGCGAACGCGCGGCCGTGCCGGCCGCAGCACCCGACGCTTCCTGCCCCATCGACGCGATCTTGATCATCGCCCCGACGTTGCTCGCGCTCGCGGGCGAGAGCAGGAAGAAGATCGTGACTGGCAGCACGACGACCAGCGAACGGATGGCCCGCCGCACCGGGTGGCCCGGCGGCGGTGGCGGCCCTGGCGGGGGCGGCCGGTCCATCGGCGGGTCCGGCAGGACGATGTGCATCAGCCAGGCGACCGCGGCGCCGACGAGCGCGCCGATGGCGAGCCCTTCCGCCACCGCGAGCAGTACGTCGACTGAGACGGAGCCGAGCGCGACCGTCACCGTGATGCCGATCGTTATGAAGGTGCCGACGACCGCCGGCTTGCCACGCGCGGTGAGGTAGAACGTGTGGAACAGCGCGAGCGCGACGAGGATCAGCCCCGCGACGCGCTGGTGCAGCAGGAGCGGCAGGAACAGGAAGGACGCGTAGACGCTTCCGACGAGCGCCACGACGATCTTCACGAAGAACGCGGCCGGCGGCCGGCTCACCGGCAGAGACAGGATCACCATCGCGAGAATCGGCGCGACGAAAGACAGCGGCCACGCGATTGCCTGGGACAGCCAGAGCGCGAGCGCCGTGCCGGCGGCAAGCCTGAAGACCCGACGGACGCGAACGGACTCCGCCGTTGCCGGCTCAGTAGGCATAGGACAGCAGGCTCGCGAGCCGGAGGTACAGGCCGCCCAGCAGGCGCAGGACCGGGTTGTCGTTCGTGTACACGATGACCGACGCCTGCGCGCCCACCCGCAGGCGCGCGAGGTCCTCGCGCGGCATGTCGAAGTCGACCACCACCGGGAAGCGCTGCGCGTCGCGCAGCCACTGGCGGTCGTTGTCGACGGTCGGCAGGCTGCCGAGGGGCGCGGAATCCACGGCGACGCCGAACGAGAGCTCGCGCACGCTGCCTTCAAAGACGCGGCCTGGGTACACGTCGAAAATCACCCCCGCCGCGTCGCCCGGGTCCACGTTGCCGAGGTTGTTCTCGGTGAGGTCCGCCTGGATCCACACGTCCTCCGTCGAGACGAAGGTCATCTGCGGCGCGCCGGCACCGGCGAAATTCCCCCGGTCGACGCGAACGTCCGTGACGACGCCGTCGGTCGGTGCGCGGATCTCCGTGCGCGCGAGGTTGACGCGCGCCTGCTCGAGCGCCGCGTTCGCCTGCAGGATGCGCGAGTTCTCCTCGCCGGCGCGGCCCAGGCTCTGGCGCGCCTGTTCGAGGTTCGCCCGTGCCCCCGCCAGCTGTTCCTGTGCCACCCGGAGCGTCGCCTCCGCGGACTCGAGCAGGCGATCCGACAACGCCCCCGGATCCTGCTGCTTGATGCGGCGCAGGCGCACCGCGTCCTGCCGGGCTTTTTCGAGGCTCGCCTCCGCCGCACGCACGTTCGCCTCGGCGCCCGGTATGCCGGCCTCGGAGGCGCCGACCGATTCGCGCGCCGCATCGAGGCTCGCTTCGGCGCCGGCCACGGCGAGCTCGTACTGGGTGGGGTCGATCCGGAACAAGAGTTCGCCCGCCCGCACCTGCTGGTTCGTCGTCACGCCCACCTCGACGACCACGCCCGAGACCTCCGCCGCGACGGGAACCACGAGTGCGTGCACGCGCGCCTGGCTCGAGTACGGCGTCAGGCGGTCGAAGACCAGGTAGGCGAACAGGACGATGAGGGCGATGACGAGGAGCCGGAGCGTCCAGGTCCGCACCGGGTCCCGCGGCGCGCTCGCCGGCCGGTCGTCGACAGTGTCGTCAGGGTTTTCGGCGTCGCTCATTGCGTCCTTCCATTATCCGTTCGTCACACGCTGCTGCACGCAGAGGCGTCATTCCGCTTCGGCCGGTTCGTCCAGGAGCTCGCCCCAGTTCGTTCGTTCCCGCATCGTCTCGATCGTACTCCCGGGCACCAGCGGACCGGTGTGAGCCTGCCAGCCGCCGCCCAGCGCGAGGTACAGCGAGACGAGCGCGGCGGCCATGTCGCCTTTGCTCCCCACCAGCCGGCCCTGCTGTGTGAACAGCGCCGTTTGCGCGTCGAGGACCCGCTGGTAATCTGCGAAGCCCTCCTGGAAGCGCAGCAACGCGACGTCGGTGGCGCGTTCGGCGACCGTGACGGTCTCCATCAATAACTCGTGCTGCTGGCGCGCCCCGTTCAGTTCGACGAGAGCGTCCTCCACCTCGCGGGCGGCCTGCAGCACCGATTCGCGCCAGGCGACGAGCGCCTGCTGCAGGCGCGCATCCTGCACGCGCACGTTGTTCCGGATACGCCCGTAATTGAGGAACGGCCACACGAAGGCCGGGCCGGCCGACCAGGTCAGGCTGTCGCTCGAGAAGAGTTCGCCCACGCCGGACTCGCCCGTCCTTGTCGTGTCGGTGCTGCCCGCGGCGACGAGACCCACGGAACCGCTCAACGTGAAGCTCGGGTAAAGATCCGCCTCGGCCACGCCGACGCTGGCGTTCGCGGCCATGGCGCGATACTCCGCCGCGCGCACGTCAGGCCGTTGTCGCAGGAGCTCCGCCGGTATGCCGATCGCGAGCGCCTCCGGCACGTCCGGGATCGAGGTATTGGCGATCCACTGCGCGGCCAGCCCACCCGGCGGCAGGTCGACCAGCACCGCGAGGGCGTGCTGCGCCTGGGCCAGTTCCGCCTGCAGCACCGGCAGCGTCGCCTGGGTGCTGAGCAACAGGGTGCGTGCCTGCAGCACGTCGAGTTCCGAGGTCTCGCCGTTTCGGAACTGGACGTCGACGATCTCGACGCTGCGCTGCTGGCTCGCGATGTTGTCGTAGGTGATGCGGATCTGGTCCTCGATGGTGCGGACGGCAAGGTAGGCGAATGCCACCTGTGCCGCGACGAGGACGGTCGCCTCGTCCTGCGTGGCGAGCGACTCCCGGTACAGGGCGTCCGCGGCCTCGATGCCGCGGCGATAGCGGCCCCAGAAGTCGATCTCCCACGTGGCCGAGATGCCTAGGTCGTACTGCACGTAATCGAGGTCGCCGGCGGCGGTGTTGGCCGCACTCTCGCTGGCCGAGACGCCGGTCGCGCCGCCGGCCGCGACCTGCGTCTGCGGGTACTGGAGGCCCGTGGCGATCCCTAAGGCGGCGCGGGACTCGAGCACGCGCAGGCCGACGATCTCCAGGGTGTTACTCTCCGCCAGCGCCCGCTCGACGAACCGGTCGAGTTCCGGGTCGCCGAAGAGCTTCCACCACGCCGCTTCCTCCTGCGGCGAGGTCGAGAGCCCGGCGACCTCCGCCTGGTACCAGTCCGGGCCGAGGGGGGAGGCCGGCTGCTCGTAGTCCGGCCCCACGGTCGCGCAGGCCGACAGTCCGGCGAGCGCGCACACGGCGCACCACGTCCGCGTACACCGCACGGTCTGCCCCGCGCCGCGCCTCAAGTCGCCGGCAGCCCGGCGGCCGGCGCCGACACCGGTGCGGCGAGGCCCTCGCGGTTCCATATCCAGTCCGTGATCACCTGGTAGCCGAGCCCAAGGATGACCGCGCCGATGAACAGGCCGATGACGCCGAACTGGATCATGCCGCCGATCGCGCCGATCAGCACGACCAGCACCGGCAGGTCCACGCCGCGGCCGAGCAGGAGCGGCTTCAGGACGTTGTCGCTCAGCCCGACGAGGACAGCGTAGATCGCAAACACCGTGGCGGCGCCGGCCGGTGCGAACGAGTACACCCACACAATGAGCGGCAGCATCACGATGATCGCGGGTACCTGCACTATCGCGAGCACGAGGATCACGAGCGTGAACAGGCCCGCCGCCGGCAGCCCGACCAGGTAGAAGCCGACCCCGGCCAGTGCCGCCTGGATGACAGCAACGCCGAGGACGCCGTTTGTGACGCTTCGAATGGTCGCGATCATAAGCTGCGTCAGGCGTTCCCCCTGGCCGCCGGAAATCCGGTCGCAGAGCGCCACCGACGTCGCGCGGCCCTTGTCCGCGAACAGAAGGAAGAAGCCGGCGATGATGACCGAGGCGACGAAATGGAGCAGCCCCGAGAGCAGCGCGCCGGCCGCATGCAGCAGGCGTTCCGCTGCGGCTCGCACTCGCGGGCCGTGCTCCGCCAGCGTTCCCTGGATGTTGCTCGATGCGGCGCTCCATGCCGTGTACAGGCGCTCGCCGACGAGCGGCCAGCCCCGGACGCTTTCGTTCGGCGGCGGAATGCTGATGTCGCCGTCCTCGAGGTCGGCATGAATTGCCTGCGCGGTGCCGAGCGTGGATTCGACGACGAACCAGCCCGGCACGAGCAGCAGCGCGACGCCGATGAGCGTGATGAGGGTTGCGGAGGTCCTGGGCCGGCCGCCGAGCAGCGCAGTGAAGCGCAGGTATAGCGGGTAGATCGCCACGGAGAGGATGATGCCCCAGACGATGATGCCGGCGAAGGGGTCGATGATCCGGACGCACAGCGCGACGAGCGCTACCAGCGTGGCGATCTGGATGAACGACGTCATCATGTTGTGCGTGAAGCGGCGTTCGTCGACGGTTGGTGCGGGGCTAATCATTTGAGCCTCCTTTCGTGCCCAGGTGTTCCTGCCACATCCGCTGCAGGACGGCGTACAGGAATGCCGTCGTCCAGCCGATGAGGACGATGCCGCCAATGGCCTCGAAGCCGCTCAGCAGGCGCCACGCCGAGCTCAGCGTGACGTCGCCGTAACCGAGCGTCGTGAAGGTCACCGACGAAAAATAAACTGCTTCCTCGAACGTCGAGAATTCCTCGCCGGCCACCAGCATGAAGGCCGCCGCCCACAACAGTATCTCGGCGAAGTGCAGGACGATCATGAACAGCACCGTCTGGATGACGACGCCGGCCTTGCGCGCGACGCCGTCCCGGCGCTCGCGGCTGGCGTAGCGAATGCCGATGCGATGGAGCCACCAGGACGTCCCGAAGCCGTGCACGAGCAGGGTGATCGCGATGACCGCCAGGGCCGTGACGATGAGCACCGTCATCGCACAGTCCGCGCCGCGGACGGGCAGACTCCTGGTGCGGCGGCCTGCCCCGCCTCGCCGCCGGGTACAATGAGCACAGATTCAAGGCGCACGCTCGTTCCCCTCCGCTCGCGGCGCATCCCGGACCATTGTGCAGCACGGGCGCACCTGCACGCATGCGTAATAGTACGGAGCGCGGCTCGCCGCGCCGCGGGCATCGATCTGTGGCCGCCGGGGTATCACGCGCGCCTGCGCTGTCCCGAGCCTGCGGCGGCGGGAACCGCGAGCAGCGGGCAGGGCGACCGGCGCAGTACCTGCTCGGTGGTGCTGCCCAGCACCGCGTCGAGGAGCCCTTGCCGGCCTGCCGTCGGCATGACGATGAGTTCAGCCTCCTTATTCATTGCGACCTCGACGATCTTCCCGACCGGGTCGCCCGTGGCGTATTCGTGCCTGAACACCCAGCCCGGGCCATCCTCTGCAGCGACCCGTGGCAGCGCCGGGCCGGCGCCGACGTGCAGCAGCGTGATCGTCACGTCGCCGGCGCCCAGCCGTTCCGCAGCGCGGCGCGCGAACTCGACCGCCCGCGCGGGGTCCGGCACCCGATCGAATGGCACGAGCACGTTCTTAAGCCGGAATTGCCCCTTGACGGTGACGATGTCGCGTTCGGCCCATGCGGGCACGAACAGCGCCATAGTCCGGGTGCGGCGTGCGATCTTGACCGCCGTCGACCCGCGGAGCCAGCCGGCCGGCTCATTGCTCCCGGTCGCGAGTACGAGGAGATCGACGCCGGTCTGTTCGATGAACTCGGCGATCTTCCGGCTGCTGGAGCGGCCGGTCAGCGCCACGTTGGCGACGCTGAAGCCCGGCCGGCCGAACACGGTTTGCCAGGCATTGCCGGCTTCGGCCAGTCCCCAGCGCTCGAGCGTGCTCTTTACGACCGGGAACCGTGACAGGTCGCCGGACCGGTCGCCGTCGCCCGCGACGTTAAGAATCGTGAGGCGCGTGTTGCGCAGCAATGCGATGGCCAGCGCGTGCGCGAAAGCGCGTTCGCTCGCCAGCGAAAAGTCCGTCGGGTGCAGGACGGACTCGACCAGGCCTGGCGCGTTCATGGGGACCGGTCGCCGAGCCGCAGCATACCCTGCAGCCAGATCGTGCGCGGCGGCTGCAGGTAGCCGCGGTAGACGCCGAGAAACGCCTCGGTGTAATTGTTCACGACTTCCTCGCTCAAGTTCCTGCCGACGAGCAACACGCTCCAGTCCCCGTCGGCACCGGCCAGGCCGACGCGTGCAATGAGCCGGGTAAAGGCGTCCTGTTCGGCGAGCGGGTCGAGCGTCGCATTCGTCAGGTAGGCGGTGCTGACATCGACGGCCAGGCCGGCGACGAGCGAGACGCCGGTGGCGAGCGGCACCTCGACGTCGACATAGGCGGTGGCGGTGGCGTCCGCGGCGTTGGGCGGCCGCATGCCCGATTTGTCGCAGGTGAAGCCGTCTGCATTGCGCGTCTCGCCGGGGTGACAGGGGCCGCGCTCGAACCGGATGTATTTCGCGTCCAGCACGCCGACCAGCGCGCCGACGGTGACCGCGTCACTGGCGGCGAAGCGTGCCTCCAGTTCCACTCCCTGCGTGCGCGCTCCGGCGGCATTGCCGACGATCGCCGCCGCGGTATCGGGGTCGAAGGAGTTCACCTGCAGGTCGTCGTAGTCGGCCCGGAAAAATGCGACGCTGACGCTGCCGCGGCCCCCCGCGAACGCCCCCTTGTATCCCAGTTCGTACCCGGTCCCGGTTTCGTCGCCGTACTCGAAGTTCCCGGGAACGACGACCCTGGCGGCGACGAAGCCGCCCGACTTGGCCGACTTGCCGGCCTTCGCATACAGCATGTGCGGCGCGGTGGGAAACCACTGAACGCTGACCTCCGGCAACCAGTGGTCCGAAGTCCGCGACTGCTGCGGCGGGTCGATCGGCGTCGGGCAGAAGCCGGTGCCGATGAGGAGCGCGTCGTTCGGGTTGTTCGCGCCGTCCGGCTCGTCGAACGTCCCGTCGGTCCGGCGGATCAGGCACTCGGTACCGCGGCGGTGCGTTTTTGCTGACTCGACGTAGCGGACGCCGGCGCGAACCTGCACGGCGCCGGTGACGTTCCAGTCGATCATGCCGTAGGCAGACAGCATGTCCTCGTCCTGGTCGAACGTTCCCCTCGCCCACAGCTGGCCCGCATCGTAGCCCGGCAGCGGAAAGCCGGCTCCCGCCAGGAAGACGTTTCCGTCCAGGAGGTTCGGCCCGGACTGGCCGAGCTCGCTTCCCGCGAACCAGGCGCCGAGCGTGTACCGGATGGGCCGGTCTTCCGAAAGCAATGCCGGGGAGACATATCGCAGCTCGGCGCTGGCCTGGCGGTACGCCTCCTCGAACCCGGCGTCGGCGATCCGGAGCGCCCCGCTGTCGAGGTCCAGGTAGAGCGACCAGTCGTAATCGGTATACCCCAGCATGCCGACGAGCGTGCCGCCGGCTGCTACCTCGGCTTCGACCGCGGCCGAAAAGGTCACGAGCTTCCCGTCGAAACCCATCGCCTTCGGCACGGGAAACAGGGGCAGCAGGCTCGCGTCCTGTCCGCGCACCCAGTCGAGCACGTCACTGCCGTCCGAATAGGCGCCGGCTTCGGTGAACAGTTCTCCCACGCCGCCGTCGCTCGCGAAATCGGCGACCTCGATCTTCGCGTCGAGGGTGACGGCGCCCGCCGGTTCGAGGACCAGGCTCGCGCGCACCAGGCGTTCCTCGGCGGCATTTTCGTTCCCTCCGGTTTCGAGGTTCGTCCAGTCGCCGTCGCCGCCCCCGCGCAGGCTGCCTGCGAGGCGCAGCCCCGCGATTTCGCCGAGGGAGCCGCCAACAACGCCCGTCACGGCGGTGCCGCCGTGGGTCGATTCGTAGCCCGCGAGCAATTCCGCGCCCAGGGCGTCGCCCGGGTACGACCGCGCCGTGTGGATGGCGACGGCTCCGGCCGTCGCGTTGAGCCCGAAGAGCACGGACTGCGGCCCGCGCACGACCTCGATGCGCTCGACGTCGAGGAACGGGTAACGGTACTGGCGGCTCCGCGGCATGTAGACGTTGTCGACGAACAGACCGACGGATTGCTCGAAGCTGCGCTCGTTGCCCGAGCCGATGCCGCGTATGTGGACGTTGTCGGTCGTCAGCCCGTTGGCGACCGAGAGATGCGGAACCTGGAGCGCCAGGTCGTGCAGGTTCGCGATGGCGTCGTCGCGCAACGTGTCGCCGGTAATCGCCACGAGCGACACGGGGACGTCGTGGAGCGCCTCGTCGCGCTTGGTCGCGGTAACGATGACTTCGTCGAGTTCCTGCGCGAGGGCGGCTGGCGCGATCAACGTGCAGGCGAGTACGGCAGCAAAGCGGCGTCGCGACATCCCGGATCCTCGTGCACTGCCGTGCATCAGGAACAGCAGCGTGACGCCTGCCTTGGTGGACGTGCGGCTCACTGTTTATCTGTTGCCCGCACAGCATTCCCCGGTGCGACCGCTCAATCCGACGCCGGCCGGTGCCGGCGTGTGTTTGTTGTTGTTGCCTGCCGGGGCGGATTGTACCCGCAGAGGCCGCGCCCCCACCGCCCATTTCGCGCCAGTGCCCCGCCTGGCGCCGTTGACCGCGAAACCGGCGGTCCATAGGCTCGGGTGCTCACGGTTACCGACGGACGTGCCGGTGTGAAAGTGTTCAGCTGCACAACTATTCTCGCAGCGCTTGCGTGGGCGGCAGCCGCCGGCGCCGACGTCGTTGTGCCGTCGCTCGCGGGCGACCTGGTCGTTCACTACGGCTTCGACCATATGCTCGGCGGCGATGACGGCCGTGAACGCGACCTGGGTCACTCGGGCACGGAGCTCGCGCTCGTCAATGGCGGTGCGCTGATGCGGGTCGACGACCCGGCGTATCCGGGCGCAGGGCGCGCGCTCGAGACCCGCCAGGTCGATCCCGGGCGTGCTGGCAACGACGACTGGAAGGCCGGCGTCTACCGGGAGGGCGGCGTTTCGACTCTGTCCGCGTTCAACGGCGTCGCCGGCATCACGCTCATGGGCTGGGTGAAGCCGACGGGTCGAAACCCGGGGGCGGAATCAAACACGCCGGAGCCGGACGACAGTTTCGGCGCTGTCGGGTTGTTCGGGCTGTTATCCGGCACGTCCGACGGCCATCTCGTTCGAGCGCTGATCGAGGTGATCGACATGGGCGGCACGTTCCAGGTGGTGGCGCTCGGCCGGCGTGTCGACGACGGCGAATCGCTGCTGCTCGCCGCGGACGGCGACTGGGAGGCGATCGTGCCGCCCGGCGCCTGGACGCACCTGGCGGCGACCTTCGATTACGAAGCCGGCACGATGGCGCTCTACAGGAACGGCGAGCCGCTACCGGCGGACTACACGAGCACCGCGGACCACTGGCGCGTCGCAGGCGGGCGCGTCGCAGGCGGGGCGGAGCCCGGCCGCACGTCGGCGACCGATCCCGCCGGCATCAAGATCGGCGGCAGCTACCCGCAGAACACCGTGGAGCGCAATCCCTTCAACGGCCGCTTCGACGACCTCATGTTCTTCGACCGTGCGTTGTCGGCCGACGAAGTCCGCGCCCAGTTCGAAAAATTCGGGTTCCGGCTCACCGACTTTCGCGGCCTTACCAGCGCTCGGGGACGCGGATGACGTCGGGGCGGTGCTGTCGGTAGCCGCCCGGTTCCGGGTATTCGGGCAACACCGGCGGATTGTAGGGAATCCGGTGCCAGGAGATCGTGTCCAGCAAATGCGCGATGCAGTTCAGGCGCGCCCGCTTCTGGCTGTTCGCATCGACGATATGCCAAGGCGCCACTTCCGTGTGCGTTACTGCGAACATTTCGTCGTAGGCGCGTGAGTATTCGTAGTAGCGGCGTATGGCCTCGAGGTCCATATCCGAGAGTTTCCAGTGCTTGCACGGGTCTTCGATGCGTTCGCGGAAGCGCTTTTCCTGCTCCTCGGGGCCGACGTCCAGGAAGTACTTGATGAGCTGGATGCCGCTCTCGACGAGCGCGTGCTCGAAGCCCGGGCAGGTGCGCATGAACTCGCCGTATTCCTCGTCCGTGCAGAAGCCCATGACGCGCTCGACCCCGGCGCGGTTGTACCAGCTGCGGTCGAACAGGATGACCTCGCCGGCGGAGGGTAGGTGGCGCGCGTACCGCTGGTAGTAGAACTGGGTTTTCTCGCGGTCGCTCGGCGCGGGCAGCGCCACGACCTTGAACACGCGCGGGCTCACCCGCTCGGTGATGCGCTTTATGACGCCGCCCTTGCCCGCCGTATCGCGACCCTCGAACACGACGACGATGCGGGCGCCGGATTCCTTCACCCAGCGCTGCATGCGCGCGAGGTCCGCCTGCAGGGAATCGAGCGCGTCTTCGTAGACCTCTTTGTCGATTTTCTGACGGTTCACGGTGTGTTGCATCATAGCCGGTCCGGACGCGGCGCCGAGACCGCGGCTGCAGGAGTGGGTCGTGCAGGAGGGGCTCAAGGTGGTCGTGCTGTTCGAGGGGCGCGACACCGCCGGCAAGGGCGGCGTCATCCGCCGCATCGCCGAGCGGACCAACCCGCGCGTCGTGCGCACGGTCGCGCTCGGC
>DASUOE010000241.1:0-3666 GCA_036276805.1 Woeseiaceae bacterium | reverse complement strand
TTGGCTCATGGGCCCGCGTCCGGCCGGCCGGTGCGCGGGCAGGGCGGTGATGTGCTCACGACGAGCGCCCGCGCCGATAACGGTAAAGCAGCGGCTCGGTGTAGCCGTTCGGCTGCATGCGTCCTTCGAAGACGAGGGCGCGGGCCGCCTGGAACGCGGGGCCGTCGCAGGCCGGCGCCATGTCGGTATAGGCCGGGTCGCCCGCGTTCTGCGCATCGACGACGGCCGCCATCCGTGCGAGCGTGGCCTCGACTGCCTCGCGCGTGCAGATGTCGTGATGCAGCCAGTTCGCCATGTGCTGGCTCGAAATCCTGAGCGTGGCGCGGTCCTCCATCAGGGCGACGTCGTCGATGTCGGGAACCTTCGAGCAGCCGACGCCCTGGTCGATCCAGCGCACGACGTAACCCAGGATGCCCTGCGCATTGTTGTCGAGTTCGCGGCGGATGTCCGCGGCCGCAAGCGCCGTGTTGCCGAGAAGCGGCGGTGTCAGCAGCTCGTCAAGGCCGGTCGGCGCACGATGCGCCAGTTCGGCCTGCACGGCCGCGACGTCGACCGCGTGGTAATGCATCGCGTGCAGGGTGGCGGCGGTGGGCGAGGGCACCCAGGCGCAGGATGCACCCGCGGCCGGGTGCGCGTGCTTGCTGTCGAGCATCTGGCGCATCTCGTCCGGCTTTGCCCACATGCCCTTGCCGATCTGCGCGCGGCCCGGCAACCCGCAGCGGATGCCGACGTCGACGTTGCGGTCCTCGTAGGCGGAGAGCCACGGAGCCTGGCGGATGCGGTCCTTCGGCAACATCGCCCCGGCCTCCATGCTCGTGTGGATCTCGTCGCCGGTGCGATCGAGGAAGCCGGTGTTGATGAAGACGAGCCGGTCGCGCACCCGGCGGATGCATTCGGCGAGGTTCACCGACGTACGCCGCTCCTCGTCCATGACGCCGAGTTTCACGGTATTGCGCTCGAGGCCGAGCAGGTCCTCGACGGCGGCGAACAGCCGGTCGGCGAACGCCGCCTCGCGCGGGCCGTGCATCTTCGGCTTCACGATGTAGATGCTGCCCGTGCGGCTGTTGGCGCCCGCCTGCGGCCCGCGCAGGTCGTGGAGCGCGCAGGCGGTGGTGATGACGGCGTCGAGCAGGCCCTCGAAGACGTCCTCGCCGTCTGCGTCGCGTACGGCCGGCGTCGTCATGAGGTGGCCGACGTTCCGAACCAGCATGAGGCTACGTCCCGGCAGCACGAGTTCGCCACCGGTGGCGGCGACGAAGCGGCGGTCGGGTTTCAGGCAGCGCCTGCGTTCGCGGCCGTCCTTTTCGAACGTTGCGGTGAGCGTGCCGCGCATGAGGCCAAGCCAGTTGCGGTAGACGCCGACCTTGTCTTCGGCGCTGACTGCCGCCACGGAATCCTCGCAGTCCTGGATCGTCGTCACGGCCGCTTCGAGGACGACGTCGCAGACGCCGGCCGGCGAGGCGCGGCCGACCGGATGCGCCGGGTCGATCAGGATCTCGACGTGGAGACCGTGGTGGCGGAGCAGCACGCTCCGCCGTGCCCCGTCCTCGCGGTACCCCACGAAGGCGTCCGGCTTCGCGAGCGTCGTCTCGGAGCCTTCGGCGAGGTCGATGCACAGTCGCGATGTGTTCCCTGCCGTTTCGATGCGGTAGCCGGCGACGTCCGCATGGGCGCCGTTCGCCAGCGGCACGGCCTCGTCGAGGAACGCAGCCGCGCGTGCGACCACGACGGCACCGCGCGCCGGGTTGTAATCCGCGCTTCGCTCCCGGCCGTCGGTGTCGGGGATGACATCGGTGCCGTAGAGCGCGTCATACAAGCTGCCCCAACGCGCGTTCGCGGCGTTGATCGCGAAGCGCGCATTGCTGACCGGCACGACGAGCTGCGGTCCCGCGACCGTCGCGATCTCCGGGTCGACTTTGCGCGTCCCGATCGTGAAGGTTTCGGCCTCGGGTTCGAGGTAGCCGATTTCGCGGAGAAACGCCGCATAGGCGGCGGCGTCCCACGCCTGCCCGCGCCGCGCGAGGTGCCACGCGTCGATCCGCCGTTGCAGGCCGTCGCGGATGGCGAGGAGTTCGCGGTTCTCCGGCGTGAATGCCGCGACAATGTCGGCGAAGCCGGACCAGAACCGCGCGGCATCCATGCCGAGGTCGGGCAGGAGCTCGTTCGCGACGAATCGCTCGAGTGTCGGGTCGATGCGGAGCGCAGGCGTCCCTGCACCCGCGCGCATGGGCGGGTTCTTGTCCGGTGCGTGCATGGCCTTCCGTCGGGTTTGGTTCTGAAGCGGGACATGATAACAGCTGTGCGGTTGATGCTTCAGTCACGCGACGAACTGCTCCTCTTCCGTGCTGCCCGCTAACGCCGTGGTCGAGGACAGGCCGTTCATGATCGCGTTCTGGACGGCGTCGAACCAGCCGGCTCCGACGAACGCCTGATGTTTCGCGGCGCGGTAACCCGAAGGCTCGGCGGCGAATTCACGCTCCTGCAGCTCTGAATACGCGTACATGCCGTTCTCGCGGTAGGCGCGGCTAAGCTCGAACATGCTCAGGTTCAGCGCGTGCCAGCCGGCGAGCGTGATGAACTGGAAGCGGTAGCCCAAGCGCGCGAGTTCCTCGCGGAAGCCGCGCATCGCCGCGGCGTCGAGCTTCGCCTTCCAGTTAAACGACGGCGAGCAGTTGTAGGCGAGGAGCTTGCCCGGGAAACGCGCGTGCACCGCGGCCGCGAAACGCCGTGCCTGGTCAAGGTCCGGCCTCGACGTCTCGCACCAGATAAGGTCGGCGTAAGGCGCGTAGGCGAGGGCGCGGGCAATCGCCTGGTCGAGGCCCGCCCGCGTCCGGAAGAATCCGTCGGCCGTGCGCTCGCCCGTGATGAACGGCCGGTCACGCTCGTCGGAGTCGGACGTCAGCAGGTTCGCCGCGTCGGCGTCGGTGCGGGCGATGAGCACCGTCGGCACGCCGCAAACGTCGGCAGCAAGGCGCGCGGCATTGAGTTTCGCAATGGCTTCGTGCGTCGGCACCAGCACCTTGCCGCCCATGTGGCCGCATTTCTTCGCGGACGAGAGCTGGTCCTCGAAATGCACGCCGGCCGCGCCGGCGCGGATCATCGCCTTCATCAACTCGAAGGCGTTCAGGTTGCCACCGAATCCCGCTTCTGCATCCGCTATAACCGGGGCGTACCAGTCGATGTCATGCCTGTCCTGCAGGCAGTGAATCTCGTCGGTACGCGCGAGCGCGTTGTTGATGCGTTCGATCATGCGCGGTACGGAGTCGGCGGGATAGAGGCTCTGGTCGGGGTACATCTGGCCGGCGGAATTGCCGTCGCCGGCAACCTGCCAGCCTGAGCAGTAAATCGCTTTCAGCCCGGCCTCCACCGATTGCACGGCCTGGTTGCCGGTGAGCGCGCCCAGCGCACAGACGGTTTCTCCGGCACGGAGCATCTGCCAGAATTTCTGCGCGCCAAGACGCGCCAGCGTGTGTTCGACGCGTACGCTGCCGCGCAGCGCGACGACATCGCTCGCCGCGTAGCTTCGTTCGACGCCCTCCCACCGGGGATCTGTCCGCCATTCGCGTTCGATTGCACGGCTCTCGTCGGCCCTGCGTGTGGTTGCCTGCATCGGTATGTCCTTCAGTTCGTAGTGAGTTGTAGCGGCTGCGCCCGGCGGCACGCGCG
>DASUOE010000240.1:0-12468 GCA_036276805.1 Woeseiaceae bacterium | reverse complement strand
GCATTGTTGCTCCCGGGAGAAAGCGGCGTGCAACGGGCCTGCTCGAATCCCGGCAGGCCGGCGAGCAATGCCGCCGTGTCGCCGGCGGCGGCGCTCACGGCGAGCCCGCCGCCGCTCGAGCGCCGGCCGTTCGGGCCAGCGACCGGCGCCAGGCCGCGATGCCGACGGGAATCATGGCTACGTACAGCACGAACAGCAACGCGGTGAGCTCGAGCCCGCGCAGCCAGTACACGACGATCGATACGCTGTCGATCGCGAGCCAGTACCACCAGTTCTCGAACACCTTTCTCGCAACGAGGAACGTCGTCCAGATCGCAGCCCACGTCGTCAACGAATCGACGTACGGGAACGCGGCATCCGTGTGCGTGGCGAGCAGCCAGCCGTTCATCGCCGCGAGGAGCGCGATGGCGGAGATGGCTGCCGCGTGCCTCGGCCATGGCCAGCGCGTCACGGGCATCTCACCCGACGAATCCGTCCCGCCGCCTAACCAGGCAAACCAGCCGTAGAACGCCATGGCGAGGTAAAACCCGTTGAGCACGGCCTCCATGTACAGCCGGGCATCCAGGAACAGGAAGATGTAGATCGCGGCGCTCACGCAGGCCGACGGCCAGCACCAAGTGTTCTGCCGGATGGCCAGCACGAGGTAGGCAATGGCCGTCGCGACCGCCGCGGCCTCCAGGGCGGACACGGCCCGCAACTCTTCCGCGAGCGTCGCGCCGAGGCCGCCCATCAGCTGTTGCGGGTCACCGGGTTGTTGAGGATCCGCAGCGTGAACACGGCCTTCGGCACCTTGGCGAACGTGGCGCCGATCTCCTCGTGCAACGCGCGCATCACGGTCTCGTACTCGCCGAATATCTGCGTACTCATCGCGTTGGTGGTGATCTCGAGACCGCCGTGGCGGTTGAGCCGTTTTATGACGTCCTTGATGGGCGGAACGAAATCCGGGTCCAGCGGGTACAGGCTGATGTCGACGGCGACGGGTATGGCCGCGGGCGTTTTGGCGTCGGGCATGTCAGAAACTCCTCTGCAGGGTCAGGCCGACCTGCCGCGGGTCTCCTGCCCGTGTGTACAGCGTGTCGGGAAAATCGGGCGGCTCGTTGCCGAACCAGAAGCCGCGGACGGCGTAGTACTCGTCAGTGAGATTGCGCCCCCAGAACTCGAGGCGCCAGTTGCGGCCGTCGTAACCCACGCGGGCGTTGACAAGCAAGCAGGCGTCCGATTCCTGGTCGTGGCTCACGTCGAAATAGAATCCGTCCCTGGCGGTTGCGTCCACTCGGGCGAACCAGCCCGCGGGATGGCGCCACGCGGCTCCGGCCGCCAGCGTGTAGTTCGGCGCGTGCGCCTGGTCACGCCCCGACAGGTCCACTTCCGGCGTCAGGAACTCGTCGAACTCGGCGTCGAGCAGCCCGGCGTTCGCGTAGAGTTCCACGGTGTCGCCGGGCAGCCAGCGTACGCTCACTTCGAGGCCATTCGTCGTGCCGCGCGCGGCATTGTCGGTGAAAAAGACGAACGACGCCGGGTCGCCCGGGTCGAGCTGGAAGGAGGTTCGCACCTGCTGGTCGTCGCGGCGGTTCTGGAACACCGCGAGGTCGAGCGCGAGGCGGTCGTCGAACCAGCGTGCCCGCAAACCCGCTTCGAGGTTCCAGAGCACTTCCTGTTCGAAACGGCGGCGTCCGGCGGGGACGACACCCAGGTTGAAGCCGCCGGCTTTGAAGCCGCGGGCCAGGCTCACGTAGCCCGTCAGGTACTCCGACAAGTCGTGCAGGAACGCGAGCTCGCCGCCGGACATCGTCTCGCCGGCCGATTCGCTGAGTCCCGCGGTGTCGTCGTAATCCGCTTCACGTGCCTCGACACGCACGCCGGCCGTCAGCCTCGAAGCTTCGCCCACGTTCCACTCGGCCTGGCCGAAGATGGCGTTGCTGGTGGCCGCGTAGTCGCTCTGCAGCCGGTCATCGACGCTTTCCGCGAAATCGTAGAACGGATCGTAGTAATCGCCGCGGTTGCTGCTGGCGAGCGCTTCGGTGAGCCGCATGACGTAGACGCCGGCCAGCCAGTCGACGGCTCCGCCGTTCGCATCCGCCAGGCGGAACTCCTGGCTCACCGTGCGGCGTTCGCGATGGCTCGACGACACATAGTCGTACACGACCGGCGCCCAGCTCGCCACATTCCCCCAGTCGGCGTCGAAACCGAAGTCGATCGAGGAATCGGCGATCGTGCTGAGGGAGGTTATTTCGAGCTCCCGTGCCGTTCGCCAGGCGAGGCGCAGGGATGCGCCGGCGCTTTGCTGCGCATCGCGGCCGGGCCGGTCGGACAGCACGGTGAAGTCGTTGTCGAGGGCGAACGCATCGTACCCGTCGTCGACGTCGGCGTAGACGAGAGCCAGGTCGGCGGCGAGGCCGGCCGCCGGCTCGAACGCCAGGCGCGCACGCAGCGTCGTTTCGTCCCGGCCGTTCGTGTCATCGCGGCCGAGCCAGGGATTGTCGCGAAAGCCGTTGCTGCGGTAGTGATGCGCGCTCAGCCGGTAGAGCGCACGTTCGCCCGGATCGAGCGCACCGCCGAACGCCAGCCCCGCGGCGAACAGGTCGTCGCCGCCGGCCATGATCTCGAGGCGGCCGTTCCGCTCCGGCGTCGGCCGGGTGCTTTGCAGGTACACGAGGCCGGCCAGCGCATTCGCCCCGTAGCGGGTGCCCTGCGGCCCCCGCAACACCTCGACCCGCTCGATGTCAAACAGGGTGCCGATCGTGCCAATGCCGCTGAAATCGATGTCGTCGACGAGAAAACCCACGGAAGGATTCGGCGCCCCCGAATATTGCTCGAGCTCCCCGACGCCGCGGATCTGCAGGTAGCGCGCCCGGTGGCCGTCGCCGGACCAGTTCAGGTTCGGTACGAACGCGATGAGTTCCTCGAAGTGCTGGATGGCGAGCGACTCCACTTCGGCCGCGTCGAACAGCGTGACACTTGCCGGCACCTCGCTTGCAGGGCGTTCCCGCAGGTAGGCCGTGACCACGATTTCCTCGAGCACGGGGGCTTCGGCGGTGTCGGCGGCCTCACCTGCCGCAGCTGGCGGGAGGGTCGCCGGGGCGGCAAGGAGCAGCAGGACGGCGAGGCGGTTCACGGCAGCAGGCCGCGCTGGCGATCGGTACATGTTCCCTCCCTACGCCGGTATTACCCGGATCAGGTTCTGAGGGTTCCCGCGCAGTCGGCCGTGTGGCCGGGCGGATCTCAGGTCGGATGACCACCCCTGTGGAAGTCGCGAGTATAGCACCGGACCGGGCGGGCAGCGCCGCGCCGCCGGCGGCCGCGCCGCGGGCTACATCCGCCGCAGGCGGGCGATGAGGCTCGAGGTGTCCCAGCGCGCCCCGCCCATCGCCTGCACCTCGGCGTAGTAAGCGTCGACGAGCCCTGCGAGTTCGAGCAGGGCGCCGTTGCGGCGGCCCTCGTCGATGGCGAAGCCCAGGTCCTTGCGCATCCAGTCGACCGCGAAACCGAAGTCGAACTTCCCGTCCACCATCGTGCGCCAGCGATTGTCCATCTGCCAGGACTGGGCGGCACCGTTGCCTATCGCGTCGATCACGGCGGCGGGGTCGAGCCCCGCGCGCAGGGCGAAATCGAGGCCCTCGGCCAGTCCCTGCAGGACGCCGGCGATGCAGATCTGGTTGACCATCTTCGCGAGCTGCCCGGCGCCGGCCGGCCCGATTCGGGTGACCGCCTTCGCGTAGGCCGCGATGACCGGCTTTGCCCTGGCAAGTGCGTCGATGTCGCCGCCCGCCATCACCGTGAGACTGCCATTCACGGCGCCCGCCTCGCCGCCGGAGACCGGCGCGTCGATGAACGCCGCGCCCGCCGCCGCGGCGCGTTCGTAGACCTCGCGCGCCACGTCGGCCGAGGTCGTCG
Organism: Woeseiaceae bacterium; assembly: GCA_036276805.1. Taxonomy (GTDB): domain Bacteria; phylum Pseudomonadota; class Gammaproteobacteria; order Steroidobacterales; family Woeseiaceae; genus UBA1847. Next base: position 8,574 of record DASUOE010000240.1, on the reverse strand, counting down.
TATGGTCCACGACGACGGCGTCGTCGGCCACCGCGGCCAGCACCCCGTCCGGCCCGTACATGATCGAGCGGAGGTCGTCGTCATTGCCGACGCAGACGAACACGAAGTCGCGGCCCGCCGCAGCGGCTCCCGGCGTCGTCGCGGCACGCCCTGCATGGCGCTCGAGCCACGCCGCGGCTTTCGCCTCGGTACGGTTGTATACGACGACGTCGTGACCCGCACGCACGAGATGGCCGGCCATCGGGCCGCCCATCACGCCGAGCCCGAGAAACGCGACCCGCGCGCTCACGCGGCGTCCGCCCGGCCGGACCGGCCCTTCCGGCGGGGATCGAGACCGAGCGAACGGGCGATTATCTCGCGCATGATCTCCGAACTGCCTGCGTAGATGCGCGACACGCGGGCGTTCGTGTACAGCCGGCTGATCTTGTACTCGTCCATGTAACCGTTGCCGCCGTGCAGCTGCACGCCCTCGTCCGTCACGCGGCCTTCGAGCTCGCTCGTCCAGAGTTTCGCCTTCGCGGCGTCTTCGGCCGAAAGCCGCCCCCGGTTGTGCGACTCAACGCACCGGTCGATGAACGCGTAGCCGACGTCGATTTCCGTCTTCATGTCGGCGAGCCGGAAACGGGTGTTCTGGAAGTCCGCCACCGCCTGGCCGAATGCCTTGCGTTCGCGGACGTAGTCAATGGTGAGATTGAATGCCGCCTCGGCGGACGCGAGGTACCCGCAGGCGCCGAGCAGGCGCTCCTCCGCGAGTGCGTGCATCAGGTGATAGAAGCCGCGGTTCTTCTCGCCGAGCAGGTTGTCCTTCGGCACGCGGACGTTGTTGAAGAACAACTCGGCGGTGTCCTGGCTTTTCAGGCCCATCTTCCTCAGGTTCTTGCCGCGCTCGAAACCGTCCATGCCCCGTTCGACGACGAACAACGACAGCCCGCGCGGATTGGCGGGGTCAGTACGGGCCACAACGACGACGAGGTCGGCATTGATGCCGTTCGAGATGAATGTCTTGGAGCCGTTCAGCAGGTAATGCTCCCCCTTGTCCTCGGCGCGGGTGCGGATGCCGGCGACGTCGCTGCCGGCCCCCGGTTCGGTGATCGCCACGGCGAGGATGTGCTCGCCGGTGATGCACTTCGGCAGCCAGCGGGCCTTCTGTTCGTCTGTGCCGAACGTGCCGATGTACGGGCCGACGAGGCGCGAATGCAGCGTCATGAAGAACCCGGCATCGCCGTGGTGCGCGTTTTCCTCGATCAGTATCTGCTCGTAGCGGAAGTCGGGGACGCCGGCGCCGCCATACTTCTCGTCGGCCCACATCAGGAGAAAGCCCATTTCGCCGGCCTTCAGGAACGCGTCGCGATCGACGATGCCCTGCTCGTGCCAGCGATCGCTGTGCGGCCCGATCTCGTTCTGCATGAAGCTCCGCGCGCTGTCGCGGAACATCTCGTGCTCATCCTCGAAAATGAATCTTTCCATCGCGGTCTGCGCTCCCTACCGGCCGCTAAACTGCGGCGGCCGCTTCTCGAAGAAGGCACTGACGCCTTCCTTCGCGTCGGCGGAGGCGCGCAGCTGCTCCTGCAACTCGGCCTCGAGACCGAAACAGCTCGCCCAGTCGTGGTCCATCGCAGCGCGCATGACTCTCTTCGTCGCCGCGAGTGCCAGCGGCGCGCGCCCCGCCAGCTGTCCGGCCCAGGCCACCGCGGCGGCGCGGAGCCCTGAGGCCGGCACGGCGCGGTTCGCGAGCCCGAGTTCGACACACCGGTCCGCGCCGATCCGCTCCGCCTCGACGCACAGCTGGTAGGCGCGATGGTAGCCGAGTTGGCGAACGAGCAGCCAGTTCGCGCCGCCGTCCGGAACGAGCGAAATCGTCGCGAACGGCGACAACAGGAATGCGTCGTCCGCCATGATGACGAGATCGCACCATAACGCGAATGACAACCCGATGCCGGCGGCGAACCCCGGCACGGCCGCGATGACCGGCTTCGGCAACTGCTCGATCGCGGTCAGCACGGGCCGGTATTCGTAATGCAGCCGTGCGCGTACGCTGCGGTCGCCCTCGAGGCCGGCCTTCAGGTCGGCGCCGGCGCTGAATGCCCGCCCCTCGCCGGTCAGTACGACGGCGCGCACGGCGTTGTCGGCGCCCGCCCGTTCGAACGCGTCGAGCAATTCCGCGCACAGCCCGCTCGTGAACGCGTTCAATGCATCGGGCCGGTTCATTGCGATGATCGCAACCGCGCCTTCGGTCGAGTAGTTGACGGTATCGCCCATGGATGTTTCCCGTGTCGAGGTTTCGGCCGTGCGCCGACGGTGCTTACATATTGCGGCGGTATTCCCCGCCGACATCGTAGAGTGCGGCCGATATCTGGCCGAGGGAACTCGTCTTCACCGTCTCCATGAGCTCGGCAAATACGTTACCCCGTTCCGCCGCGACCTTCTGCAGGCGCTTCAGGGCCGGGCCGCAGTCGTCCTGGTGCAGGGACTGGAACTCGCGCACGTGGCGGATCTGGTCTTCTTTCTCGGCGTCCGAGGAACGGATGAGCTCCGGTTCGTGAACCTCGTCCTCACGGCCTTTTTTCGGCAGGAAGGTGTTGACGCCGATGATCGGCAGGGAGCCGTCGTGCTTGCGGCTCTCGTAGTACAAGCTCTCGTCCTGGATCTTGCCGCGCTGGTACATGGTGTCCATCGCGCCGAGGACGCCGCCGCGTTCCGAGATCCGCTCAAATTCGCGATACACCGCTTCCTCGACGAGATCGGTCAGTTGGTCGATGATGAACGAACCCTGCCACGGATTTTCACAGAAATTCAGGCCCAGCTCGCGGGAGATGATGAGCTGGATGGCGACGGCGCGGCGGACCGATTGCTCGGTCGGCGTCGTGATGGCTTCGTCGTAGGCATTGGTGTGCAGGCTGTTGCAGTTGTCGAACAACGCGTACAGCGCCTGCAGTGTCGTGCGGATGTCGTTGAAGCTGATCTCCTGCGCGTGCAGGCTCCGCCCGGACGTCTGGACATGGTACTTGAGCATCTGGGACCGTGCTCCCGCCCCGTAGCGCTCCCGCATCGCGCGCGCCCAGATCCGGCGGGCAACCCGGCCGATGACCGTGTACTCCGGATCCATGCCGTTGGAAAAGAAAAAGCTCAGGTTCGGCGCGAAGGCGTCGATGTCCATGCCGCGCGCGAGGTAGTACTCGACGATCGTGAAGCCGTTCGCGAGCGTGAATGCGAGCTGCGAGATGGGGTTCGCCCCGGCTTCGGCAATGTGGTAGCCGCTGATCGAAACGCTGTAATAGTTGCGCACGTCGTGATCGATGAAATACTGCTGGACGTCGCCCATCATCTTCATCGCGAACTCGGTCGAGAAGATGCAGGTATTCTGTGCCTGGTCTTCCTTCAGGATGTCGGCCTGCACCGTGCCCCTCACGCTTGCGAGCGTCGCCGCGCGGATGCGTGCGTAGGTTTCCCGGTCCACCAGCCGGTCGCCGGATATGCCGAGCAGCCCGAGGCCCAGTCCGTCGTTGCCGGGCGGGAGGTCCCCCGAATATACCGGGCGGAACCGGCCTTCGAACCAGGCGTCGATCGTCGGCTGCGCCGCGTCCCAGCCGCCCGTCTGGCGCAGGTGCTTCTCGACCTGCTGGTCGATCGCCGTGTTCATGAAGAATGCGAGGATCATCGGCGCCGGGCCGTTGATCGTCATCGACACGGACGTCGTCGGCGCACTCAGGTCGAAACCGGAGTACAGCTTTTTCATGTCGTCGACGGTGGCAATCGATACGCCGGAATTGCCGACCTTGCCGAATATGTCCGGACGCTCGTGCGGGTCCTCGCCGTAGAGCGTGACCGAGTCGAAAGCCGTGGACAGCCGCGCGGCATCCTGCCCCTGCGACAGGTAGTGGAACCGCCGGTTCGTGCGCTCAGGGGTCCCCTCGCCGGCGAACATGCGCGTCGGATCCTCGCCGAGGCGTCGGTACGGAAACACGCCGCCCGTGTACGGGTAGCGACCCGGCAGGTTTTCCCGGGTGAGAAAACGCAGCAATTCGCCCCAGTCCGCATAGCGAGGCGCCGCGATCTTCGGGATTTTCTGCCGGCTCAAGGATTCGCGGTAGTTGCTGCCGGTGAACTCGCGCCCGCGCACGGTGTACCGGTAGCTGTCGTCCGTCACGCCGGCCCTGACCTCAGGCCATTCCACCAACAGGCGGACCGACTCCTCCGTCAGTTCGCCCAGCGTTTCCTGGTAACGCTGCCGCAACGTCAGCAGGCTGAGATCGCCGGACTCCGTGAGCGCCGCCGCCTCGTAGCCGGCGAATGCGGCAGGCAACCGCTCGTCGCCAAGGATGGCGAGCGACTGGTACAGGTGTTGCAGGCGGCCGGCGATCCCTGCCTGCTCCTCGCAGTGGCGATTCACCTCCCGGCCCTGCTCCGCAATCTCGGCGAGGTAACGCGTGCGGTTCCCCGGGATGACGGCCATCGCACGCGGTTCGCGCTGGCTCGTGTCGAGTCCGGGGTCGAAACCGGATTCGAGGCCCAGAGCTTCGCGCAGCCGGCGGCAAAGCTCCGCGAACATCCACGTGATACCGGGGTCGTTGAACTGGCTCGCGATCGTCGGATAAACGGGCACGTCGTCATCGTCCGCACGGAAGGCGAGGTGATTGCGCTTCCACTGCTTGCGAATGTCGCGCAGCGCATCCTCCGCGCCGCGCTTGTCGTACTTGTTCAGAACGATCATGTCGGCGAAATCGAGCATGTCGATTTTCTCGAGCTGGCTCGCCGCGCCGTAGTCGCTCGTCATGACGTACAGCGAAAAGTCCACGAGGTCGACGATTTCGCTGTCGCTCTGGCCGATACCCGCGGTTTCGACGATCACGAGATCGAAGCCGAGCGACTTCAGGTACAGGATCTGGTCGCCGAGCATGGCGCCCGTGGCGAGATGCTGGCGCCGGGTCGCGATGGAACGCATGAAGACGCGCTCGGACCGCAGCGAGTTCATGCGGATGCGGTCGCCGAGGAGCGCGCCGCCGGTCTTGCGGCGCGTCGGGTCGACGGCGAGCACCGCGATACGCACGCCGGGAAAGGCGGCTAGGAAGCGGTTCAGGATCTCGTCCGTCACGCTGCTCTTGCCGGCGCCGCCGGTGCCCGTGATGCCGATGACCGGGACGCGGCCGGCACGCAGGCGCCAGCTCTTGCGCAGTTTCTCCAGGGCCGCATCGTCGAACGCGCCTTCCTCGATGGCCGAAATCGTGCGCGCGACGTCGATCGCCGCGGCGCCTTCGCCCGCAGCCTGCAGAGGACTCTGCTGGCGTGCAGCGAGCGTACGGGCGACGAGGTCGTCGATCATCGCGTCGAGCCCGAGTTCCATGCCGTCGTCCGGGTGATAGATGCGCTCGACGCCGTAAGCCATCAACTCCCGGATTTCCTCGGGCGTAATAGTTCCGCCGCCGCCGCCGAACACGCGGATGTGGCCGGCGCCCTCGTCCCGCAGCCGGTCGATCATGTAGCGGAAGAACTCGTTGTGGCCGCCCTGGTAGGAGCTGATCGCGATGCCGTCCGCATCTTCCTGGATGGCGGCGCGCACGATGTCGTCCACGCTTCGGTTGTGGCCGAGGTGAACTACTTCGGTACCGCGGGCCTGGATGAGCCGGCGCATTATGTTGATGGCGGCGTCGTGGCCGTCGAACAGCGAGGCCGCCGTGACGAATCGCAGCGGCGCACGCTTCGGCTCGTCGGACGTTCCTGGCAGGTTGCTGGCTACCGAACTCATGCAAAGCCCTCCGGGACGAACGGCGTGGCAGGCCGGCCGGGCCGATCCGCCGCCGGCGGCCCGTAAGAAACCGGCCAGGGAGACACAAAAAGGTCGTCGTCCCCGGCAGTGGCACTCGTTTTCGGCCGCAAAGTCTGCCTGGCCAGGCACCCGGGCCGCAGCCGGCAGGTTCGGCAGACCGGCAGTTGATTTTAATCTAGATTAGAATATTGTCCATGCCCCGCCCCGTCAACGATCGTCCGGTACGCATCGGCCCCGGCTCCGTGCCGACGCCCGCCGACGAATCGCGCTTTGCCCTCAAGCGGGACAGGATGCTCAGGGCGGCGGCCCATTGCTTCAACGAGAAGGGCTACAGCGGTACCTCGCTCAAGGACGTGGCCGCGCGGCTCGGGCTCACGGACGCCGCGCTCTACTACTACGTCCGCAACAAGGAAGAACTCGTCTACCTTTGCTACGTGCGCGCCGCCGAGGTCGGTCGCGAGGCGCTGGCCGCCGCCGTGAGCGAGGGCTCGACCGGCCTCGACAAGGTGCGCCGTTACCTCGGGGCGCACGTCGCGGGCATGGTCGGCGAACGCGGCCCGGTCGCGATCATGAGCGAAATCCCCTCCCTCGAGCCTGCGCACCGGGAGGAGATCCTCGCCCTTTCGCGCCGGCACGGCGCGGCCTTCGAGAAGCTGCTCGCCGAAGGCATCGCCGACGGCAGCATCCGCCCCTGCGACATCCGCATGACCGGCAACGCGATCATGGGCGCGATCAACTGGATACCGAAGTGGTTTCACGGGGACGCCGAGCAGGCGAGCCATGTCGTGCGCGAATTTCCCGAGATCCTGTCGGCGGGCCTCGCCGCGCCGGGCAAGGAGCACCGGGACGACGGGCGGCGTGCCCGCGCCCCCGCTGATTCACCCGCGGATTCAACGGTCGGGCGAGACACTTAACGATCGTCGATGCGCTCGAGGGCGGCGTCGATCTGCTGCCTCAGGACGTCGAGGTCGAGCCGGTCGACGTCCGTTTCGACTTTATCGGGCTCGATCATCGCATCGATCAGGTCGAGCCGCTCCTCGATGCGCTGCCGCGCCCTGGACTGCACCTGTTCGACCGGCACGACCTTTCCGGAACGCGGCTCGAGGACCGTGATCGCGCTGTTCGAGCCGGCGAGGCGCGAACCGGTGCTCGGCTCGAGGAGCCTCAGGTCCTCGCGGATGAGTCGTTCCAGGATGACGAGGTCGGAATATTTGCGCCGCAACGCGCGGTACTGCTGGTCGGAGTTCAACAGGTCCGGCTCGCTGAAGGCTTCGAGAAGCCGGTCGCGCACCGCGACGAACTCCGGGTACGAGCGTTCTGCCGCCAGCCGATACCAGGCCGACGCCTCGATCGCATCCTCGGGAACGCCGGTGCCGGTCAGGTGCATGAAGCCGACCATGTATTGCGCATACTTGTCGCCGAGCGGCGCCAGCTCGTTCTCGTAAATGAACAGCGCGCGCTCGTACTCGCCCTGCTGGTAGAGCGCTTCGACTTTCTCCTGGATGGCGAGCATGCCGCTGTCGAAACGGCTGCCGAAAAAGCCGCCCGACGACTGGGCGCCCGCCGGGCCCGTGATCAAGCAGCCGGCCAGGACGGCAATGAGGATGGCGGGTTGGCTCAAGCCGGCTCGCACGGATACGGGAGGATCGCAACGTATTTGCAACATTGTCTTTGAGTCCGCCCCGGCGTGCAAAGTTCCTGCGGCAACCGTCGCGGGCCGGCGCCTCGGCCGGGTTCAGTCGAAGTCCGGCTCACGCCGCTCCGCGTTGGCCAGAGCCGCCTCCCGCTGGTTCGGCGTGCCGATGAGGCCCGCCTGGAGGTCCGCCTCGAGGCGGAGCGCCTCGGCCGCCGGGAGCAGCAGGCCCTCGGCGAACAGGCGTTTCATCGCGCGGACGGCGTCCGGCGACCGCGCCGCGATGGCGGCCGCGACAGCTTCTGCCGCCGCCAGGGGCTCGTCTTCGAGCCTCGTCACGAAGCGGTGGCGAAGGGCCTCGGCGGCGTCGAAAACGCGCCCGGTATAGGCCAGTTCGCGCAGCGCGTCCGGCGGCACGAGGCCGCGTGCCAGCACGCAAAGTCCCATGTCCGGCACCAGGCCCCAGGCCACCTCCCTGATCGAGAAGCGCGTTGCCGGCGCGGCGATCCGGATGTCCGCTCCGAGCGCCACCTGGAGGCCCGCCCCGTAAACGACACCGTGCAGCGCGCAGACGACGGGCACCGCCAGGTCGCGCCAGGTCCATGCCGCGGCCTGGAACAGGTTGGCCGGGGAGCCCTGCCGCGGCTCGAGCAGCGCACCCAGCATCGCCGAATCCACCGTGGCGAACAGCGCCGTGTCGAGTCCGGCGCAGAACGCCTCGCCGGACCCTGCAAGCACGACGGCGCGGACGCCCGGCGCCGCGCAGAGTTCCCGGCCGCAGTCGGCGAGCTCCTCGAACATCGGCAGGTGGATGGCGTTGCGCTTTTCCGGGCGGTTGAGGCGCACCGTCGCCACGTGGCCGGTAATCTCGAGAGACAGGCTCGGCACGATTCAATCCACCGTGAGCGTGCACTTGCCGTTGCGCACGACCACGACGTTGCGCTCGACGGCGCGGCACTGGAAGGACACGACGTTGCCGTCCTGCCACATGTCCGTGGCAATGGTGTCGCCCGGCAGCACGGGCGCGGAGAAGCGCGCGTCGAGGCCGCAGATCAGGGTGTGGTCGTAGCTGCAGATCGTCTTCAGGATTGCGTGGCAGGCTATGCCGTAGGTGCAAAGACCGTGCAGGATGGGCTGCTCGAAGCCGACCGAGCGCGCGAGCGCGGGATCGGCATGC
>DASUOE010000239.1:0-3291 GCA_036276805.1 Woeseiaceae bacterium | reverse complement strand
GGCGATAGAGGGCGGCGGGCCGGTGACCGGCCGAATTCCGATGCTCCCCGGTCGCTTCGATCCAGCCGCCGTGACGGACTTTCCGGCCGAAGTTGCGCTTGTCAAGCGGCCTGCCGAGGACGCATACCGCCGCGCTGCGGTACTCGGCCATCGTGAAGGTTCCGGGCAGGAAGCGCAGCGCGAAGGACAGGTCCGCGCCCTGCTGCCGCAGCCGCTCGACGGCGCGTCCGATGATCATGTTGTGATCCGCGGCGAGCCGGGGCAACGCCGCGACGTCGAAGAGCGCGGCGTCCGCGGCGTCGCTGTCGGCGCGGAACCGAAGCTCTCCGTACGGTATCGCGGAGTAGTACACCACGGTGATGATGCGCTCGCGCGGATCGCGGTCCGGGTGCCCGAACGCGCCGAGCTGCTGGAGCGATGCCGCCCGCACGCCCGTTTCTTCCTTGAGTTCCCGCCAGGCGGCCCGCTTGAGGCTCTCGTCGATGCCGACGAAGCCGCCGGGCATCGCCCACATCCCCTCGAACGGGTACTGCGCCCGCCGGATGAGCAGAACCTCGAGTCGCGCCTCTTCGGCCACGGTGAACACGATGACGTCCACGGTGACGGCCGGGTGCGGGTACTCGTACGTATAGCCCATGGCAGCTAGTGTATCTCAGACACGAATATTGGTGTATCTAAGACACTGAAGCTTGTCCGGCGTCATTCGACTTCGGTCTTCAGTTGACGAGATTGTCCGCTGTGGCGATACAGGGCAATGGATGCGACATGATCACGCGCCCGCCAACCTGTCCCGACGCCTGGTCGTGCACCGCCGAGGCAGTACTGGCCCGACTCGGGAGCAATCCGGCGACCGGCCTCGCGACCGGCGAGGCCGAGGCACGCCTCGCGCGCCACGGCCCGAACCAGCTAAAGGCACGCAGTCGGCGGCGCGCTCCTGCAATCCTTCTCGACCAGTTGCGAAGCATTGTCGTCGTGCTGCTACTCGCCGCCGGCGGCCTCGCCCTCCTGTTCGGACACCGCGTCGAAGCGCTGGCCGTGTTCGTCGTAATCGCCATCAACACGTTGATCGGCTTCCTGACCGAGTGGCGCGCCGTGCGCTCCATGGAAGCGCTCGGCCGCCTCGGCGTCGTGGCGACGCGCGTCATTCGCGACGGCGAGGCCCGGCTGGTGCCGGCAGAGGCGCTGGTGCCGGGGGACATCGTCGTGCTGGACGGCGGCGACGTCGTCACGGCCGACCTCAGGCTCGTCGAAGCCGCCAAGCTGCAGGCCGACGAATCGACGCTCACGGGTGAATCCCTGCCGGTCGCCAAGTCCGTCGAGGCGCTGCCGGCCGACACGTCCCTGCCCGATCGGCGCAACATGGTATTCAAGGGCACGGCGCTGACGCGCGGCAGCGGCATCGGCGTCGTGTGCGGAACCGGCCGGGACACCGAGTTCGGGCACATTTTCGAGCTCGTCCTCGCGTCGGCGCCGCAGGAGACGCCGCTGGAGAAGCGCCTGAACGCCCTCGGCAACCAGCTTGCGTGGGCCGTGCTGGCCCTGGCCGTCCTCCTTGCCGCAGGCGGCGTCCTGGCCGGGCGCGACGTCTACCTGGCCGTCGAGGTGGCCATCGCACTCGCCGTCGCCGCCATCCCGGAGGGCCTGCCGGTCGTTGCGACGATGGCGCTCGCGCGCGGCATGTGGCGCATGGCCCGCCACCGTGCACTGGTATCCCGCCTGTCCGCGGTCGAGACCCTGGGCGCCACCAGCATGATACTGACGGACAAGACCGGCACGCTGACCGAAAACAGCATGACGGTAACGGCAGTGCAAACCCCCTCGGGCCGGTACGCGCGGACGGGAGCGACGGAGTTCTTCGGCGGCCACGCCGCGACACCGGGCAGGGATATCGAAGACCTCCTGACCGTCGCGGCGCTCTGCGGCAACGCCGCGCTGACGTCGGACGGCGGCGCGGACGCGGTGGCGGTCGGCGACCCGATGGAAGTCGCGCTGCTCCGTGCGGCCGCACGCTACGGTATCCGGCGCAACCGGCTGCTCGAGCAGATGCCGGAGCTGCGGGAAGTCGCCTTCGACCCGCAGACGAAACTGATGGCGACCGTGCACCGCCGCGCCAGCGGGGCATACGTAGCGGTGAAAGGCGCTCCGGAGGCGGTGTTGCCTCTGTGCGTCGAGAGCGCGGCGGACGGCGGGACCGAGGTGCTGAGCGCCGCCGAGCGCGCCGCTTGGCTCGAAGCGGCAGCGGCGTTCGGCGCCGAGGGCCTGCGCACGCTCGCGCTCGCGCAGAAAACCGTGAGCGACCCGGACGCCGAGGTTTATGCAGACCTAGGCCTGCTCGGCATCGTCGGGTTCGAGGACCCGCCACGGGCGGGGATCGCGGAGGCGATCGCGCAATGCCGCGCCGCAGGAATACGCGTCGTCATGGTGACGGGCGATCACGCGGCCACGGCACGCCACATCGCCCGGGAAATCGGGCTGCTCGATGCGTCCGCCGACGGGTCGGTCGACAGGTCGGTCGACGGATCGGTCGACGGATCGGTGGACGGATCGGTGGACGATAGGCAGTGCGTTTCCGGGCCGGACCTCGACGGCGCGCTCGCCGCTCTCGGGCCCGGTGAAGCGTCACGGGCGCGCGTCTTCTCACGGGTGACGCCGGAGCAGAAGCTCCGGCTTATCGAGCATTTCCAGCAGGGCGGCAATGTCGTGGCGATGACGGGCGACGGCGTGAACGATGCCCCTGCCCTCAAGAAAGCGGACATCGGCATCGCCATGGGACTGCGCGGTACCGCCGTGGCGAAAGAGGCGGCCGCGATGGTCCTGCTGGATGACGACTTCCGCACGATCGTAGCTGCCGTGAATCACGGTCGTGCCATCTTCGACAACATCCGCAAATTCGTCGTCTACCTGCTGTCCTGCAATATCAGCGAAGTGCTGGTCGTCACGCTCGCGACCCTCGCCGGCGCACCGCTTCCGCTGCTGCCATTGCAGATCCTGTTTCTGAATCTCGTCACCGATGTCTTTCCCGCGCTGGCGCTGGGCGTCGGACCCGCGGCCCGGGACAGCATGACCCGCCCGCCACGCCCGGCGAACGAACCGGTCCTGACCCGCGTGCACTGGTGGCGCGTGGGCTTGAACGGCCTGCTCATCTCCTGCACCGTGCTCGCGGCCATGGCCACTGCGACGGCATGGCTCGGCCTCGATGCGCGCGCCGCCGTAACCGTGTCGTTCTGCACCCTTGCGTTCGCGCAGTTGTGGCATGTATTCAACATGCGCGAGGACCCGCGCCGGCCCCTG
>DASUOE010000238.1:0-2218 GCA_036276805.1 Woeseiaceae bacterium | reverse complement strand
TCGCTGCCGACGATGCTGAAGCGCGGCTACGCGCCCGCCATCGCCACCGGCACGATCTGCGCATCGGGCACGCTCGGGCAGATCATCCCGCCGTCGATCATCCTCGTCATGCTGGGCGACGTGCTGACGACCGCGTACCAGCAGGCACAGCTCGGCATGGGTATTTACTCGCCTAAGACGGTCTCGGTCGGCGATCTGTTCGCGGGTGCACTCGTCCCGGGCCTTTTGCTCGTTGGCCTGTATATCCTGTACCTGTTCGGCACGGCGCTGTTCCAACCGGCGCGCATGCCCGCGCATCCCGTGGAGCAGCCGGTGTCGGCGAGGCGCGTGGCGCACGCGCTGCTCCCCCCGCTGTTTCTCATCCTGGCCGTGCTTGGTTCGATCCTCCTCGGGCTCGCGACGCCGACCGAGGCCGCCGGCGTCGGCGGGATGGGTGCCCTGCTGCTTGCCGCCCTGCGCCGGCAGCTCGATCTCACCCGCGTGCGCGAGATCATGCGCGCCACGCTCCGGATCAGCAGCATGGTGTTCCTGATCCTCGTCGGTGCGTCGATCTTCTCGCTGGTGTTTCGCGGCTACGGCGGTGACGAGGGCGTCCACGCCTTGCTCCAGGACCTGCCTGGCGGCGTCGTCGGCGCAATGCTGGTCGTCATGCTCGTGATGTTCCTGCTCGGCTTCGTGCTCGACTTCATCGAGATCACGTTCGTCGTGGTGCCGATCGTTGCGCCGGTCCTGCTGGCGATGGGCCTTGATCCCGTGTGGCTCGGTGTCATGATCGCCGTCAACCTTCAGACGTCGTTCCTGACGCCGCCGTTCGGTTTCGCGCTGTTCTACCTGCGCGGGGTCGCGCCGCCGGAGGTGACGACGGGCCAGATCTACCGAGGCGTCGTGCCCTTCGTCGCGATCCAGCTCCTGCTGCTCGTCATGCTGGCGATCTTCCCGGGACTCGCCACGTGGCTGCCGAACCGGATTTACGGGGGCTAGTTACGTGTCCCGGCAGAGCCCGCCCGGGCCTCGAGGAACGCCATCTCGCTGATCCGCTGGTTTTCGTCGGACGCCCGGCGGTACGCGTCGAAGGACTCGAATACCCTGGCGGCTGCCGCATCCCGTTCCACGAGTTCCCGAATGACCGTGTCCGTCACTTCACGCAGGCGTGCGATGACATCGTCGGGGAAACGGCGCAGTTCGACGTTCGGGTCGTCGACGAGCTGGCGCAGGGCCGTGGCGTTCCCGTGCATGTACTCCGCCGTCATGTCGAGGTTGATGGCTTGTGCCGCGGTCTCGACGAGGGCCTTGAGGTCGGCCGGCAGGGCCTCCCAGGCCTCCCGGTTCACGATGAACTCGAGTGTCGGCCCGGGTTCCTGCCACCCGGGGTAGTAGTAATAGCGGGCCGCCTTGTGCAGGCCGAATGCGACGTCGTTGTAGGGGCCGACCCATTCCGTCGCATCGATCGCGCCGGTCTTGAGGGAGGTGAAGATTTCCGAGCCGGGCAGCGTGACGGGTGTGCCGCCCGCGCGGCGCAGGACCTCGCCGCCAAGACCCGGGATGCGCATCTTCAGGCCTTCGAGATCGGCGACGGAGCGAATTTCACGGTTGAACCAGCCGCCCATCTGGGCGCCGGTGTTGCCGCAGGGAAACGGGACGAGGTCGAACCGGGCGTAGAGCTCGCGCCAGAGATCGAGGCCGCCGCCGTAATACAGCCAGCCGTTCATCTCGTGGGCGTTGAGACCGAACGGAATGGAGGTGAAGAATTGCGCGGCGTCGACTTTGCCCTTGTGGTAATAGGCCGCGCCGTGACCGCATTCCGCCGTGCCGCGGCTGACGGCGTCGAAGACTTCGAACGGCGGCACCAGCTCGCCGCCGGCGTACACCTTGATGGTGAGGCGGCCGCCGGACGCCGCCCGTATCCGCTCCGCCAGGTTGTCCATGGCGATGCCGAGGCCGGGGTACTTCGGCGGCCATGACGTCACGGCAGTCCATTCGAAACTTTCGGCCGCGGCGCTGCCGCCGGCAGCAGTCTCCCCGTTCTCGCGGCTACAGGCGGCCATCCCGGCCGCAGCCGCAAGCCCGCCGACGAAATGTCGTCTCTTCATGCGTCCCCCGGAGTTCGTTGGCGAGGCGCGCCTCGCGAGGCGCTAGTGTAGGGGGAGGGCGTCGGGATGCCAATGTGGGGCGTTGGCTGGGATGAATTCCCATAGTTTCTACGGAAATTGCGGCTTCT
>DASUOE010000237.1:0-46993 GCA_036276805.1 Woeseiaceae bacterium | reverse complement strand
CGGCGTCAGGAACATGCAATCACCGTAGCTGAAAAAACGGTACTCCGCCCGCACCGCGTGCCGGTACGCCGCGAGCACGCGCTCCCGGCCGCCGAACGCAGCGACGAGCAGCAGCAGCGACGACTGCGGCAGGTGGAAGTTCGTGAGCATCGCATCGACCGTGCGGAACCGGTACCCGGGCCGGATGAAGAGCTCCGTTTCCCCGTCGCAGGGCAGGAGTACGCCGCTTGCCGCAGCGCTCTCGAGTGCGCGTACTGCCGTCGTGCCGACGCACACGACGCGCCCGCCCGCTGCGACCGCGGCGCGCACCTGCTCGCAGACTTCGGCCGTCACGCGCACGCGCTCGCTGTGCAGGCGGTTCGCCTCCACGTGTTCCGCCCGCAGCGACTGGAACGTCCCGGCACCGACGTGCAACGTCACCCAGGCATGCCCGACGCCCATCGCCGCGGTCTCCTCGAGCATGCGCGTATCGAAATGCAGGCCCGCGGTCGGCGCGGCGACGGCGCCCGGATTGCGCGCGTACACGGTCTGGTAGCGCTCCGTGTCGTCGGCGGTCGCGGCGCGCTCCAGGTACGGCGGCAGCGGCACCTCGCCCTGTGCCGCGAGCACTGAATCGAGCGGCGCGGAAAAGCGCAGGTGGAACAGGTCGCCCTGCCTGCCAAGCAGCGTCGCCGTCACGCCGTCCGCGAATTCGAGGACGGCCCCGGCTTTGGGCGTCTTGCTCGCGCGCAGGTGTACGAGCGCCGCGTCCGCCGACAGCCCGCGTTCTACGAGGATGTCGACCCGGCCGCCGGTCGGCTTGTGCGCGGACAACCGCGCGGGAATGACGCGTGTGTCATTGAAGACGAGCAGGTCGTGCGGGCGGAGCAGCGCCGGCAGGTCCGCGAAGCGCCGGTCGCCCAGCGAAGCCGATACTTCGAGCAGCCGGCTCGCGCGCCTCTCCGGCGGCGGATGGCGGGCGATGAGGTGCCCGGGTAGCGCGTAGTCGTAGTCGGCGAGCCGCATGGGCGCACAGGGTAGCAGAGCGCCCATGCGGCCGAGGTCGGCCGGCACCGATGCTTGTCACCTTCCCGGCGCCGGCCGGGAGCCGCCGTGCCTCGGTTCAGCCGGTATCTCGGGCCTGCGGCGATGCGGGGGCCTCGGCCGGTTCAGGCGCCGGTGCGGCCCGGCTCGTTCGCGTCTCGGGGCGCTTCGGGATCGCGACCCGCAGCGTCTCGGGGCGCTGGTCCCGCATGATTTTGAGCTCGAGCGACTCGCCCGGCTGGTAGGAGGCGAGAATGCGCATGCAGTGGTCGACGGAGCCGGGTTTGCGGCCGTCGATGCTCTGGATCACGTCGCCTTCCTCGAGCTTCAGGTCGTTCGACTTCGGCGCGCTGATCACGAGCAGGCCCTCGTCGGTGCCGAAATAGCGGCCGAGCCCCGCGGTGAGTTCGACGACCTCCATGTCGCCCCACGCCCCGGCCCAGCCGCCGAAGGCATAGCGCAGGCGGTCGACGACCACCGGCGCCGGCACGACTTCCGGCGGCCGCGGCATCGTGAAGTTCCGGCCGTCGGGCGCCCAGACGAGCACATTGCTCCTGACCGGGCGGGGCTCGACGTCGACCGTCTCGGACCTGTCGTCGCGCCGGTAGGTCACAGACAGCGTGTCGCCTTCTTCGACGCCGCGCATGAAGTCGAGCAGCCGCTTGTTCGCCGTCTTCTGCGAATCCGCGGCGAGCGACTCGCCGTTCACCGCGGTGATCACGTCGCCGGCGCGCAAACCGGCGTCCTCGGCCGCACTGCCGGGCGTGACGCTCGCGACGCTCACGCCGTCGACCGCGTCGCCGTCATCGTCGGCGTCGATGTTGACGCCGAGCCGCGGCCGCTCGTTCAGGTCGTAGACGAACTGGCGGCCGTCACCGTAACGCTCGAGGCGCTCGCTGCTCAGTTCGGCGACCCGGCGGGCCGCCGCGGCAAGCTGTTTCTCCGCTTCCTGCATCTGCCGCGAGAATTCCTCGTCCACCGGCTCGACGGCGCGCTCCGGCTCGACGATGCGCTCTTCGACGACGACCACGTCGTCGCCCTGCGCAGCAGCGGCTCCGGCCCACGATGCGCCCGTGGCGATCAGCGCCGCGGCAACCAATCCTGTCCTTCCCGTGTTCATCGTCATTCCACTCCTGCTCCAGGAAGACCTTGCCTGGCCGGCGAGAAGGCGGCTCGCTGCGTTTGCGCATAACGCAGCCCCACCAGCAATTTCATCAGCCGTACGCGCTCACGCCAGAACACCTCGCGATCGGCGGCCGACAGGCCCGACGCCGGGTCGCTCAGTTGCTGGTCGATGCTCGCGATGCGTTCCTCGAGCTCGAGGATCGTCGCCTGCGTACCCGCGCGCACCACGCGCGGCTCGGCCGGCAGCGCCCTGAGGTCGTTTTCGAGCTGGCGCGACTCCACCATCAGCGCCGCAAGCGCATCGACCGCCTGGCTGTTGCTGACGGTGTAGTTTTCCGGCGTCGGCGAGAACGTCGGGGCCGCCGGCTCCTCGAGGACCAGGACGGCCACCAGGCCGACGGCCGCAGCCAGGCCGGCACCCCAGTACAAAGTGCGCGGCGGCGACGCGGGCCGTCGCAGCAGCCCCTCCGCCTCGGCCTGCTCGCGGATGCGATGCCACACGGCGCGGGGCGGCATCGTCTCCGGCAGGCTCGCGAGGCGCGCGAGTAGCGCCGTTCGTTCGTCCGCCGTCAATCCGCAAATCATCTCTTCGGTCCTCGTCTCGCCCTGTTCGTCCATACTCGTCATTATCAATAGCCCGTCGGTCAGTAGGTTCGCAGCACTGCGCCGCTCGCCTCGGGTGCGTCGTCCGCCTGTCCGAGCAGCGGCTTCAACCGCTGGTAAGCCCGGGACAGCTGCGATTTCGAAAAACTCTCTGTCTTGCCCATGTACGCCGCGATCTCCTTGTGGGTGAAGCCCTCGACGTCGTGGAGCCACACGACGGTCCGCGCGACATCCGGGAGGCTCGCGAGCGCGGCATCGAGGTCCATTGCGTCGTCCGGGTGCCGCGAGATGCCATGGCTCAGGTTGTCGCCGGGCGTCACGTCGTCCCAGTCGTCGGTGAACGACTGGCTGCGCGCCGTCCAGGCCGAGCGCAGGAACATGAGCGCCTTGGTCACCGCGATACGGCGGATCCAGCTGCCGAGCGCCGACTCGCCGCGAAAGCCGGCGATCGACCGCATGACCTCGATGAACGTTTCCTGCGTGAGGTCCTCGGCATGCGCCGGCGCCTTCGTAAACCTCAGGCACAGCGTGTACACGGGCGTCGAGTACGCGCGATAGATGATCTCGTGCGCCCGGACGTCGCCGCCTGCCGCGCGCCGCACGACGGCCTCGTCGAGGTTGATATCCGCGAACTTCGCCATACCTGCCATCATAGATGCGGGGTACGAAAAAAGCGTCGCAGGCCTGCCGGGCGGCGTCCCTGCATCGTCCGTGGGGGCTCCGGTTGTGGCAGGTCGTGAACGGCGCGCATATACTGTCGCCCGCGCCGCGAGGCCTTTCCGGGCCTCTCGCAGAAGCCCTGCCGGGATGGCGGAACTGGTAGACGCAGTGGACTCAAAATCCACCGGTGGCGACACCTTGGGGGTTCGAGTCCCCCTCCCGGTACCAGCTTTGCAACGTCAGAGAACGCAACAGCCGATGAAATACTGCCCGGTCTGCGGGGCCGAAGTGGTGCGCCGCGTGCCCGACCATGATTCCCGCCAACGCTGGGTCTGCCAGCGCTGCGAAACGGTGCACTACCAGAACCCGCTCATCGTCGTCGGCTGCGTGGCCGAAAAGGACGGGCGCATCCTGCTGTGCAAGCGTTCCATCGAGCCGCGGCTCGGCTACTGGACGGTGCCCGCCGGTTTCATGGAACTCGGCGAATCACTGGCTGAGGGCGCGGCGCGCGAGACCCGCGAGGAGGCGCTGGCGGAAGTGGAAATCGGGCACATGTTCGCCTCGATCGACGTCATCGACGCCGGCCAGGTCCACATATTCTTCACCGGCCGGCTGACGGGCGGCTACGGTGTGGGCGAGGAAAGCATGGATGCGCAGCTGTTCGCGCCGGACGAGATACCCTGGGACGAACTGGCATTCCGGAGCGGGCGGTTTGCGCTGACGAAGTACCTCGAGGACCGCGGCGCCAACCGGGGCGTGCATATCCACGAACTGCGGCGCGCCAGGCTGTAGGTCCCGGCTGGCCCGCGGACGCGGGCCCTGCAGCGATAGCGAGGCGGCGCTACTTGCGCGCGGCGGCCTGGTTACGTGCGGCGGCTTCGGCCTCCGTTTCAGCCAGCTGTTCGGCTAGCATGTCCGGCGGTATGTAGCCCGCGATGAGCGTGCCGTCCTCGAGCACGACGGCGGGCGTCCCCGAAAGGCCGACGTCACGCCCCAGCAAATAGTGGTCCTGCACGATGGACGCGTCGCACTCCGACGTCTGGAACGGACGGTCCTGTTTCGCCGCGGTCAGCGCGGCATTTCGGTCCGAGGCACACCACACCTTCTCGGACTCGATCCAGTCCGGCGATTCCGGACCGTTGCGCGGATACAGGACGTAGCGGACCGCGATGCCCGCCGCCAGGTACTTGTCGATTTCGCCGTGCATGCGCCGGCAGAACGTGCAGCCGACGTCGGTGAACACCGTGACCTCGTACTTCACCTCCTCGGGAGCGAAGGTGATGACTTCGTCGTCGCCGAGGCCGGCGACCATCGCCTTGCGCGCCTCGTCGCGCGCGAGCTCGGTCAGGTTCGTCTGGGCGTCGAGATCGATGAGGTCGCCCTGCAACAGGTAGCGGGCGTCGCCCGACACGTAGGCGACGATGGTGCCCTTCTGAATCGTGTACCAACCCTCGACGGGGCTCGGGCTCACGTGTTCCGGGCCGATGATGTCGAATTCCGCGGCGATCCGTTCGCGGACGGCGGCAAGGTCGTCGGCCCCTGCGGGCAGCGTCGCGAGGATGAGCAGGCCGAGGGCGGCGTGGGTCGACAGGCTGCGGGCGTTCAACATTTTCTGTAAGGGTCCAGGGCGCAAAAAGTGTAGCAGATAACGCTCGGACCCGCGCCGCTCGAAATCGTTTCAACCCGGCCGGGCGGCCCTGTCAGCCGCGGGGGTGGTGCTCGCCGTGCAGGTCCTTCAGGCGTTCCCGGGCGACATGCGTGTAGATCTGGGTCGTCGACAGGTCGCTGTGGCCGAGCAGGAGTTGCACCACGCGCAGGTCGGCGCCGTGGTTCAGGAGATGCGTGGCGAAGGCATGGCGCAGGCTGTGCGGGGAAAGCTTCTTCGCAATACCGGCCTTCTCCGCATAGCGCTTGATGATGTGCCAGAACGCCTGCCGCGTCATCCGGTCGCCACGGCGCGTCGGGAACAGGTAATCCGTCTGGCGCTCCAGCAGGATTTCCATGCGCGGCCCGTCCATGAAGTCTCGCAGCCAGCGCAGGGACTCGTCACCGAGCGGGATCAGCCGCTCCCGGTCGCCCTTGCCGACGATGCGCAGGACGCCCTGGTTGAAGTTGATCTGCGACTGCCTGAGGTTGATGAGCTCCGAAACACGCAGGCCGGTGGCGTACAGGAGCTCGAGCATCGTGCGGTCCCGGTGGCCGAGCGGCTCGTCGGGGTTCGGTGCGTGCAGGAGCGCGTCGACTTCGTCCTCGGTCAGCGTCTTCGGCAGCGACCGGCCGATGCGCGGCATCTCGATATCGGCGGTAGGGTCCGAATCGCGCAGCCCCTCGCGCATGATGTAGCGGAAGAACCGCCGGAAACTGGAGAGCTGCCGCGCGGTGGAGCGCGGTTTCGCGCCGTCCTCGACCCGCTTTGCCAGGAACGCGAGCAGGTCGGCCTTGTTCGCCTTGTCGATGGACTTGTTGTGCTCCGACAACCCGCGGCCGAGCGTCATCAGGTCTGCCCGGTAGGCGCCGAGCGTGTTCTGCGACAGCCCGCGCTCCATCCAGATGGCGTCCAGGAACCGGTCGACCAGCTGTTCCGAGCGGCCGGCGACGATCGTATCCTGCTTGTTACCGTTGGTACTGGCCATGGTTTGCTTCAGTGACTCCGGAGCGGCTCTCGTACCGGATCGTTCCGGCACGAGCGACCCTGCGGCCGAACCCGCAGATTTTTCAGGATTTTAAGTATCATTAGTGCACCAGCCGACCGGCGTGACCGGGTTCACAAATAAGCCCAGGGCCTTAACATAACGTGAAGTACGTCACACGGTTTGTCCAAGGCCTCTGGGGTGTCTACGCCTGGCTAGTGTTCCTGATGTGCGCTTTCATTGCGCTGATCGTCGTCACACTTGTTCCCGGTATTCACGCACGCCAGTGGTTCGTGATGGCGGCCAGCCGCGCCGTCTTCCGGCTCTCGGCCGTCCCCGTGGCGGTGTCCGGGCTCGAACGGCTGCCGCCCGGCCATTCTGTGGTCGTCGCGAACCACGCGAGCTATGCCGACGGCCCCCTGCTCAAGGGCTTCCTGCCGGCCCGCTTTTCGTTCGTCATCAAGGGCGAAATGCGCGACGTGCCGGTAGCGCACTTCCTCCTCCGGCGCGGCGGCTCGCGCTTCGTCGAACGATTCACCGCCGCGGGCAGCGCGCGCGATGCACGGCGGATCGTGAAGGCGGCGAAAGACGGCGAATCGCTGGCTTTCTTCGCGGAAGGCACGTTCCGGGCACCGCCCGGGATCGGTCCGTTTCGCCCCGGTGCGTTCGTCGCCGCCGTGCGTGGCGGGATGCCGGTGGTCCCGGTGGCGATCACCGGCACGCGCCGCCTGCTGCCGTCGGGCCGCCGGCTGCCCCGCCGCGCCCGGCTCACGATCGAGATTCTCGAGCCGATTCTCCCGGAGGATGCCGCGTTCGCGCACCACCGCCTCCTGGCCGAGGCTGCCAGGGCGCGGATCGCGGCGGCCGCGGGCGAGCCCCTCCTCGAGATGCCGCCGCGCCCGGCGGCCTGACCCGGTACACGAACGGCGGCACGCTCCGGGGCGCCCCGCCGCGGCCCGGCAGGCAGCCACCCGCGGGCGGTTGCCAAAGCAACGGGTTTCCTTGAAAGTAGCGGGCCTTTTCCCGGACCGCCTGCGTGGACGCCGTCCGGGACACTCGTCCGTCACTCCAGTGGAGAAATGTCATGTCAGCCGACGCCGTCGTCATCGCCGCCGCCCGCCGCACCCCGATCGGTGCCTTCCAGGGCGCGCTGTCCGGCGCCAGCGCCACCGCGCTCGGCGGCGCGGCCATTGCCGCCGCCGTCGCCGATGCGGGCGTCGACGGGAACGGCGTCGGCCAGGCGCTCATGGGTTGCGTCCTGTCCGCGGGACTCGGCCAGGCGCCGGCGCGCCAGGCCGTGCTGGCGGCGGGCCTCCCGGTGAGCCTCCCCTGCGTGACCGTCAACAAGATGTGCGGGTCCGGCCTGTACGCCGTCATGCTGGGCCACGACCTCATTCGCGCGGGCAGCGCGGACGTCGTCATCGCGGGCGGGCTCGAATCGATGAGCAATGCACCCTACCTCCTGCCGAAGGCGCGCGCCGGCTACCGCATGGGCCACCAGGAAGTGCTCGACCACATGTTTTTCGACGGGCTGCAGGACCCCTACGAAGGCCGGATGATGGGTCATTTCGCGGAGAACACCGCCCGCAGGTACGGCTTCACCCGCGACCGGCAGGACGAATTCGCGATCGGTTCCGTGGAGCGCGCGCAGGCCGCGGTGGCCGATGGCCGGTTCGCCGCCGAAGTGACGCCGGTGACGGTCGCCGCGCGCAAAGGCGACGTCGTCGTCGTCAGCGACGAGACGCCCGGCACGGTCGACGTCAACAAGATCCCGGGTCTTAAGCCGGCATTCGCCGCCGACGGCACGGTCACCGCCGCGAGTTCCTCGTCGATTTCCGACGGCGCGGCGGCGCTCGTGCTCATGAGCGCCGCCGAAGCGGCGCGGCGCGGCGTCAGGCCACTGGCCCGCATCGTCGGCCATGCCGGCGCGGCGCAGGAGCCTGCGTGGTTCACCACGGCGCCCGTGGCCGCCATCGCACGGCTGCACGACCAGCTCGGCTGGAACCCGGACACGGTCGACCTCTACGAAATCAACGAGGCCTTCGCGGTCGTCGCGATGGCGGCGATACACGACCTCGAACTCGATCGTGACAAGGTCAACGTCAACGGCGGCGCGTGTGCGCTCGGCCATCCGATCGGCGCCACCGGCGCGCGCATAACGACGACGCTCGTGCACGCGCTCCGCGCGCGCGGACTTGCGCGCGGCATCGCCGCGCTGTGCCTCGGCGGCGGTGAGGCCGTCGCGATCGCAGTGGAAATCGACTGATCGACAGCCATCGACCGACCGGAGAACGCCCATGGATCTCGCCAGCGCCAAAGCAGTGATCACCGGAGGGGCCTCGGGCCTCGGCTACGCCACCGCCGAACGGGTGGTGGCCGCCGGGGGACAGGTCACCCTGTGCGACGTGAACGAGGACCAGGGGCAGGCGAGCGCGCAGAGGCTCGGCACGCAGGCGCGGTTCGTGCATTGCGACGTGGCGGACGAAACTGCCGTGCGCGCGGCCGTGGCGGCTGCGAGCGACGCCATGGGCGGCATCACGCTGGTCGTGAATTGCGCCGGCATCGCGACGGCGGGCCGCGCGGTCGGCCGCGACGGCCCCTGGCCGAGCGAGAAGTTCAGCCGGGTCATCCAGGTGAATCTCATCGGCACTTTCAACATGTCGAAGGAAGCCGCGGCGCTCATGCAGCACAATGAACCCGACGCGAACGGCGACCGGGGCGTCATCGTCAGTACGGCATCGATCGCCGCCTACGAGGGCCAGATCGGCCAGGCGGCGTACTCGGCCTCGAAGGGCGGCGTGGTCTCGATGATGCTGCCGCTCGCGCGCGAGTTTGCGCAGTTCGGCATACGCGTCAACACGATCGCTCCAGGCATCTTCATGACCCCGATGATGGCCGGCATGCCGGAGGAGGTTCAGGCTTCGCTGGCGAAGCAGGTGCCGTACCCGCCGCGGCTCGGCCAGCCCGCGGAGTATGCGGCGACGGTGGCCTTCATCTACGAGAACGCGTACCTGAACGGCGAAACCATCCGCGTCGACGGCGCGATCCGGATGCAGCCGAAGTAGGAGCGGCGCTCGCGCCGCGAATGGTTTGCACTTCCCGGACGCGGCGGAAACGCCATTCGTTCCGGCTGTGGCGTCTTTCCCGCGGGATGCGGCTGTGTCACGGTCGCGGCGCGAGCGCCGCTCCTACATGTTTGTATAATTCGGGCCGCCGCCGCCCTCGGGTACGGTCCACACGATGTTCTGCGGCGGGTCCTTGATGTCGCAGGTCTTGCAATGCACGCAATTCTGCGCGTTGATGCGGAACACGGGACCGCCGCCCTCTTCCACGACCTCGTAAACCCCGGCCGGGCAGTAGCGCTGTGCCGGCTCGGCGTACTTCGGGAGCGTGTAGGCGATCGGCAGCGACGGGTCCTTCAGGAGCAGGTGCGACGGCTGGTCTTCCTCGTGGTTCGTGCTCGAGAGGAACACCGAGGAAAGGCGATCGAACGTCAGCTTGCCGTCCGGCCGCGGATAGTCGATCGGCGTCGCGCTCGCGGCTTCGTCGATCGATTCGTGATCCGGGACGGTGTTGTGCAAGGTGAACGGCAGCCGGCCCCTGCACAGGTTCTGGTCGAACCACGTGAACGCGGCGCCAAGGAACGTGCCGAAACGCGCCAGCGCCGGCGTGAAATTGCGGCCGCGGTACAGCTCGTCGTACACCCAGGACGCCCGGACCCGCTGCTCGAAGTCGGCGAGGTCGCCCTGCCCGGCGTCGCCGGCCGCCAGCGCGGCGTGCACCGTCTCGGCGGCGAGCGCGCCGGTCTTGATCGCGGTGTGGGCGCCCTTGATCTTCACGTTGTTCAGGAAGCCGGCGTCGCAGCCGACCAGGAGGCCGCCCGGGAACGTCAGCTTCGGCAGCGACTGCAAGCCGCCCTTGTTCACCGCGCGGGCGCCGTAGCCCACGCGGGTGCCCCCCTCGAGCGTCTTCGAGATCACGGGGTGCAGCTTCCAGCGCTGGAACTCGTCGAACGGCTGGAGGTACGGGTTGCGGTAATCGAGCGCGATGATCAGGCCGAGAAAGACCTGCCGGTTGGCCGCGTGATACAGAAAGCCGCCGCCTTCCGTGTGGTTGTCGAGCGGCCATCCGAGCGTGTGCACGACCCGTCCCGGTTCGTGGCGCGCCGGGTCGACCTCCCAGATCTCCTTCAGGCCGATGCCGTAGTGCTGGGGGTCGGCGTCGGCCCTGAGGTCGAATTGCTGCATCAGCTGGCGCCCGAGGTTGCCGCGGCAGCCCTCGGCGAAGATGGTGTACTTGCCGATGAGCTCGTAGCCCGGCTGGAACGAGTCCTTGCGGCGGCCCGCCTTGTCGAGGCCCATGTCGCGCGTCGCCACGCCGCGCACGCGGCCGTCGCCGTCGTAGAGCACCTCGGCGGCCGCGAACCCCGGGAACACGTTGGCGCCGAGGGCCTCCGCCTGTTCCGCGAGCCACTGGCACAAGCGGCCGAGGCTCACGATGTAATTGCCGTGATTGCGCATCGGTACCGGTACGAGAGCCGCCGGCACGCGCCACGCGGCCCTGTCGCTCGTCAGGTAGTGCACCGCGTCGGCGCTCACCCCCGTGGCGAGCGGGGCCCCGCGTTCCCGCCAGTCCGGGAAGAGTTCCTCGAGCGCGCGCGGATCGAGGCAGTTGCCGGACAGGATGTGCGCACCGATCTCAGCGCCCTTTTCCAGTACGACCACCGAGAGCGAAGCGTCGAGCTGCAGCAGCCGGCAGGCGGCCGCGAGGCCCGCGGGTCCGCCGCCGACGATGACGACGTCGAACTCCATCGATTCCCGTTCACCGGGCTTGCTGTGTTCGGACATGAACTCGTCATCCTCGCGGGCGGCAGCCCTGGAGTTGTCACAACCGGGTTGCGCAGTGCGGTAATCTTGCCACGCCGTCACCAGTGTGCAACCGAATGCGGATACGCGAAGCCTGGGAGCAAAGCCTCAAACGCGAGGGTCACGTCAGGGACGCCGCCCAGGCGGCGATGGTCGACCGGCTCGCTGCCCTCGCGGAAACCCTCGAGGCGCGCGAAGCCGGCCGGCGCGGCTGGCTGGCGCGCTGGATCGGGCGCCCGCCGCCGCCGGTGCGCGGCCTTTACCTGTGGGGAGGCGTGGGGCGCGGCAAGACCTTCCTCATGGACCTGTTCTTCGAGACGCTCGCGGTCGGCGCGAAGCGCCGCGTCCACTTTCACCGCATGCTGGCGGACGTCCACGCGCGCCTGCGGGCCCTCGATGACGTCAGCGACCCGCTCGACCAGGTGGCCGCCGACGTCGCGGGCGAGTCCCGCGTCCTGTGCTTCGACGAGTTTTTCGTGAGCGACATCGGCGACGCCATGATCCTCGCGCGCTTTCTCGAGGGCCTGTTCGCGCGTAACGTCACCCTGGTCACGACGTCGAATGCGCACCCGGATGACCTGTATCGCGACGGGCTGCAGCGCAGCCGCTTCCTGCCGGCCATCGAACTTCTTAAAAAGCATACGCAGGTCGTGCACATGGACGGCGGCACCGACTACCGGCTGCGCCTCCTCGAGCACGCGGGTACCTACCTGGCGCCGCATGACGCGGCGGCCGACGCACGGCTCGAGCGGCTCTTCGAGGACGCCGCTTCGAGCGCGATGCGGCGCGGGGAGGACCTCGAGATCAACGGCCGGCCCATCCGCACCCGGCGGTTCGCGAAGGGCATCGCCTGGTTCGATTTCGAAGCGGTTTGCGACGGGCCGCGCAGCCAGGCCGACTACATCGAGCTCGCACGCTGGTACCCCACGGTCATCGTGTCCGGGGTACCCCGTTTCGATGTGACCCGCGAAGACCAGGCGCGCCGCTTCATCGCGCTGGTCGACGAATTCTACGACCGCGGCGTGAAACTCATCCTCTCGGCCGCCGTGCCGATCGCCGAGCTGTACGCCGGCGAGCGACTCGGCTTCGAATTCGAGCGCACCGTCAGCCGGCTGACCGAGATGCAATCCGGTGAATACCTGGCCCGGCCGCATCTCTCGTGACGACTTGCCGGGTGCGGCGTCGGCGCGGCCGGGCGGACAGTTGAATGCAGGCGAAACTGTCGCTACTGTTTGGCAGGCCTCTGACCGGGCGTGGGGAAGCACTGGCACTATGAGCGACGAACTGATCCTCGAGAATTTCATGCCCTACCGGCTGGCTCGCCTGTCGAGCACGGTGAGTTCGACGGTGGCGCGGGCCTACGACAGGGAATTCGGCCTCTCGATTCCGGAGTGGCGGGTCATCGCCATCCTCGGCCGCCATCCCGGCCTGTCGGCAGTCGAAGTCGCCGAGCAGACTTTTCTCGACAAGGTCGCCGTGAGCCGCGCCGTCAGCAAGCTGATCAAGGCGGGACGGATCGACCGGCAGTTCGCGGATGCGGATCGCCGGCGGTCGATTCTCAACCTGTCGGAAAAAGGCCGAGAAGTGCACGACGGCGTCGCGGAACTCGCCCTTGCCTTCGAGCGCCAGCTGCTCGAGGGGCTCGGTCCCGAGGAGATCCGCCAGTTCAACACGATCATGGACCGCCTCCTCGAGAAAGCCGGCAAGCTGTGATCCGGGAACGGGCAGTCCCTCGCGACGCCGTGCCGCCTTGATAGTTTCATTTGATATTAATGTATAATGCGCCCGCCGCCAGTCCGGCCGGAGTGTTCCCCAAGTGAAAAGCCACAAACTACGCCGGGATACCGATGCGAAGCAGCGCATTGTCGATGCCATCGTTGCAAGCCCGGTGGACACCCGGGTATTGAAGAGTCGCGACCAGGTTGCACGCTACCTGCGGCAATATTTTCGCGACGTCCCTGTGGAAGACCTGCAGGGCCGGTCAGAGCGCATCATGGCGCAGATCGCGATCGATCACCTGGAGATTGCCGCCACGCGCAAGGACGGCAAACCGAGCCTGCGCATCTACAACCCCACGGAGAAGCAGCACGGCTACACGTCGAATTTCACCATCATCGAGATGGTCAATGACGACATGCCGTTCCTCGTCGACTCGGTGGGTGCCGCGATCGCCCGCCAGGAACTTGGGATCCACATCACCGTCCATCCCGTCATCCGGATCCGGCGCGACGCGCGGGGCCGGTTACTGGGGGTTGAGGAACGGGACTCCGACAAAGGCCGGTTCGAATCCTTCGTCCGCTACGCCGTCGACCGCGAGACCGACCCGCAGCAGCTGCGGGTGCTCGAACACGCCATCCTGAAAGTCCTGGCCGATGTGCGCATCGCGGTGCGCGACTGGGGCGAGATGCGGGACAGGATGCTGGCGGCGCGGGACAGCCTCGACGTGGCGCCGGCGGGCGTCGACCAGGCGACCCGGCGCGAATCGAAGGCGCTGCTCGACTGGATGATCGACGAGCGCTTCACGTTCCTCGGTTACCGCGAGTACCGGCTGAAGTCAGAGGGCGACCGGATGTTCCTGCACTCGGTGCAGGGAAGCGGCCTCGGGCTCTTGTCCCGCGACGAGCGCGGCGGCAACGCCATCGAGCTGACGCCGGAAATGCGGCGCCTGACGCGCTCCGGCGACCTGCTCATCATCACCAAGGCGAATTCCCGCTCCACGGTGCACCGCCAGGCGTACCTCGACTACGTCGGCGTCAAGATCTTCGACAGCGACGGCACCAATACGGGTGAGCATCGTTTCATCGGGTTGTTCACCTCGGCTGCATACAGCGAGAGCCCGCGACACATCCCACTGCTCAGGTACAAGGTGCAGCGGGTGCTCGACCGCAGCCACGTCGAACCGAAGGGCCATCGCGGCAAGGCGCTGCTGCACATACTCGACACGTTCCCCCGTGATGAGCTCTTCCAGAGCAGCGTTGCGGACCTCGCCCGCACCACGTTCGGGATCCTGAACCTGCAGGAACGGCAGCGCGTCCGGCTGTTCGTGCGCCGCGACACGTTCCGGCGTTTCTATTCCTGCCTGGTTTACGTGCCGCGCGAGAAATACACGACCGCCGTGCGCCAGTCCATCGAGGCGATCCTGAAGGAGGCCTTCGACGGCATCGCGGTCGATTCGAGCGTGGAGATCTTCGACTCGCCTCTTGCACGCGTGCACATCATCATTCGCACTACGCCCGCAGAACGGCCGCGCATCAGCCTGAAGGACATCGAGGCGAGAATCGTCGAAGTCGTCATCACCTGGACCGACCGCCTGCGCGACGAACTGACCGCGCGCTTCGGCCAGGACGAGGGCCACCGGCTGTTCCGGAGCTACGGGCAGATCTTTCCCGCGGGTTTCCAGGAGGAAACACTGCCGGCCGAAGCCTGCAGCGACATCGAGCGGATCGCCCGGATGCGCGCCGACGGCGAACTGCAGACGGTGAACCTGTACCGTCCCGCGGGGCTCGAGCCGGGGCACATGCATTTCATCATCTACAGCGACGAGAAACCGCTGTCGCTGTCCGAGGTCCTGCCGGTGCTCGAGAACATGGGCGTCGACGTGTACACCGAGCGGCCGTACGAGCTGGCGATCGCCGAGGACGACGCGTTCTGGATCCAGGACTTCCACCTGCGCAACGAGACCGATGCGGACATCGACGTATCGGCGGCGGCGCGCCGGTTCGAGGAGTGTTTCCTGCGCGTGGTGCGCGGCGACCTGGAGAACGACGGACTCAACCGCCTCGTGCTCGCCGCGGACCTCGACTGGCGCCAGGTCGCGCTGCTCCGCACCTACACAAAGTACCTGCAGCAGCTCGCCATGCCGTTCAGCCAGCACTACATGGAAGACGTGCTGGTCGCGCACGCCGGCTTCGTGCGCCTGCTCGTCCGCCAGTTCGAGCTGCAGTTCGACCCGGCGCTGAAACCGCCGCAGCGCAAGAGTCAGCTCGAAGCGCAGCTCGCGGCGGTCGGGCGGGCGGTCGGGCGCGCCAGGAACGTGGACGAGGACCGCATCCTGAGCGCCTTCGCCGGCGCCGTCGCGGCCACGCTGCGTTCCAACTATTTCCTGGCCGGGGCCGACGGCAATCCGAGGCGCTGGATCTCTATCAAGCTGAACCCGCGCGAGTTGCGCGAGGCGCCGCGCCCGCGGCCGGCATACGAGATCTTCGTGTATTCGCCGGAGGTGGAAGGCGTGCATCTGCGCGCGGGTGACGTGGCCCGCGGCGGACTGCGCTGGTCGGACCGCCGGGAGGACTTCCGTACCGAAGTCCTCGGCCTCATGAAGGCACAGGTCGTGAAGAACACCGTCATCGTCCCGACGGGTGCCAAGGGCGGGTTTTTCTGCAAACGCCTCGCGTCGGGCGACCGCGACGCGCGGCTCGCCGGCGGCATCGAGTGTTACAAGACCTTCATCCGGGGCCTGCTCGACATCACCGATAACGTCGTCGACGGTTCCGTGGTCGCCGCTCCCGGCGTCGTGCGCCGGGACGGCGACGACCCCTACCTCGTCGTGGCGGCCGACAAGGGCACGGCGACCTTTTCCGACATCGCGAACGGAATCGCGGCGGAGTACGGCTTCTGGCTGGGCGACGCCTTCGCATCCGGCGGTTCCGCGGGCTACGACCACAAGAAGATGGCCATCACCGCGCGCGGCGCCTGGGAGGCGGTCCGGCGGCATTTCCGCGAGCAGGGTCTCAATACCCAGCGCGATCCGTTCACGGTCATCGGTATCGGCGACATGAGCGGGGACGTATTCGGCAACGGCATGCTGCTGTCACGCAAGATCCGCCTCAGGGCCGCTTTCAATCACCTGCACATTTTCCTCGACCCGGATCCGGACATGGCGGCGAGCTTCCGCGAGCGCAAGCGCCTGTTCCGGAAACCGCGTTCCGGCTGGGACGACTACGACGACAAGGTCATCTCCCGCGGCGGCGGCGTCTTCTCGCGGCAGGCCAAGACGATCCGCCTGTCGGCCGAAGCGCGGGCGATGCTCGGCACGGAGGAGACGGCGATGCAGCCGGACGAGCTAATCCGCCACATCCTGCGCATGGAGGTCGACCTGCTCTGGAACGGCGGCATCGGCACGTATGTGAAGGCGAGCACGGAGGGACATTCCGACGTCGGCGACCGCAGCAACGACAACGTGCGCGTGAACGCGAACGCCCTGCGCTGCAAGGTCATTGCCGAGGGCGGCAACCTCGGGCTGACACAGCTCGCGCGCATCGAGTACAGCCTGAACGGCGGCCGCATCAATACCGATTTCATCGACAACTCCGGCGGCGTCGACAGCTCGGACCGCGAAGTCAACATCAAGATTCTGCTGAGCGACGCCGAGAAGTACAAAGGGCTAACCCGTCCGAAACGCAACCAGTTGCTCGCGTCCATGACGGACGACGTGGCGGAGCTGGTGCTGCGCAACAATTACCTGCAGACGCAGGCGATCAGCATGAGCGAGATCCGCTCGGTGGAGCGCATCGACGAAACCGCGCGGCTGATAGCCAACCTGGAGCGGACCGGGCTGCTCGACCGCACGATCGAGTACCTGCCCGAGGATGCCGACATCGAGGAACGGCGGGCACGCAAGCAGGGTTTCACGCGCCCGGAGCTGGCGGTGATCCTGAGCTACGCGAAGATCGACCTGTACAACGGCCTCATCGCTTCAACGGATTCCTTCGAGGACTTCCTGGCGGCGGATCCTCCGCGTTACTTCCCGGCGGTCCTGCGCCGGCGTTACGGCGACCTGCTGCCGACGCATCGCCTGAGCCGCCAGATCCTCGCGACGATGATCGCGAACAACATCGTCAACCGAATGGGCCCCTCCTTCGTCCAGCGCATGCTGGTGGACACGAATGCCGACATCGTAACGATCGCCCGTGCATACACCGTCGCGCGGCAGATCATCCGCGCCGGCAATCTTCTCGAAACCATCGAGTCGCTGGACTACAAGGTCCCGGCGACGGCGCAGATGTCCATGATGTTCGAGGTCAGCCGCACACTGCGCCACGTGTGCTACTGGCTCATCGACCGCTTCGGCAACGACCTCGAGATCGCGCCGGCCGTCGAGCGGCTGCAGGAGCGCATGACGTCGATCTATACACGCACCGGCTCGATCATCTCGACCGCCGCCCGCGAACGTCACCGGAATTCCGCCGACGCGTACGTCGCCATGGGCGTACCGGAGAAAATCGCCGATCGCATGTCCTCGCTGCTCCTGACGCGTGCCGCGCTGGACATCGCCGACCTCGCCGCGCTCTACAGGCAGGATGTGCTGGCGTCGGCCAGGGTCTACTCGATGTTCAACGAGCACCTCGGGGTCTACTGGCTGCATTCGAGCGTGGAGGACCTCAAGGTCGACGGCCGCTGGCAGGCGATCGCGCGCAGCAACCTGCGCGAGGAGTTCTTCCGCATTCGCCGCGACCTGGCAGCGAAGCTGATGGCCCAGCGCAGCAAGCGGGACGTCGCGGTGCGCGTGAGCGAGTGGCTCGCCCGGCACGCCGAGGACGTGGCACGCTTCCGGCGCATGATCGAGGAAATGAAGCTCCGCGGCGACATCGATTTTGCTACCCTCACCGTTGCCGCGCAGGAGCTGCGCGACCTGTCATCGTCCTGAACGATACGGTTTTACAACCGGCCCGCGCGGCCGCAGCAACGGAGCGATCATGGCGGGTAAACTCGTCCTCTGCCGGCACGGCGAAAGCGACTGGAACCTGAAGAACCTGTTCACCGGCTGGACGGACGTCGATCTCACCGAGAAAGGCCGTGCGGAAGCACGGGACGCGGGCCGTATGCTCCGCGACCTCGGCTACGAATTCGACATCGCCTACACCTCCGTCCTCAAGCGCGCCATCCGCACGCTGTGGATCATGCTCGACGAGATGGATCGCATGTGGATCCCGGTCGTGCGCGACTGGCGCCTGAACGAGCGTCACTACGGCGCCCTGCAGGGACTCAACAAGGCGGAAACGGCCGCGAAATACGGCGACGACCAGGTGCACGTCTGGCGGCGCAGCTACGACGTGCTGCCACCACCGCTTGCGGCGGACGACGACCGCCACCCGGCGCACGACGCGCGCTATGCGGGCATCGCCGCGCTGCCCGCTGCGGAGTCCCTGAAGACCACGCTCGAACGCGTCAGGCCCTGCTGGGACGACCTGATCGCGCCCGACCTGCGGGCGGGCAAGGACGTGCTCGTCGCGGCGCACGGCAACAGCCTGCGGGCGCTGGTGAAGATGCTGGACGGGATTTCGGACGACGACATCGTCGGCTTCAACATCGCCACCGGCATACCGCTCGCCTACGAACTTGACGACGACCTCAGGCCCTTGTCGCGCGAGTTCCTCGGCGATGCGGAGGCGATCGCCAAGGCCGCCGCGGCCGTCGCGGCGCAGGGCAAGGCGAGATGATGTACGCGCTCGGCGACCGGCACCCGGTCCTCGAGGGCGACGGTCATTTCATTGCACCGGATGCGACCATAGTCGGCAGCGTGCGCCTGCGCGCCGCGGCGAGTGTGTGGTTCGGCTGCGTGCTGCGCGGCGACAATGACTGGATCGAGGTCGGCGCGCGCAGCAATATCCAGGACGGCAGCGTACTGCACACCGATCCCGGAATCCGCCTCGTCGTCGGCGACAACGTCACCGTGGGCCACAAGGTCATGCTGCACGGCTGTACCGTCGGCGACGGCTCGCTGATCGGTATCGGCAGCACCGTGCTGAACGGTGCGGCGATAGGCGCGCGCTCGGTGGTCGGCGCGCACTCACTCGTAACGGAAGGCAAACGCTTTCCCGACGGCGTGCTGATCCTCGGTTCGCCCGCGCGCGTCGTGCGTGAACTCAACGACGAGGAGTTCGCGATGCTCTCGCGCTCGGCGGACGTCTACGTCGCCACGGCGGCGCGCTACGCACAGCTCAAGCAGATGATCCGTTGGAGCGGCGGTAACGCCGCGAATTGATGGTGGCCGGAATTCCTGAGCTGGGACGCGGCGGTAACGCCGCGACTTGATGGTGGCCGGAATTCCTGAGCTGGGAACCGGCGGTGACGCCGCGAATTGATGGTGGCCGGAATTCCTGAGCTGGGAACCGGCGGTGACGCCGCGAATTGACGGCGGCCCGATACTCGTGAGGCGGAAGCGGCGCTGACGCCGTGGACACGCGTACCACGGCCGGCCGGTAGTGCGTCGCCGCGACGGTCTCGCCACGCGTCGTGCGGAGCCCGCGAAGCAGGACGCCCGAGCGGGCGGAGGACGATGCCCGCGCGGCAGGACGCCGCGCGGGCTTGAGCGTGGCGAGACCGTCGCGGTGGCGCACGAGCATGCCGTGCGCACCGTTCACGACATCAGCACCGATCCCCGGCTCGACAACGCCTGGCCACCCTCGATTCGCGGCGTTACCGCCGCTCCTACAGGCTAGCGCTGGGTCTTCGGGTGCGAGCGCGATGTGGCCTGCGCCGGGTCGACGACGCGCACGAGGCCCTCCTGGCAGGTGCTCGCGACCAGCCGGCCGTTTTCCGTGAAGAACTGGCCCCGTGAATAGCCGCGCGCGCCGGAGGCGTTGGGACTGTCGATGGCGTAGAGCAGCCATTCGTCCATCCGGAAGTCGCGATGAAACCAGAGTGCGTGGTCGAGGCTCGCCATGATCACGTTGTCGGCCACGTACGAGAGCTCGTGCGGGAGCGTGCTCGCCCCGAGCAGCTCGTAGTCGGACACGTAGGCCAGCAGGTTCTGGTGCAGCGGCACGGCTGGCGGCAGGGCGTCGACGGCGCGGATCCACACGTGGCTCACCGGCGGGAGCCGCGTGCGCTCCATGAAATTGATGGCCCGCACGGGCCGGAACTCGAACGGCCGCTTCTCGGTCAGAAAGCGCCGGATCTTCATCGGCACGCCCTCGGGCAGGTTGCGCGCGAACTCGTGCAGCGCGCGCAGTTGCGCGGGCGGCGGTACGTCGGGCATCGCGGCCTGGTGCTCGAGCCCCTCTTCGGGATGCTGGAACGACGCCGCCATGTTGAGGATCGGGCGGCCGTGCTGGATCGCAACGACACGCCGGGCGGAAAAGCTGCCGCCGTCGCGCGCCCGGTCTACTTCGTACACGATGGGCGAGTTGTTGTCGCCGCGCCGCAGGAAATACGCGTGCAGCGAATGCGCGACGCGGCCTTCGACGGTGAGCTGTGCGGCGGACAGTGCCTGGCCGAGAACCTGGCCGCCGAACACCTGGGGGCTGCCTATGTCGCGGCTGTCGCCGCGGAAGATGTTGTCTTCGATGCGCTCGAGCGACAGGAGCTCTATGAGGCCGGCGAGGACGGCGTGCACGCGGCGAACCCGGTCAGACGTCCGACCAGCCGCCGTCCACCGCGATGCCGGTGCCGCTCACGAACACGGCATCGTCGCTCGCGAGGAACAGCACGACCTTCGCGACGTCGACCGGCTCGCCTAGGCGATGTGCCGCCGAGTTCGCGATGCAGTAATCGCGCAGCACCTTGTGCTTGCGGAAGATCTTGCGGGCCAGCGGCGTCATGATGCCGCCCGGCTGCACGTAATTGGCCGTGATGCCGTAGGCGCCTGTTTCAACCGCGAGCGCGCGCGTGATGTCGGCGAGATTGCGTTCCGCCCGCCGCACCGCGTCCCGCGCCTCGACGGCAAACAGGCTGCGCACGAGGCCGACCGTGACGATGCGTCCCGCCGGGCTCTTGCGCAGGTGCGGAAGCGCTGCGCGGCAGGCCGCGAGAGTCACCTCGGCGCGTTGCCGGAGCAGGTCCTCGAGAGCGTCGTCGGCTGCGGTGACGGGCGACTCGGCGCGGACCGGGTAGTCGCAAACCAGGATGTCGAGCCCGCCGAGCCGTTTCACGGCCGCGTCGATCAGCGCGGCCTGGCGGTGGGGCTCGTGCATGTCCGCGAACAGGCCCTCGACTCCCTTGACCGCGCGGAAGTGCTGCTCGACGCCGCTCACGTCGACGTCCGCCGCGAGCACCCGGGCCCCGTGCTTCGCCAGCGTGCGCGCCACGGCCTCGCCGATGCCATCGGCCGCGTTCGTCACCACGGCGTTCAATCCGTAGAGCCGCAATCCGTCGCCCATTATCCCACTCCGCGCCTTCGGTCAGTCGGGCAGCTTAAAGTCCGCAAAGCGTTCACGCAATGCGACTTTCTTCACCTTGCCCGTCGCGGTGTGCGGCAGTTCCTCGACGACGACGACGTCGTTCGGGATCCACCAGTCGGCCACGCGCCCGGCATACCAGGCAAGCAGATCGGCCTTGTCGATGGCAGCGTCCCGTGCCGGCACGACGACGAGGAGCGGCCGTTCGGACCATCGCGGGTGAGGCACGCCGATGACGGCGGCCTCGGCGACCGCCGGATGGCCCATGATGACGTTCTCGAGTTCGATGGAGCTGATCCATTCCCCGCCTGACTTGATCACGTCCTTCGTGCGATCGGTGATCGTGACGTAGCCCTGGCGGTCGATGATGGCGACGTCACCGGTGTCGAACCAGCCATCCGCCGTATGCGCCGGCGAGCGGCCGTCCACGCCCTCCTCGCCGCCATCCGCCCGGTAGTAGGCGCTGCAGACCCAGTTGCCCCGCACCTGCAGCGCGCCGTAGGCCTTGCCGTCCCACGGCAGGACGTGCCCGTCGTCGCCTACGATGCGGAACTCGCAGCCGTACACGCCGCGGCCGGCTTTCACCGCGATGTCGAGCTTCTGCTCGTCGTCGAGCTCCTCCATGCCGGCTTTCGGGGAGTTCACGGCGCCGATGGGGCTCATTTCCGTCATGCCCCACCCTTGCCGCACCTCGACGCCGTGCCGGTCGCGAAACGCCGCGATCATGCTGCGCGGCACGGCCGCGCCGCCGATCACCGTACGCTTGAGCTTGGTGAGCTGCCTTCCGGACGCGGCCAGGTACTGCAGGAGCGCCATCCAGACCGTCGGGACGCCGAGCGCCAGGCTCACTTCCTCGGACTCGAGCAGGTCATACAGCACCTCGCCGTCCGCCATTTTCGGGCCGGGCAGGACCAGCTTCGCGCCGGCGATCGCCGCCGAGTACGGCGTGCCCCAGGCGTTGACATGGAACAGCGGTACGACGGGCAGCACGCTGTCCCGGCTCGACAGGCCGAGCACGTCCGCGGCTACCCCGGCGTAGGCATGCAGAATCGTCGAGCGATGGTCGTAGAGGACGCCTTTCGGGTGGCCGGTCGTGCCGGACGTGTAGCAGAGCGCGGATGCCGTCCGCTCGTCGAAATCGGGCCACTCCCAGGTATCCGGCTCGCCGGCGATGAGGCTCTCGTAGCTGCGTACCCCGGGCAGCGCGGTCGGCGGCATGTGCGCATCGTCGGTCAGCACGATCACCTGCTCGATCGTCGGCAGTTCCGGCGCGATCTTCCCGAGCAGCGGCAGGAACAGGGGATCGACGAACAGCCAGCGATCCTCGGCGTGATTTACGATGTAGACGATCTGGGCCGGAAACAGGCGCGGGTTGACCGTGTGACAGACGTACCCGGCCCCGCTGATGCCGTAATAGAGCTCCAGGTGACGGTGGTCGTTCCACGCGAGCGTCGCGACGCGATCGCCCCGCTCGAGTCCGTGGCGTTCGAGTGCGGCGGCAACGCGGCGCGCACGCCGGACGACTTCGCCCCAGGTAGTGCGGTGCCGGGGTTCGCTCGCGGTCACGGCAACGATCTCGCGCTCACCGTGGAATTTCTCCGCGTGCTCCGCAATTGACGAGATCAGGAGCGGGCGGTTCATCATCAGGCCTTGCACGCGATTCTCCCCCTCTTCGTCACGGCTCGATCCCGCCCGGTAACTTACCAGATGCGGGTCCGTTCCAGCCGTCCGCATCGCGAAAATTCCATGCTATGCTTCGCGCACCACAGGACCGCAGCATGTCGGCAAAAGTATCTGTTTCTGCTTGGAAAAGAAACGCCTGCGAGGTTGCGAGCCCCGAACACAAGCCTTCGTCATTCCCGACCCAGGGGGGAGTATGAAATCGACCAAGCACCGAACCGCCCGGGGCTGCCGGACGGTCATCGTCGCGCTCGCGGGCGCCACGCTGGCGACGCCGGTTGCCGCCCAGGACGTATTCGAGGAAATCGTGGTCCGCGCGCAGAAACGCGACGAGAACATCATGGATGTACCGATCGCCGTCACTGCCGTGACGGGTGCCGAGATCGAGGATGCGGGCATCAAGGACATGTTCGACCTGCAGCAGTACGTTCCGGGGCTGTTGGTCGGCCAGAGCCAGACGACCACGACGTCGAATTTCTCGATTCGCGGCGTCGGCAGCACGTCGAACAACTTCGGCGTCGAGTCCTCCGTAGGCCTTTACGTCGATGGCGTCTACCGGTCCCGGCAGAGCTCGCTCATCAACGAGCTCATCGACGTCGAGGCCGTCGAGGTCCTGCGCGGGCCGCAGGGCACGCTCTTCGGCAAGAACACCCCGGCTGGCGCCATCCAGATCCGCACGGTCGCGCCGAGCACGGACGGCCCGGATGGCATGCTGGAACTCACCGCCGGCGACTACGGCCTCGCCAGGCTCGCCGGCGCCACCAACATCGTCCTCGGCGACGACCTGGCATTTCGCGGCACGGTGTTCGCCTCGCAGCGGGACGGCTACGTGAGCGACGACACCTTCGGCAGCGACGTCCTGAACGACCGGGATCGTATCGGCTTCCGCCTGCAGCTGGGCTACGAGCCGAGCAGCGATTTCAACCTGCGCGTCATAGCCGATTACGCCGAACTCGATGAAATATGTTGCGCCGCCGTGGCACGGGTGGACGGGCTGTTCTCCCGCGCCAGCGTGGCGGCCGGTATGCCGCAGAACGGCTCGGACGCCGCCATCGTCGCGCTCGGCGGCACCGTCTTCACGGACTATGCCTACCCGTCCCAGCTCCTCGCTGCACTCGACCCGCTGCCGGGGAACGTAGTCACCGGCGTCGGCTACGACGACTTCCGGGTGGCGTACAACCAGCTCCCGGAGTCACGCAACGAAGACCGGGGCCTGTCCGTCGAATTCAACAAGACGTTCGACAACGAGCTGATCCTCACCTCGATCACGGCGTTTCGCGCGTTCGATACCTATGACGACATCGACGCCGACTTCACCGACGTCGACCTGATCCAGCGCATCAACGATGCCGGGCAGCAATCGGTGTCGCAGGAGCTGCGCCTTGCCGGCGAATTCGGCAACGGCAGCAACTGGGTGACCGGCCTGTATTATTTCGGCCAGGAGATCGACAGCGACACTACGACGAACGGCGGGCCGATGCTGCAGCCTTACCTGCTGTTGACACAGCCGCTCCTGGGCACGCTGATCGCCGGCGTGAACCAGCTCTCGGCGGCGACCGGCGGCGCAATTCCGCCGGCGGCAGCGCCGTTCCCGGCCGACGTCTTCTCGCATGACGACATCACGCAGGACCAGGACGCCTGGGCGGTGTTCGGGCAGGTCGACTTCGCGCTCAGCGATCGCTTCATCCTTACCGTCGGCGGCCGCTACACGGACGAGACCAAGAAGATGGACGCCGTCTACACGCAGACGGCCCAGGGGCCGCCGCCGGACCTCAACGCGATTGCCACCAACCTGTTCCTGGCGGGCCAGGGCATGCCGTTCGACCCGGTGCCGATTCTCGCGGTTGCCGAGCCGAACGCGGGCTGGGGCTCCTACCTCTTCCAGCCGCTGGCGCCGCGCCCTGACCAGAACGTCTCGCAGAGCGACGACCAGGTCTCCGGCACGGTGAAGCTGTCGTTCTTCCCGAACGATACGCACCTGGTGTACGCGTCTTTCTCCACCGGCTACAAGTCGGGCGGTACGAACACCGAGCGCATCAGCCCGGCGTTCGATTCGGTCTTCGGCCCGGAAACGTCCGAGTCGCTCGAGGTCGGGTACAAGGGCTTTCTCGGCCCGGTGCGCCTGAGCGTCGCGCTGTACGACACGAACTATGACGACTTCCAGGCGCAGTCCTTCACGGGCACCGGCTTCAACCTGCAGAACGCGGGCGAGCTCGAAACCTTGGGCGCCGAAGTGGAAATGCTGTGGCGGCCGTTCGACAGTTTCGAGGTGCAGGCGTTCTACGCGTTCAACGAGGGTGAGTACACAGAGTTCGAGGGCGGCACGTGCTGGGACACCGCCGTGTTCCACACCGGCCAGCCGGACCCGGGCAGCAACGGCGACGTGAACGCGGAGGTCTGCAACCGGACGGGCTTCCCCGTGGGCTACAACCCGGAAGACCGCGCCTACGTCGCGCTGACCAAGGACTTCCCGATCGGCGACAACGAGCTCTACATCCGCGGCGAGTACACGTGGGCATCGGAGCAGTTCACCGACGGCGACCTCGACCCGTTCACGATCCAGGACGACATCGGCCTCGTCAACCTGCGTCTCGGCATGCACATCCAACGCTGGAACTCGGACGTGACGGTCTGGGGCCGCAACCTCACCGACGAACGCTGGTACGCGGGTTCCTTCGATGCCCCGATCCAGGTCGGCCGCATGAACTCCTACCCACAGGAGCCGGCCACCTACGGGATCACCCTGAACGTCCAGTTCGACTGAGCCGTACCGCTGCAAAGGTATCCGGGGGCAACGGGCGCGCGTCCGTTGCCCCCGCGCTTCCCGGCCGCGTCGTCAGCGCTTGCGCGGCGATCCCGGACCGAGCAGGAACCAGGCGATGAGACCCGCGACCGGCAGGAGCGCCACGATCAGCACCCACAAGATCTTCGTCCCCGTGTCTTCGGCGCTCTTAACTATCTGGAGGACGGCGTAGATGTCCGCGACCAGGATCAGGATGCCGAGGATTCCGTACTCACGCATGGGCGTGCTCCTTCTTCTATAATCGGGCCGGCCGAGTGTATCAGGCCGGACCATCCCGATACGCAACCGCCGACAAGTGCCCGACCAAGTGCCCGACCAAGTGCGCGACTATGAGCAAACGCTTCGACAGTATCCTGCAGACAGTCGGCAACACGCCCGTCGTACGCCTGAATCGCCTGGGACCCGCGCACGTCAACCTCTTCGCGAAGGTCGAGTCGTTCAACCCGATGGGTTCGGTGAAGGACCGCCTCGCGCTCAACGTGATCGAGACCGCCGAGCGCACAGGGGACCTCGAGCCGGGCCAGACCGTCATCGAGGCGA
Organism: Woeseiaceae bacterium; assembly: GCA_036276805.1. GTDB lineage: Bacteria > Pseudomonadota > Gammaproteobacteria > Steroidobacterales > Woeseiaceae > UBA1847. Next base: position 20,946 of record DASUOE010000237.1, on the reverse strand, counting down.
CGAGCGGCAACACGGGCATAGGCCTCGCCATGGTGTGTGCGCAGAAGGGCTACCCGCTCGTGATCGTCATGGCGGAAAACTTCAGCATCGAGCGGCGCAAGATGATGCGCTACCTCGGCGCGCGGGTCGTACTGACGCCGGCGGCGCTCAAGGGGTCGGGCATGCTGGCGAAAGCCACGGAACTCGCGGCGAAGCACGGCTGGTTCCTCGTCCGGCAATTCGAGAACGAGGCCAATGCCGAAGCCCACGCACGCACCACGGCGCCGGAAATACTTGCGGCCTTTGCAGGCGAGACGCTGCACTACTGGGTGACGGGCTACGGCACCGGCGGCACTCTGAAGGGCGTCGGGCGCGTCCTGCGGGCGCTTAGTCCCGAGACACGCATCATCGTGTGCGAGCCGGACAATTCGCCGGTGCTCGGCAGCGGCGTTCGCCAGGCGCGCAACGCGGACGGAAGTGCCGCCGACAGCCATCCCTATTTCCGGCCGCACCTGATGCAGGGCTGGAGCCCGGACTTCGTACCGCGCCTGACGGAAGACGCGATCGACGCCGGCTATTGCGACCGCGTGCTGCCGATCGCCGGCGACGATGCGCTGCGCCTGGCGCGGGACCTGGCGCGGAAGGAAGGCATTTTCGTCGGGATCTCTGCGGGCGCGACCCTGGCGGGTGCACTCGCGGTGGCGAACGAAGCGCCGGCCGGATCGAACATCCTGTGCATGCTGCCCGACACCGGCGAACGCTACCTGAGCACGCCGCTGTTCGACGGCGTTGGCGTCGACATGAACGAAGCGGAACTCGAGATAGCACGATCGACGCCGTCCGCGCGCTTCGACGCGCCCAGAGCGGCGCCGGCGCCCGCCGAGGAACCGGCGCCCACGCCGGCGGAAGCCGGCCGCCGCCGCTTCGAATCCGCGATCGGCGATCCCGCTCAACCGGTGGTCCTGTTCGCGCTCAAGTGGTGCGAATTCTGCTGGTCGGTGCGCAAGCTTCTGGCCGATTACGAGATCCCCTATCGCTCCGTCGACCTCGATTCAGTCGAGCTGCAGGGCGACAACCTGGGCGGGGAGATCCGCAATGCCATCCGGGAACGCACCGGCAAGCGCACGATCCCCCAGATCTTCATCGGCGGCAAACACGTCGGCGGCGCCACCGAATTCTTCGACGCCCTCAAGGACGGCAGCGCGCAGAGCATGCTGGAGGCGAACGGCGTGCGGTGGAACCGGGCGGTGACGACAGACCCGTACAGTTACCTGCCGGGCTGGCTGCACACACGTAGCTGACGGCGCCTGTTCAGGTCGGGGCGACTGCGCGCCGGGAACGGCTGCCGCGCTACCCACGCTACCTTTGGGGGCCGTTACGATGCGGCGTCCGGAACCGCCCCGTGCGACCGGGCTAGGCGCCCTCGAAGAAGTACATGCCCAGGGTCTCGGCGACGCACGCGGGCTTGCGCGCGCCTTCGACCTCGATCGCGACTTCGCTCGTCAGCAGCAACGCGCCTGCGCGGCGTCGCGCCTGCACGATTCTCGCCCGCGCGCGCACGCGGTTGCCGCACAGCACCGGCGTGTAGAAACGGACCTTGTTGACGCCGAAGTTGATCGCGCGCGTCAGGTTTTCGATATGCACGAAGTCGCCCGTGAGGCCCGGGATCAGCGCGAGCGTCAGGTAGCCGTGCGCGATCGTCTTGCCGTCGGGCATCTCCCGCGATGCCCGCTCGGTATCGACGTGAATCCACTGGTAATCGGCCGTCGCTTCGGCGAACTGGTCAATACGGTTCTGGTCGATAACGGTCCAGTCCGAGAGGCCGACTTCCGTTCCCTCCAGCGCCTTGGCGTCCTCGATCGATCTGATTACGTGCAAGTCCGTTTCCTGGTTCGCTTCGCCGGCGTCGTAGAGGGTCGCCCCTGAATAGCCTGAGTAGCCTGAGTAGCCTGAGTATCCTGAGTAGCCGCTCGCACGGGGTATCGCTTATCGGCGTGCCGGCGACGGATGCGGGCAAGAAAAGCACAACTTCCGCTCGAGCCGCAAGTGTAAAGTAGGCTCATGCCCGGGTCGGCGGAGATCTATGCAATCGTGTTCGCGGCCGGCGCATCGCGGCGCTTCGGCCGGGCGAAGCTCCTCGAATCCTTCGCGGGGGAAGCCCTCGTCGCACGGGCGGCACGGCTCGCGAGGCAGTGCTGCGGTGAGCGGAGCGCGCTCGTCACCGGCCACCGAGCCGCGGAAGTAGCCAATGCAGCGGCAGGGCATTGCGCCATCGTGCTCGAAAACCCGCTGCACGCGCAGGGCTTCGGCACGTCGATCGCATTCGCCGCCGGCGAACTCGGCGCGAAAGCCGACGCGCTCCTGCTGCTGCTCGCCGACCAGCCCCTGGTCGGGCCGGACCACGTCGAAAAGCTGCTCGGCGCCTGGAGCGGCGCCGCCGACGAAATCGTCGCGACCGCCTTTCGCGGCACCTTTGGACCGCCGGTCCTGATGCCGAAAGCCGCTTTCCCCGCACTCACCCGGCTTACCGGCGACGCCGGGGCGCGCTCGCTCTTCACCGACCCGCGCTTCCGGGTGACGCTCGTGGAGTGCGACGCGGCCGCGTTCGACATCGATACCGAAGCCGACCTCGACGATCTCCGCCGCGGCACCTGACCTGCGCGTCAGGCGTGTGCCGCGCAACGCGCGCAGTTCACCCAGCCGGAATCCCCGCTGGCATAGTGTTCCTTCTTCCAGATCGGCAATCGAACTTTGACCGCGTCGATGATGTAGCGGCAGGCTTCGAATGCCGCATCGCGGTGCGCGGCGACGACGCCGACCCACACGGCGCACTCCCCGATCTCCAGCAGGCCCTCGCGGTGCACGCACTGCGCGTTCAGCATCGGGTAGCGATCCGCTGCCTCGTCGAGTATGCGGCGTCCCTCGCGAACAGCGAGCGGCGCGTACACTTCGTACTCGAGCCTGAGCACCGCGTGACCCTCGTTGTGATCGCGTACCCAGCCCTCGAAGCCGCAATAAGCGCCGGCAGCCGGGTCGGCAAGGCCGGCACGCAGCGCCGCGGGGTCGATCTGCGCGGCACTGATGACGACGCGCTCAGCCACCGGCCACCGGAGGAAACAACAGGACTTCGTCGCCGTCCTCGACCGGCGCGTCCCAGTCGGCCATCTCGTCGTTGATTGCAACCTTGCAATGACCGGCCGGCTCGGGTGACCCGTGCCGGTGGCGCGTGGCCAGGAAGACGTCGCGGGCGGTGTCGGCTTCGAGCGCCAGGGATTCGCTCGCCGTACCGGCATGTTCGCGGAACATCGCGAAGTAGCGCACCCTTATCGTCTTCGGGGTCCTGCCGGTTACGGTCCGATCGGTCGCGGACGCCGTCACGGCCGGCTCCCGGCGATGCTCGCTCTGAGATCCTCCGGCGTATTCACGTTCACGAGCGCGTCGCGGTCGGGCAGATCGAGCAACACCGCATCGTTCCTTAAGAGGATCTTGCGCGGACAGACAACGCCCGCGGCGACATGCGGCGCGATCAGTGCGGCGCTGCCGGCACGATAGAGCGCGCACAGGGGTTCCGGCAATCCGTCGCTCGCGCTCCGGTAGGCGACCAGCGGCGCCCCGGTCGGCGCCCCGGCGAGCAGTCCGGCCAGGGTTTCGCGGTCGAGGTTCGGCAGGTCGCAGGCGACCACCAGCCAGTCCGCCTCCGGCACGGCCTCGAGCGCCGCCAGGATGCCGGCAACCGGGCCGATATCGGCGTGGCGGTCGACGATCTGCGGAAACCGGCGTCGTTCCGGGTCGTCCACCTGGTCCGCCCGCACCGACACCCAGGCACTGTCAGTGACCGCCGCCACGCAGTCGTACGCGTGCGCGAGCAGGCTCACGCCGCGGCGATCGAGTGTCGCCTTGTCCCGGCCCATCCGCCGGCTCCTGCCGCCGGCGAGTACGAGCCCACAGAGCGGCGCCGATGCAACTCCGCCCGCCATCACGGGCCGCCCTCGTGCCGGTAGTCGCTCCTGCCGCCTGACTTCGCGATCAGCCGGGTCTCGGCGATGACGACGTCGTGCGACAGCGCCTTGACCATGTCGTAGATGGTGAGCGCAGCGACGGTCGCGCCGGTGAGCGCTTCCATTTCGACGCCGGTCTTGTGCTCTACCCGACACGTGCACTCGACGACGGCCGCGTCGTCGACGAGTCGGATGTCGATCGCGCACTTCTCGAGGCCGAGCGGATGACAGAACGGAATGAGCTCGTGCGTGCGCTTCGCCGCCATGACACCCGCGATGATCGCCGTGGCAAACACCGGGCCCTTGCGGCTTGCGATCTCATCGCCGTCAATGGCGTCGCGCACAACCTGCGGCAGGCGCACGATGCACCGCGCCGTCGCCTCGCGGCGGCTGACGGACTTGTCGCTGACGTCGACCATGGCTGGCCGGTCGTGCTCGTCGACATGGGTGAGCGGCTTCATGCGCGGGACTCGTTATGGGTTCTCATGGGCGTTTGCAGGCAGTGTGCCCGGGCTTCTGCACCGGCGAGCTAGCCGCCGATGTGGTACATCTCGACTTTCGCAACGGCCGGCACGCGAGCGGTCTGCCGGTGCCGCAGTTCGCTGTAGCGATCGGCGCGCGCAGACCACACATGCCTGAGCAGGTTTTCGAGCTCGGCCGCCGTCGCGCCCGCCCGAAGCGGGCCCTTGAGGTCGGTGCCGCGCGTCGCGAAAAGACAGGTATAAAGCACACCCTCCGCCGAGAGCCGCGCGCGCGAACAGCTCCCGCAGAACGGTTCGGTGACCGAGGAGATGAAACCGATCTCGCCCGCTCCGTCCGCGTACGCGTAGCGGCGGGCGACCTCGCCCGGGTAATTGCGCCCGACCGGCACGAGCGGCCAGCGCGCGTCGATCGCCGCCAGGAGTTCGCGCGAGGGCACCACGTCTTCCAAGCGCCAGCCGTTGCGGTTGCCGACATCCATATACTCGATGAGGCGCACGACATGGCCGCTGCCGCGGAAGTGCGCGAGCAGGTCGAGAACGGTGTGATCATTCACGCCGCGTTGCACTACCGTGTTGATCTTGAGCGGGGCAAGGCCCGCACGCACCGCCGCGGCGATGCCGTCCTGCACCCTGTCGAGATCGCCACGCCCGCCGCTCATCCGCCGAAACACCTCGGGGTCGAGGCTGTCGAGGCTGACGGTCACGCGCCCGAGGCCTGCCAGGGCGAGGCTTTCGGCCGCCGGCGCGAGCAGCATCGCATTGGTCGTCAGCGCAAGGTCGTCGACGCCGGGCAATGCGGCCAGCGCGGCAACGAGCCGGGGCAGGTCCTTGTCGAGCAGCGGTTCGCCGCCAGTCAGGCGCAGCTTCGTGACGCCGAGGCGCGTCGCAACGCGCGCGATCGCCAGGATCTCGTCGTGCGTCAGCCGCTCCGGCTTCTCGAGGAAGCGATACCCGGCCGGGTAGTCCGCCTCCGGCATGCAGTAAGGGCAACGGAAATTGCAGCGATCGAGGACGGAGATCCTCAGATCGCGCAGCGGCCGCGAGAGCATGTCGCTGGCGGCCGGTCGTTCCCTGTCATCGGTATTCACGCGCTCATTCTGCCCGATTCCCGCGGTATTCGCGCCCGGCTCCGGGCGTAGCGCCGCGCCCGCCGCGCCGCGTCCTGTATGGCTCCGGTCCATTGGGGGTTCAGACACCTCGAGGCCGTGTGAATTCCCGCAGTTCCGGCCGCTCACCCCGGTGACGGGTCGAGCGCCTGGGCCAGCGCCTGCGCCTCTATCTTCGCCCAGGAATCCCGCAGCGTGACGATGCGGTTGAAGACGCGCCGGCCGGGCCGGTCGTCGCCGCTGTCCGGGCAGAAGTAACCAAGGCGCTCGAACTGGATTGCGACCCCCGGTTCGGCATCCGCCAGCGCGGGCTCGATGCGGGCCGAGACCGTGGTCAGCGAACCGGGATTCAGCACCTCGCGAAAGTCGTCCGCCGCGTTCGGATCCGGCGCCGTGAACAGGCGGTCGTAGAGCCTGACTTCGGCCGTGCCGGCGGCGACCGCCGACACCCAGTGGATCGTGCCCTTGACCTTGCGCTCGCTCGCAACGGACCCGCTCTTCGTGTCCGGATCGTAGCTGCAGCGCAATTCGACGACCTCGCCGTTTGCATCCTTCACGACCTCGTCACAGCGGATAATGTAGGCGAAACGCAACCGCACCTCCCCGCCCGGCTTCAGCCGGAAGAACTTGCGCGGCGCATCCTCCATGAAATCTTCCCGCTCGATCCAGAGCTCGCGGCCGAACGGTACGCTGCGGCTGCCCATCGAGGGATCGGCCGGGTGGTTCGCGGCCTCGAGCGACTCGACCTGCCCCTCCGGGTAGTTTGTCACCACCACCCTGAGCGGATCGAGCACGGCCATGCGGCGCGGCGCCGAATCGCCGAGCGCCTCGCGCACGCAGTTTTCGAGCAGGCCGAGCTCGATCAGCTTGTCCTTCTTGGTGACGCCCGCACGCCGGACGAAATCCCGCAGCGCCGCCGGCGGATAGCCGCGGCGGCGCATGCCCGCGATGGTCGGCATGCGCGGATCGTCCCAGCCGTCCACAATGCCCTCGCTCACCAGGGCATTCAGCTTGCGCTTGCTCGTGATCGTGTACGCGAGGTTCAGGCGCGAGAACTCGATCTGGCGGGGCCGGTGCGGGGGGTCGAGCTGGTCGAGGAACCAGTTGTACAGCGGCCGGTGGTCCTCGAACTCGAGCGTGCACAGCGAATGCGTTATGCCCTCGTAGGCGTCCGACAGGGTGTGCGCGTAGTCGTACATCGGGTAGATGCACCACGTGTCGCCGGTCGCCTGGTGACGGACATGGCGAACGCGGTAGAGCGTGGGATCGCGCAGGTTCATATTGGGAGACGCCATGTCGATCTTCGCACGCAGGACGAGTTCGCCGTCTGCGATTTCTCCCGCCCGCATCCGCCGGAACAGGTCGAGGTTTTCGGCGGGGCTCCGGTCGCGCCAGGGGCTGTTCACGCCCGGCTCGGTGAGCGTGCCACGGTAGGCGCGGATCTCCTCCGCGCTCAGGCCGTCGACGTATGCGAGACCGCGTTCGATGAGGCGCTCCGCATCGGCGTACAGGCGTTCGAAGTAGTCCGAGGCATGTGTCAGCCGGCCGGCCCAGTCGAAGCCCAGCCAGTGCACGTCGTCACGGATCGCCCGTACGTATTCCTCGTCCTCCTTCCCGGGGTTCGTGTCGTCGAAGCGCAGGAAGGTCCGGCCGCCGGTTTCCGCGGCGACGCCGAAATTGAGGCAGATCGACATGACGTGCCCGACGTGCAGGTAGCCGTTCGGTTCGGGAGGAAAACGCGTCACGATGACAGCGTGCTTCCCGGTGTCGAGGTCGTCGTGGATGATCTGGCGGATGAAGTCCCGCGGGGCGGAGTCGGTCATGGGGTCAGGTGGTGGTTGGCGCCGGTACCCGGCGCTGGCTCCCTGGGGGCGTGCAAGGGCGTGAAGGGGCGCTATTGTAGAGACTCGCAATCGGTGAGGCCAAGCGCCGCAGCAGTCCTGTACAATAGCGCGCTTCGCCCCGCCGGGGGCGGGATCGGCCGGCGGAAGCGCCGGCGCCGTCAAACCAGTCGTCTCGAAGCCAATGCCCAACATCACCCTGCCCGACGGTTCCGTCCGGGAATTCGACGCCGTGACCCGCGGCAGCGAGATTGCCGCCGCGATCGGCAAAGGCCTGGCGCGGAACGCCGTGGCGGTCCGGGTCGACGGCGAGCTCTGGGACCTGAACCGCGACATCGGGCACGACGCCCGGGTGGAGGTCGTCACGCGGGAATCGGCGGAGGGACTCGAGCTCCTGCGTCACGATGCCGCGCACGTGCTCGCCGAGGCGGTCAAGGAGCTGTGGCCCGACACGCAGGTGACCATCGGCCCGGCCATCGAAAACGGATTTTACTACGACTTCTCGCGCGCCGAGCCGTTCACCGAAGAGGATCTCGCGACCATCGAGAAGCGCATGCAGGACATCGTCGATCGCGACGAGTCCATCGTACGCGAGGTCTGGGAACGCGACGCCGCCGTCGAGTTTTTCCGGGGGCTGGGCGAGGACTACAAGGCCGAGATCATCGCGTCGATCCCCACGGGCGAGCCGATCACCCTGTACCGCCAGGGCGAATTCATCGACCTCTGCCGCGGCCCGCACCTGCCCTCGACGGGTGTGCTCGGCAAGGCGTTCAAGCTGACGCACGTCTCCGGGGCGTACTGGCGCGGCGATGCCCGCAACGAGATGCTGCAGCGCGTCTACGGCACCGCCTGGTCGAACGAGAAGCAGCTCAGGCAGTACCTGCAGATGCTCGAGGAGGCCGAGAAGCGCGACCACCGCCGCCTCGGGCGCCAGATGGACCTGTTCCATTTCCAGGAGGAATCGCCGGGCGCCGTGTTCTGGCACCCCAACGGCTGGACGGTGTTCCAGAATCTCATCGGGTTCATGCGGCATCGCCAGAACCTCGCCGGCTATCGCGAAATCAACACGCCGCAGGTGGTCGACCGGTCCTTGTGGGAAGCCTCCGGTCACTGGGCGTCGTTCGGCGAGAACATGTTCACCACTGAGACGCCCGACGGCCGCGTCTACGCGATCAAGCCAATGAACTGCCCGTGCCACATCCAGGTGTACAAACAAGGCGTGACGAGCTACCGCGAGTTGCCGGTGCGCCTGGCCGAGTTCGGCAAATGCCACCGCTACGAACCGTCCGGGGCCCTGCACGGCATGATGCGCGTGCGGGCGTTCACGCAGGACGATGCCCACGTCTTTTGCACGCCGGAACAGATCACCGCGGAGTCGATCGCCATCTGCGACCTGATCCTCGGCATCTATCGCGATTTCGGCTTCGATGACGTGCGCATCAAGTTCGCCGACCGGCCCGAGGTGCGCGTCGGCGACGACGCGGTCTGGGACCGGGCCGAAGCATCGCTGCTCGAAGCGCTGCAGACGGCGGGGCTCGAGTACACGCACAATCCCGGCGAAGGGGCGTTTTACGGTCCCAAGCTCGAGTTCGTGTTGCGCGACGCCATAGGCCGGGACTGGCAATGCGGCACGCTGCAGGTCGACCTGAACATGCCCGGGCGGCTCGGCGCGGCCTATATCGGCGAAGACGGGAACCGGCACGTGCCGGTCATGCTTCATCGCGCGATCTTCGGCTCGCTCGAACGCTTCATGGGCATCCTCATCGAGCACCACGCGGGCAACCTGCCGCTGTGGCTCGCCCCGGAACAGGTGAAGGTGCTGACGATCACATCCGACGCGGACGATTACGCGACGTCGGTTGCCGCGCGGCTGCGGGAAGCGGGACTGCGCGCGTCCGCCGACCTGCGCAACGAGAAGATCTCCTACAAGGTGCGCGAACACAGCGTCGCAAAGGTGCCGGTCCTGCTCGCGGTCGGCCAGCGCGAGGTCGAAACCGGCAAAGTGGCGCTGCGGCGCCTCGGCTCCCGCGACCAGCGTATCGTGAGCGTCGACGAAGCGCTGGAATCCCTGGTGTCCGAGGTCAGAGCCCGCGGCCGGGACGCCGCCTGACGCAAACGTGACGTGTCCGTCAGTGTGAATGTGCGGCGCGTCACAGAATCGGGATCCTGTCGCGCCGTGCCGACATCGCCGTCCGGCCGCGGGGATATACTCCATCCACGCGGGATTTGCCCCCGCGATTCAACATAAGCGAGCGGAGAATCCGACGTGGCGCGGGACCAAGTCAGAACCCAGGTACTGTTGTTACACAGCGAGCAGAGCACCCTAGACAGCCTGAGCGCAGGCTTCGACGACCGCTATACCGTGCACTGCGCGACATCCGGTACCGAAGCGCTGCACACGCTCGGCGATACGCCGATACACGTCATCGTCTCCGCGCGCGACCTGCCCGGCATGAGCGGCGTCGAGGCGCTGCGCGAAGCCAAGAAGCGTTCGCCGGAAACGATCGGCATCCTGCTCGCCGGCGACAACGACCAGGGTCTCGAGGCGCTCGTCGGCGACAAGGAAGTCTTCCAGGTCGTGCGCGGCGGCGTCAAACCCGCCGACCTGACGAAACTCGTCGACAATGCGACGCGCCAGATGCGACTGCTTGCGCTCGCGGAATCCGCAAACGATATGGCGGCCAATCCCGACGAACCGGCCGAACACATCGTGATGGAGACGTCCGAGCACGGCTCGGCGATCATCAGCGGCGGCACCGGCACGTTACCGGTGCTCGATCCCGCGAAAATCGCCTCGGCGGTGGCGGCGGGATCGAACAAGGTGGAAGTGCTCGTCGTAACGAAGGACGACGATTTCCTGACGACGATTCGCGAATCGACGCGCGGCATGCACAAGGTGCATTACGCCAGTACGCTGGCGCAGGCCGAGGAAGCCCTGGCTGCCGGGAAGGTCGGCGTCGCCGTGGTCGATGCCGCGATGGTGGGCGAGAACGTCGAGAAACTCACGCAGCACCTGCGCCGCAAGACGAAGCGACTCGTCAACATCGTCGCCGGACGGCGCGACGACGGCGAAATGCTCATGGACCTCATCAATCGCGGGAAGGTCTACCGTTTCCTGCTGAAGCCGGTGTCGCCCGGTCGGGCGCGCCTCGCGATCGAGGCCTCGGTAAAACATCACCTCGAGGCGCCCGAGTCGGCGTTCCGCGTGAGCGGCGCGCCGGGCGCGGACCCCTCCAGGACGGCGGCGAAGTCGGCCCCCAGGCCGGCAGGCAAACCGGCCGTCAAGCCCGCGGCAAATCCGACGGGCAAGCTGGCGGCGAAGCTGGCGGCGAAGCCCGGCCGGAAGTCCCCGGCGACGGCGCCCAGCAACCCGCAGCCGGGCGCCCCGCCGCCGGGCGCAGCACCGACGGGCGCCGCGCCGTCGGACGGCCCGACGACACCCGCCGGAAGCGCCGCACCGGCGGACGCCGGCCAGATGGGCGCGTTCGGCACCGAGGACCAGAGTTTCACCGAAACGATGACGGGGATCGTCACGAACCTCGGCAAGGCGCTCACGCGCAAGAAGGACAAGCCCGCGGCACCGGAGAAGGCAGAACCCGGGCCGCGCATCGAACCGGTACTGAATCCCGTCCGGCCCGTGCCGATGCGCCACGCCGGCGCGCCGGCAGCCCCGGCCACGACCGCTCTGAAAGCTACCGGCGCCGGTACGCCGTTCGCGAACCCGAAAGTGCTGGGCGGCATCGCTGCCGCGGTCGTCGCGCTCGGCGTACTCGGCTACTTCGTTCTCGGCGGCGGCGAATCGAGCCGGCCCGAGGGCACGGATGCACCGGTTGCGGACCGCGCCGGTAACCCGGGCGGGCAGGCGCTGCCGGTCGGGGACACCGAAGCCGGTGCGCTGCTCGACGAGGCGCGACTCGCGCGCCAGGCCGGCAACATCTACAACCCGCCCGGCAGCAATGCCATCGAACTCTACGAAGAGGCGCTGGCCGCCGCGCCCGGCGACCCGCTCATTGCGGCCGAGTTGAACGCAGTCGTCGACGAAGCACTGCGCATGGCCGAGACGGCCATGCTCGAGCGCCGCGCGGGCGAAGCCGCGATGTCGCTCGACCGCGTCGCTTTCGTCGACCCGGGGAACGGGCGCCTGCCTTTCCTGTTCGCACAGCTGGCGCAAATGCAGCTGCGCGACTATCTCGACGCCGGCCGTGCCGCCTTGCGGGAGCTCCGGTTCGAGGACGTTGCGAGCGCCATCGCTGCCGCTCGCGAACTCGACGTTACCGACACCGGCGAAATCGACGCACTCGCCCAGGAACTGACCGCGGCGCGCAGCGAGCAGCGGGTCGACGAAACGCTGGCGCTTGCCGCCGCATCGCTCGAAGCCGGCAATCTCGTGGCGCCCGCGAACGACAACGCGCGCTTCTACTACGAGCTCGTGCTGTCGAACGACCCGGAGAACCTGCTCGCGCAGCAGGGTCTCTCCGCCGTCGCTTCGAAGCTCGTCCTGCAGGCCCGGGGCGAGATCGACGCCGGCCGCTTCGAGACGGCGGGCGCACTGCTCGACGACGCGCGCCGACTCGATCCGTCGAGCGACGAGCTCGCCAATGCAGCGCAGGCGCTCGACGACGCAGAGGAGCGCGTCCTGGCCGAGCAGCGCCAGCGCGAGTCCGATGAACTCGCCGCCGAACAGCAGCGTGTCGCGAACGAACGCGCCGCGGCCGAACGCCGCGCGGAGGCCACCGGCGACGGAGCGGGCGTCGCGCAGGCCGCGGCTCCGACGACGGCTGCCGTTGCCGCCGACGGCAATACAGCCGACAGTGCCGACGACACGACCGCCGAAGCGGCCGAAGTGGCTGCCGGAGATTCGGCCGACGCTGCCGGCGATGCCGAGGCCGAACAGGATTCGGACGGCAGCCTGCTGGGAATGAGCGATCTCACGCGCGTCAAGTACGTCGCGCCGAAGTATCCACGCGCGGCGGAACGCCGCAATCTCTCCGGCTGGGTCGACGTCGTCTTCACCGTGCAGGCCGACGGCACGACCGGCGATATCGAAGTACGCAATTCGGACCCCGGCGACATGTTCGTGAGCGCCGCCGTGCGCGCGGTCGAAAAATGGGAATTCGAGCCGGTCGTCGAGAACGGCGAAGTGGTCGAGCGCCAGGCCGGTGTGCGCATGATGTTCGCCTTGGAATAATTGTGCCAAAGAGTGGTAATCCTGAACCATTTTTGACAAACGAACCGAGTGGACGAAGCCGCGAAATAGGACTACTCTAGACTCGTATCCAAGGGTTTAAGAGTAGTAAAGTGTCCGTAAATCAAGCACTTGGGGCTGACAACGGCTCCTCGAGGAAACAGCAGCAACGGTCCATCGTGACGCAACATAAGTTGCTCGACGCAGCGACCGAGGCCTTCTCGGAAAACGGCTTCAAAGGGACGTCGACCCGCGAGATCGCGGACCGCGCCGGCGTGCACCACCCGCTCATCACCTATCACTTCAAGAACAAGGAACTGCTCTGGCGGGCAGCGGTCGACCGGATCTTCCGCGAGTTCAGCAGGGCGCTCGCCAAGGTGATGAACGACATCCCGGCAGGCGAGCCGCGCCGCCGGGCCGAGACGCTCGTACGGACTTACGTCCGATACGCTCACCAGCACCCCGCGTTGCACAAGATCGTGATGCAGGAGGCAAGCTACCCGAGCGAGCGCCTCGACTGGCTCGTCGAACGGCATCTGCGGCCGCTGTTCAGGGATTCCGTCACCTACATCGAGGAACTGCAGCGGCTCGGGATCGCGAAGCCGGGCAACCCCGCCCTGCTTTACAACATGATTCGCGTGTCGGCAGGCGGGCTCCTGGCGCTCGGACTCGAGGTGAAGGGCACGAGCAACATCGACTTCGACGCCGATGGCGCGTTGCAGGAACTCTCGGACATGATCATCCAGTGCTTCCTGCCGCGGGAAAACCCGCGCACGAACGGCGACAGCCGCAACAACGCCGCCTGACCCGACAACCCGGGCCGGGTACCCCGCGGCTTCCCTCCGCTAGATCGCCGGTTTTTTGCTTATTCGCGGTTCGCTTATCGGGCCACTCGCGTTGCCGCTGCGAGATGCTGCTGCATTTGCGCGACTATCGAGAGCGCAATAGCCGCAGGCCCACGGCCGCCGAGGTCGAGGCCGGCCGGCCCGTGCAGCCGGCCTGTGAGTCCCTTCCCGTCTTCGCCGAGATCCCGCAGCAACCTCTCCCGCCGTCCGGGCGGCCCGAGCAGGCCGATGTAGGGTATGCGCGTGCCCGCGAGCTGCCGCAGGTAGGTACGGTCGCTCGCGAGATGGTGGCTCATGACGACGGCCATGTCGTAGTCGTCGAGCGGCAGCGTCGCCGCCAGTTCGTCTGCCGGCACGCAGTGCCGCGCGTCCGCCGGCGCGAAGTCGTTGGCGGCGACGTATGCCGGCCGGTGGTCGCAGACGGTCGACCGCCAGCCAAGCTCGGCCGCGAACCGAACCAGCGGTTCGGCGTCGAGGCCGGCGCCGAGAACCAGCAGGCGCGTCTCGGGCGGCCGCGTTTCGACCAGCACAGAGAGCGCGCCGCCGTCCAGGGATACGAGCCTCGGCAGGCCCGCTGCCGTGTGCGCGCGCATGACTGCCGCACGCAGCGCCGCGGCCGCGGGGGTGCCACGCAGGACATCGCCCGCCTGCACCGACGTCGTGCCGGGCGGGATGGCCGGGTCGCGCGATTCGACGCACGTCAGCACGTCGAGCGGCAGCCGTCCCGCCGCCAGCTCGAAGAGCGCGGCAGCGGGCTCGAAGCCCGTTGCGGGGACTAGCGGCTGCAGCAGCACACGCATCCGTCCGTCGCAGCCGACACCCATTCCCCAGAGTTCGTCGTTGTCCCCGCCGAGGTCGTAGGCCGCGTATTGCACGGAGCGGCTGTCGAGCGCGACGCGTGCCCGCATCGCGAGGTCGCCTTCGAGGCAGCCGCCGGAAAGCATGCCCTGGAAACGGCCTTCGGCGTCGATGAGCATGCGCGCCCCGGCCTTGCTGTACGTAGACCCGGCCGTCTCGTACACGGTGGCAAGCACGAGCGGCGCACCGGAGCGCCGGTGAGTCTCGAGGAACTCGCTTTGCCTGCGGTAAGTCACTGCCCTGTGCAGGAATATCGATAGATTCGACCGGTATGGACCGCGCGGCGCGCACGCCGTTCCCGCCTTGAAACCGCAGGTGCACGTCCCACATCGGGGAGCATGGACGGCGACCTCTGCCGTACCCGAATCGGCAAAGGAGCCTTACCATGAACGATTCTTCGCAACGGCCGCTGGCCGTCACCGACCGGGATTTCGGCGACCAGGTGCTGCGCTCGGACCAGCCGGTACTCGTAGACTTCTGGGCCGAATGGTGCGGCCCCTGCCGCGTGCTCGGCCCGGTAATCGACTCGCTCTCCCAGGACTACCAAGGACGCGTGCGCGTCGCGAAAGTGGACGTCGACGCGAACCAGGAAGTCGCGGCGCGGTACGGCATTCGCTCGATACCTACCGTGATCCTTTTCGACAAGGGTCAGATCGTCAAAACGTTCGTCGGCGTGCGCCCGAAGAGCGATTACGCCGCCGCCATCGACAAGGCGGTCGCTTGACGCAGTGGCGCCGGTGGCTTCTGCCGCCGGTGCCTCAGGCGCCAAGCGACTTGCGGGTCAGTTCCAGACCGAGCCACGCCTTCTCGACCAGTTCGTCGGCCTCGGCATGCGAGAGAATGAACGGCGGCGCGCCGATGATCGTGTCGCCGACCGCGCGCAGGACCACGCCGTTCTCGACGAGGTGATCGCGGCACAGCATGCCCACGCCCTGCTTTGGCGGGAACCGCTCGAGCGGTTCCTTGGACCTGACGAGCTCGATGGCGCCCATCAGTCCGACCATGCGGGTTTCGCCGACGAGCGGATGTTCGGCCAGGGTATGCCACTTTGCCTGCAGGTACGGGCCGATGTCCTCGCGGACGCGCAGGACGAGCTTCTCGTCCTGCAGGATCTTCAGGTTCGCAATGGCGACCGCGCAGGCGGCCGGGTGTCCCGAGTAGGTGTAGCCGTGGAAGAACTCGCCGCCGCGCTCGATGAGTACGTCGCCCACCCGGTCGCCGACGAACACGCCTCCGAGCGGCAGGTAACCCGACGTCACGCCTTTCGCAAAGGTCATGAAGTCCGGCCGCGTACCGTAGTAATCGGCGCCAAACCATTCACCGAGGCGCCCGAAGCCGGTGATGACCTCATCGGAAATGAGCAGGATCCCGTACTCGTCGCAGATGCGCTGCACTTCCGGCCAGTAGCTTGCCGGCGGGATGACGACGCCGCCGGCGCCCTGCACCGGTTCGCCGATGAACGCCGCTACCTTCCCGGGCCCCACCTCGTGGATGACCGCCTCGATCTGGCGCGCGGCCGCGAGACCGAATTCCTCGGGTGACAGGGATCGGTCGCTGCCGAACCAGTACGGCTGGTCGACGTGCACGACGTCCGGCAGCCGCACCGTCTGTTCGTGCATCGGCTTCATGCCGCCGAGCGTCGCCGCGGCGACCGTGGAGCCGTGGTAGGCGTTCTTGCGGCTGATGATGATCCGGCGCTCCGGCTGCTCCATGAGGTCCCAGTAACGCCGCACCATGCGTACGATCGTGTCGTTGGATTCCGAGCCCGAACCGGCGAAAAACACGCGCTTGAACTGCGGCTGCGCAAGCTCCGTCAGCATGGCCGCAAGTTCGATGGCCGGCGGGTGCGCACACTGGAAAAAGTTGTTGTAGTAGGGCAGTTCGCGCAATTGCGCCGCGGCGGCCTCCACGAGTTCCTCGCGGCCGTAGCCCGCATTTACGCACCACAGGCCCGACATGCCGTCCAGAATGCGCTTGCCGTCCACATCGAAGATGTAACAGCCCTCGGCCCGGGTAATGATGCGCGAGCGCTTTCCGTGCAGGGCCTTGTGATCGGTGAACGGGTGCAGGTGGTGTTCGCGATCGAGATGCTGCCAGTCCTCACGCGTGCGCCCTTGTGCCGGTTTTTCGACTGCCGCCATACATGAACCTCTGAAGGCGCCCCTGGGCGGCGCCCCTGCTGTACTTTGCCGGATTCTAGCCGAGTCGGCCGGGGCCGCGATACTCGGGGCCCGGCCCGGCAAGCGCCCTCTTCGATCCGCCGGAGAGGCCAGGGCCTGCCTAGACGTTGAACATCAGGATCTCCCGCTCCCAGGGCGTGATGATCTCCTGGAATTCCATGTACTCCGCCTCCTTCAGCGCGCAATACAGCGAAACGAACTCGTCGCCCAGGATGCTGCGCATGGCCGCACTGTTCCGCAACGCCTCGATCGCCGACAGGATGTGCCGGTGCAGGCCGAATTCGTTGCCGTAGGCGCTGCCTTCGATCGGGTCGGTGGGCGTCAGGCCCTCGACCATGCCGAGGTAACCGCAGGCCAGCGTCGCCGCGAGCGCAAGGTAGGGGTTGACATCGGAGCCGCCCAGGCGGTTCTCCACGCGCCGTGCTTCCGGGGCGGAATCGGGCACCCTGAGGCCCACGGTGCGGTTGTCGATCGCCCAGGCGAGGTTAACCGGGGAATCCGACGGGTTCAGGAAGCGTTTGTACGAATTGACGTAAGGCGCAAAGATGAGCATCGCCCCCGGCACGTAGGCCTGCAGGCCGCCGAGAAAGCCATGGAAGAAACGGCTGGGGGTGCCGTCGGGATTGGAGAAAATGTTGTCGCCCTGCTTGTCCACCACGCTCTGGTGGATGTGCAGGGCGCTGCCCGCGTCTTCGCTCATCGGTTTGGCGAGGAAGGTCGCGCGCATCTCGTGTTCGATCGCCGCTTCGCGGATCGTGCGTTTGAACAGGAACACCTGGTCGGCGAGGTCGATCGGGTTGCCGTGCAGGAAGTTGATCTCGAACTGCGCGGGGCCGGCTTCCTGCGACAGCGCATCCACCTTGATGCCCTGCACCTCGCAGTACTCGTAAACGCGATTGATGAACGGGTCGAAGTCGTTCATCTGGTCGATGCTGTAAGGCTGGCGCGCGCCGTCCGTCCAGCCGAGCCGGCCCTCCGGCGGTTCCACGTCGATATTCGGGTCCGTGTGCGGGCTCAGCAGGTAGAACTCGACTTCCGGCGCGACCAGCGGCAGCCAGCCTTTTTCCTCGTAGCGCGCGAGCACCTTGCGCAGCACGTTCCGCGGGCTCACGTCGACACTGCTGCCGTCACGGCGGAAACAGTCGAGGAAGACGGAGGCCGCCGGATCGTTTGCCCAGGGGACCGGTCGCAGCGTCGCCGGGTTCGGGACCAGCAGCATGTCGCGATCTTCGACGTTCTTCTTGTTGTCGACATATTCGCCCGATACCGTCTGGCTGAACACGGATTCGGGCATCTTCATCGAGGTGGTGCCGAACTTGTGCGCCGGCAGCACTTTGCCGCGCGCGGCGCCTGCCATGTCGGGGACGAACGCCTCGACGTCTTCTATCGAGCGTTCACGAAACCAGGATTCGAATATTGCGTTGTCATTCACGTTACACCTGCCGTCCGGCCGCGCGCATCCTGCACGCGTCGCCGAACGCCTTGAAAATTGCGAGCGAAAATGGATTCCGGGTCAGCTGCCATTCGGGGTGCCACTGCACGGCCAGCGCGAAGGCGGGAACGTCGTCGACGGTGAACGCTTCGACGAGGCCGTCGTCGGCGACCGCTTCCACCGTCACGCCCTGAGCGAGGCGGCACACGCCCTGCCCGTGCAGGGAATTGACGGTCACCGTGTGCATGCCGGCGAGCCTGTGCAGCAATCCGCCTTCGATGAGCGTCACCGGGTGCGCCGGACCGTACTGCACGTCCAGCGGGTCCGCCGGGTTCTCCTTGTGCGAACGGTATCCCGGCACCTCGTGCACGTGCTGGTGCAGGGTGCCGCCGAGAACGACGTTCAGTTCCTGGAAGCCGCGGCAGACCGCGAACAGGGGTACGCCGGCATCGAGTGCCCGTCGCGCGAGCGGCAACGCGAGCGCGTCGCGCTCAGGGTCGTGCAGCGTCCCCGCGCGTGACGCGGCGCCGTCGTAATGCCGTGGCTCGACGTTCGAGGGGCTTCCGGTCAGGAAAATGCCGTCGCAGTGCTCAAGCACATCGTCGACGTCGATGCCCTCGGCCAGTACCGGAACCACGACCGGCAACGCGCCCGCTCCCTTGATCAGGGCATCCAGGTACTTTTCACCCGCCATGTGAAAGGGGTGCGGTTCCAGCACCCGGCGATCCGCCGGCACGCCTATGACCGGTCTGGTACTCATAGGGGGACGAACCCCGTTACTCCTCAAGTCGCTTTCCCGGCCCTTAGGATACTGCCGCGGCCGGGTCGGAACCAACCGCGCCGCTCTCGAGGCCGCCGGCGGGGCCACAACACCGCTCGCCACCCGGCAGCTCGACCACGCAGGCACCGATGAACGAGGGTGCGCCCCCCGTTACGGCCCGGCGCATGGTAGCACGAGCCCTGATACGCGCCGGCACGGCGCTTGCGGGACGTCGCCGAATACGCGAAGCTCGTTCGGATACGCAAGGTCGGGAGTCCTTATGTCCAGCAGAAAGCCGGGGCCGCTGCAGGCGGAAATGAAACGTTTCCTGAAGCAATACCCCGACACCGAAACCATCGAACTCCTGGTTCCCGACATCCACGGCGTACTCAAGGGCAAGCGCATCCGCCGGCACGATTTCGACAAGGTCTGCTCGGACGGCTTCTTTTTCTGCGGGGGTGCGACGATGCTGAGCACCCTTGGCGAAACCATAACCGGCATGCCGTACACCGAAACGGACGGCGACCCCGACGTGCCCGCGGAGCTCGTGCCCGGGTCCATCGTGCCCGTGCCCTGGGCCGCGCGGCCCACGGGGCAGGCGTTGTTCCGGCTGCGGTTCGAGGACGGCAGGCCTTTCTTCGGCGACCCGCGCACCGTGCTCGCAAACGCGGCGGAGCCCTTCACCCGACGCGGCGTACGCATCGTCATGGCAACGGAACTCGAGTTCTACCTGCTGCGTGCCGACACGGACACCCCCACGCCACGCACGGCCCGCGTGCCCGGCGTGGGCGTTCCGCAGCCGGGCGCGCAGGTGTACCACCCGGACGACCTCTGGGAGGTCGAATCCTTCATGAACGACGTATACGCCTGGTGCGAGCTGCAGAACGTGCCTGCCGACGCGGCGATTGCCGAATACGCACAGGGGCAGTACGAGATCAACCTGCGGCACGTCGACGACCCGGCCCTGGCCTGCGACCACGCGCTCCTGCTGAAGCGGATCGTCAAGGCGGCGGCGCGGAAGCATGGCATGGTCGCATGCTTCATGGCGAAACCGTTCGCCGACGACTCCGGCAACGGCCTGCACATACACATGAGTATGTACGACCGGAACGGCGACAACTGGCTTTCGGAAGGCAAGGCGGCGTACGCGAAACCGCCGTTCTCGCCCCGCCTGCGGCACGCCGTCGGCGGCATGTTGAAGCTCATGCCGGAATCCACCGCGCTTTTCGCGCCGAATGCCAATTCGTATCGCCGGCTGCGCCCGGGCATGTTCGCACCCATCGAGCCGAACTGGGGCGTCAACCATCGCGTTGTGTCGGTGCGCATTCCCGCGTCCGACAGCAAGAACCTGCGCTTCGAACACCGCGTGGCCGGCGCGGATGCGAACCCGTTCCTCGTAACTGCGGCGATCCTGGCAGCGGCCGACCACGGCATTCGCGAGAAAATCGACCCCGGCCACATGGTCGTCCCGAACGAGATCATCCACCCCAGGCTCAAGATCCCGAACCGCTGGGACAAGGCGCTCGACAAGTTTGCGCGCAGCAAGGTACTGCCCGCGGGCCTCGGGGCACAATTCTGCACGATGTTTGTCGAGAACCGGCGCGCGGAAAGCGAGCAATACCACAGCGTCGTCCCGGTGCTCGACTTCGAGTGGTATCTGCGCGCGGTCTGAGCGCCCCGGGCACCTGCCCGGTTCGGTCAGTCGTTTTCCGTGGCGCGGGCGAGGTCGGCCTCGACCGTGCGGCCGGCGCAGTAGTAGTGCCAGGCGGCCCACGGGAGGATCGCCACGCAGATCGCGAGCAGGCTGTAACGGATGGACTCGGCGCCGAAGCGCGGTTCGAGGAGGTCGCTCAGCAAGCCGGCTGTCAGGGGCCCCAGCCCCAGCCCGATGGTGTTGATGACCAGCAATACCAGCGCGGACGCGAGCGCGCGCATGCGCAACGAAACCAGTCCCTGGGCCTGTGCGAGCACCGGCGCCAGGTAGAAGTTCGAGACGATCATCGGCAGGGTGAACAAGGCGAGGCACACGACGGCGGACCCTGTCAGGAAGACGGCAGCGTTCGCAACGGCGGCACAGAGCATCGCAGCCGCGAGGAACTGGAAGGCCCTGCGCTGGCCGCCGCGGCCGACCTGGTCGGCGATATAGCCGCCGAAGAAAAACCCTGCGCTGCCGAAGATGCCGACGACGATGCCGAGCCAGAACCCGGATTCCGCATACCCCATGCCGTAGCTGCGATTCAGGAAGCTCGGCATGAAGGTGATGACCGCGTAGCCGACGAA
>DASUOE010000236.1:0-6225 GCA_036276805.1 Woeseiaceae bacterium | reverse complement strand
TCATCGTCGCCGGCATCGTCGGCCTGAAGCTCGCGACGCCGGCGTGATGGCGGGATCCGTGCGGCCGTAGGAGCGGCCGTAAGGCCGCGAATTGGACGCGGACGGAACCCGTGTCACGGTCGCGGCGTTACCGCCGCTCCTACCGGGGGTCTTTCTCGAAGCCGATGGCGTCGAGCGCCGGCTGGATCTCCGGGTTCGCCATGAAATGCTTCCACACGAGGCCGGTGCGGTGGTTCTCGATCATCACCGTGATCGGGGCCTGGTTCAGCGCCATGTAGACCTCCTCGAACCAGTCCTGGGTCTCGTTGAAGCCGTCGTGGAAGCCGTACACGCCCCAAACGCGGTCGCCGAGGTCGCGGTAGTAGTGCCGTAGCGCGGCCATCGACTCCTCCGGCGTCCAGGGCATCGAGGCGAGCGAGGCCATGACGTTGATCGTGCCGTTGTCGTCGCGCGGCAGCGGGCGCCCGCCGCCATTGTTGATGCCGGCCGAGAGCCCCCAGGTGTCCGCGCCGTAGCCCTTGTGGCCACGCGGGTTCTCGATGCTGTAGGCGTTGTGGATCAGCGCGATGGCGCGGTTGTTATCGTAGTAGTTCGTGTAGCGGTCGCGGATGCCGCGCGGGTCGAAACCGAAGAAGGAGAAGTGCGTGAAGAAGAGTTCCGCGCCGTTACCCTCGCCGACGTCCAGCTCGATCCCGTAGTAGCTGTTGCCGTTGACGTAATGGTCGCCCGCCGTCGTGCGGCTCCAGTTGCGCCGGTACTGGACGTGGCGATCCGACGTTCCCGCCCAGCCCGTGTGATACATCGCGGCCGGCACGGCGTGCGTCGGTGACGCGATCGCGAGCAGGTAGATGATCATCGTCTCATTCCAGCCGATGAGCGGGTGGTTGATGTGCCACTCGTGGTCCGGCGACCAGTGCCAGTAGAGCACGTCGCTGTCCGGCGTCTTGCGGTACCAGTCCCACTCGACCTCCTCCCACAGCCGGGTGGCCGTCTCGCGGATCTCGCGCTCGACCGCATTGTCGCGGTCGAAGTACTCGCGCGCAGCCAGCAGCGCCTGGATCATGAACGCGGTCTCGACCAGGTCGCCGCCGTTGTCGTACTTCCCGAAGAGCGGGATCGGCTTGCCGGTGTCGCCGTCAATGAAATGCGCCCAGGCGCCGTGGAAGCGGTCGGCGCGTTCGAGGAATCGCACGATCGTCAGCATGCGTTCGGCCACGGCCTCGCGCGTCTCGAAGCCGCGCTCCGCGCCCACGATGAGCGCCATCACGCCGAACCCGCTGCCGCCGAGCGCGAGCAGGTTCGGGTCCCCCGGCAGCACTTCCGGCGCGAGCCCGGCTTCCGGGTGCGCCGTCTCCCAGTAGTAGCGGAAGGACGCCTCCTGCACCATCGTCATCAGTTCGTCGTCGCTGAACTGGCGCGTTTCGGCAGGCCGCGAGGCCGGCGACGGCCGCGATTCGTTGCCGGCGAGATCGAGCGCCGTGACGCGGTACACCGCGCGCGTGCCGGCCTGGCCCACGAAATCCTCGAAACGCGCGCGGTGCCCCGGCTGCGTTCCGACGGGCTCGAAGTTCTGCCCGTCCGCGGAGCGGTAAATGCGGTATTCGAGCAGGTCCTCGGCCCCGCTCGGCTCCCAGGCCAGGTCGAAGTGACGCTCGTACGGTTTGGACTCGAGATTCCCGGGAGCGGGCGGCGCCTCGTCGTCGTCCGCCGCCGCCGCGGCGATGCGGATGTCGTCGATCCAGAGCGTGTGCGGCTCGCCGTCGTCCAGCCCCTGCACGAACGTCACGCTCGCGATGTCGGGTATGGAGAAGCCGCTGTCGGACGTGCCCTGCACGAGGCCGAACATCTCCTCGAACGGCAGCGTGACCGTGACCCACTCACCGGCGGGGATGACCGCCTCGCCCTCGACGAGCGTCACCGTCTGCGTGCCGCGGCCCTCCGCGTCCGCGATGGAAAGGCGCGGGGAGTTGAGCGCCGTGATCTCCGAGTCGGCGAAGACGCGCAGCACGAGCGCGTCGCCCTCGAAGTGGAACGGCCGCGCGTAGCGGCGGCTCGCATCGATCACCGCGCGCCAGTCGCCGCCGAACGCGGACGTCCAGGAGATCCTGAGCGAGTTCGGCGGGCTGACCGAGCGGCTCGTATCCACCGGCAGGGCGTTGTCGACGAGCTCGAGCGAACTCGGCGCGACCGCGGTACCGAGCGTGTTGTAGGCGCCGGCGCGGGATTCGCTGTTGTCGAAGATGACGTGCCGGTCGTAATAGACAGGCGCCTCGCCGCCTGCGGCAGCGGCCCCGGCCGCGAAGAGCGGCGCGAGCCCGAGCAACAACGGTAGCTCAAGAACGAAGCGCGGACGCGGCATCGGCATTTCCTCCCAAAAAATGGCTGGCGCCGCCGGATGGGAGCCCTCCCGGCCCCGGCGGCTGACATCGATACTACGCGAAAAGTCACGGTATTCAAAAGACAAGTTGCAACTGCTGATATCGATGTCTATGGTGTCGACAGTGTATCGGGGAAGCGATGACGGCTGCCAAAAACGACTCGTTCCGACCCGCGGTGCGGCGCCGCGTCACAGGCCCGGTGCGCCTCGCAGCGAGTCTTGTCCTGGCCGCGCTCGCCGCTTGCGCCAGTCCGCCGCCGCAGTCACCGCCGGCCACCCAACCCCCGAACATCCTGTTCATCATGGCCGATGACCACGCCGTCCAGGCGGTGGGGGCATACGGCCATGCGCTCAGCCGACTCGCGCCGACGCCGAACATCGACCGGATCGCGGCCGGCGGCATCGTTTTCCGCCAGTCCTTCGTCACCAACTCCCTGTGCGGCCCGAGCCGCGCGGCGATGCTGACCGGCAAGTACGGGCACATCAACGGCTTCACGAGAAACGGCGATGCCTTCGACGGCAGCCAGCCGACCTGGCCGCGGGCACTCAAGGAAGCCGGCTACCAGACAGCCGTCGTCGGCAAGTGGCACATCAACCACACGCCTAAGGGTCTCGAGTTCGATCACTGGCAGGTGTTCGACGACCAGGGCGAGTACTACAACCCTACGGTGCTGACCGCCGGTACGGAACGCATCGACGAAGGCTACGCGACGGACCTCGTCACGTCCTACGCGCTCGAGTGGCTCGAGGAACGGCGCGACCCGTCCCGACCCTTCGCCCTGCTCGTGCACCACAAGGCGCCGCACCGCAACTGGATGCCGCCCCTGCGCTATGCGCGGCGCTTCGAGAACACGAAGTTCCCGGTACCGGATACCTATTTCGACGACTACGCCGGGCGGCCGGCCGCGGCGGCGCAGGAGATGGTCGTCTACCGCGACATGTACGAGGGCCACGACCTCAAGATGACGACGGCTGTCGGCTCGAGCGAGCTGCGTTACGACCGCTGGCCGGATCACTTCGGACGCATGACGGATGCCCAGCGGGCGGAGTGGGACGCGGCCTACAAGGCGCGGAACGACGCCATGAACGCCGCGGACCTGAACGTGCGGGACATGGCGCTGTGGAAGTACCAGCGCTACCTGCAGGATTACCTGGCGACCGTCGCGGCCGTCGACGACAGCGTCGGCGCGCTGCTCGACTATCTCGACGCAAACGGTCTCGCCGCGGATACGCTCGTCGTGTACACCTCCGACCAGGGCTTTTTCTTAGGCGAGCACGGCTGGTTCGACAAGCGCTTCATGTACGAGGAGTCGCTGCGCACACCGCTCGTCATGCGGTTGCCCGGCCGCATTGCGCCCGGCTCGGAGTCGCAGGCCATGGTTATGAACATCGACTACGCGCCGACGTTCATGGCGCTCGCGGGCGTCGGTGTGCCGGCCGACGTCCAGGGCGAGTCGCTCGTGCCCCTGTTCGGGGGCCAGGTTCCGGCGGACTGGCGCGATGCGATCTACTACCAGTACTTCGAGTACCCGGGCTTTCACTCGGTGCGGCCGCACTACGGCGTACGCAGCGAGCGCTACAAGCTGATCCGCTTCTACGGCGACATCGAGGCGTGGGAATTCTACGACCTTGAGCGCGACCCCGCCGAGACGCATAATCGCGCCGACGACCCGGCCTACGCGCGGGAGGTCCTGGCGATGCAAGCGGCGCTCGGACAGCTGCGGGAGCAATACCGGGTCCCCGGGGAGAGGACGAACTGATGCGGCGCGTGACGATCGGCGACGTTGCACGCCGCGCTGGCGTATCGCGCAAGACCGTTTCGCGTGTCGTCAATCGGGAAGCGAACGTCAGCGACGAACTCCGGCGCAAAGTCGAGAAGGTCGTCGCGCAGCTCAACTACAAGCCGGACCGGCAGGCGCGCAGCCTGCGCTCCGGGAAATCCTTCCACATCGCCTTTCTCTACGCCGCGCCGTCGTCTTACTACGTCATCCGCCTGCTCGAGGGCATCCGGAAATCCTGCGTCGACCACGGGTACCAGCTCGTGCCCTTCGAGACAGAAGCCCGCGGTTCCCAGCTCGTAATGTCGCTGCTCGAGTTCATCGAGCGCGAACGCGCCGACGGCCTGATCATGATGCCGCCGATGACGGACAACCAGCAGTTGCTCGCGGCGCTCGACGACGAGGGCGTTCCGTACGCGCGCGTGACGCCGGGCACGCCGCGGCCGAACGTCGTCGACGTCGTCACGACCGGCCGCGCCGCCGGCCGGGAAATGGTCGAGCACCTGCTCGGGCTGGGGCATCGCCGGATCGGCTTCATCGCCGGGCATCCGGACCATCTCGCCATGGCGGATCGCCGCGCGGGTGCAGAGGACGCCATCCGGGCGTGGCAGGGCGAGGCGGCCGAACTCGTCGTGCGCCAGGGACTGAACACGTTCGACAGCGGACTCGAGGCTGCGCAGGCACTCCTGGACCTCGCACTGCGGCCGACCGCCGTATTCGCGGCGAACGACGACATGGCCTCGGGCGTGATCTTCGAAGCGCACGAGCGCGGCCTGCGCGTGCCGGACGACCTGAGCGTGGCGGGCTTCGACGACACCCTGCTCGCGCCGCACATATGGCCAGGCCTGACCACCATTCACCAGCCGATTGCCGAGCTCGGCGAACAGGCGACCGACCGGCTGCTCGCCCGCATCCGGGGTAACGGCGCCGATCCCGTGGCGGAGATCGCGACGAAGTTCGTACGCCGCCGCTCCACCGGACCGGCCCCGGGGCGCTGAAGCGCGCCCGCACGTTCCCCGCCTGAAGGCGCAATGACCACAGGACGCGATACGCTCGTCCGCCGAACGGTCGTCGGTTACGGCATCGGCGACTTCGCGATGAACCTCTACTGGGGCGCGCTCTCCTATTTCCTCCTGTACTGGTACACGGACGTGGTGGGCCTGCCGCCCGCGGTCGCCGGCTTCGTGTTCTTCGCCGGCGCGACCTGGGATGCGCTGACGGACCCCACCGTAGGGTACATCGTCGGCCGCAATCGCTCGCGCTGGGGACGCTACCGGCCATTCCTCCTGTTCGGTTCGGTGCCGCTCGCGCTCACCTTCGTACTGCTCCTGTGGGTACCGCCGCTCGAGGACGCGGCGCTGACGGCGGCGCTGCTCGCGGCGCACCTGCTGTTCCGCACCGCCTACACGATCGTCGGCGTGCCGTACTCCGCGCTCTCGGCCCGCATCAGCCGGGCGAGCCATGACCGCACCAGCCTCGCGAGCGCGCGCATGATCGCGGCCACCGCGGGCACGCTCGTGATCAGCAGCGCCGGCTTCCCGCTCGTGCACTACCTCGGCAACGGCGACGAGAAAGGCGGCTTTTTCTACCTCGCGATGCTCGCGGGCGCCGTCGCCGTCATGTTTCATCTCGTGTGCTTCGCGGCCACGCGGGAGCCCGCCGAGATCGGCGGCGCGGGCGCCGGCGGCGAGCGGGAATACGGGCTTGCGGACGTCGTCGGTATCGTGCGCAGCAACACCGCGTTCCTGCACCTGCTCGCCATGATCCCGTTGTTTTCCGCGGCCGCAGCGGTGTTGCAGAAGTGCCTCGTGTACTACGTGAAATACGGGCTCGATGCGCACGAGAGCCAGCACGTCGTGCTGTTCGTGCACGGGCTCACGGCGATGCTCGCGACACCGTTCTGGGCCTGGGTGTCGCAGCGGTACGGCCGGCGGCTGGCCTGGCAGGCATCCACCGCCCTGATGGCCGCCGCCACGACCGTCCTCTTTTTTGCGACGCCGGGCGCGCTGGTGCCGTTCTTGATCGCGCTCGTGCCCGTTTCCGTGGCATTCGCGGCAATGGGGATGCTGT
>DASUOE010000235.1:0-6256 GCA_036276805.1 Woeseiaceae bacterium | reverse complement strand
GGTGCAGGCCCAGGTCGGGCAGCGGCCCCAGCAGGTCGTCGAGCTGCTCGGGGCGACACGTGCGTGGGCTTCAGATTCGACGGCAGCGTCGCGGGATCGACGGCAAAGCCGTGGTTCTGGCTCGTAATCACCACGCGCCCGCTGTCGAGGTCCTTCACCGGGTGGTTCGCGCCGTGGTGGCCGAACTTCATCTTCACGGTGCGCCCGCCCGCGGCGAGCCCTAGGAGCTGGTGGCCGAGGCAGATGCCGAAGATCGGGATACGGCGCTCGAGGAACTGCCGGATGGCGGCGACCGCGTAATCGCAGGGCTCCGGATCGCCGGGCCCGTTGGACAGGAAGATGCCGTCCGGCGCGTGGGCCAGCGCGTCCGCCGCGTTCGTCGTCGCCGGCACCACCGTCATGCGGCAGCCGAGCTCGGACAGGATGCGCAGGATATTGCGCTTGATCCCGTAGTCGTAAGCCACGACGTGGTACGGCGCCACGCGGCGGCTCATGACCCGCGGCTTCTTGCCGAACGTCGTGCCGAACGACCACTGGTAGGGTTTCTGGGTGCTGACGAACTTCGCAAGGTCCATGCCCGCGATGCCCGGGAACTTCCGGGCGTGCTCCACGGCCTGCGCGGCATCGACGTCGCCCGTCATGATGCAGCCGGACTGCGCGCCCTTCTCCCGGATGATGCGCGTCAGCTTCCGGGTGTCGATGTCGGCGATCGCGACCGCACCGCCCTGCCGGAGGAACTCTGTGAACGACCGGTCGGCGCGCCAGCTCGACGTGACGAGCGAGCTGTCGCGGATCACGAGGCCGGATGCGTGGATCGCGGCCGCCTCCATGTCCTCGCTGTTGGTGCCGGTGTTGCCGATGTGGGGGTACGTCAGTGTCACGATCTGGCGACAGTACGACGGGTCCGTCAGGATCTCCTGGTATCCCGTCATCGCCGTGTTGAAGACGACCTCGCCGATGGTCTTGCCGTCGGCGCCGACGGACGTGCCGTGGAAGATCGTGCCGTCCTCGAGTGCCAGTATTGCGGGCTTCAACAAAAGCGTCCTCGTAGAGTATTGAACCGAGACCGCTTTTTTGCCGGTGCCAGATGCGAAGAAGCGGAAGGACTGACGCCTCCCGCTTTCGAATTCGCTGACCGGACAGCGATCCGGCGTAGTTTACTCGACAGCCTTCAAATGTCCAGCGAGCGCAGGCGGCGTGTGTGACTCATGCGCCGAACAGCACGTCGCGCATCGTGTAGCGGCCCGGAGCGCGCCCGGCGGCGACCCAGCGGGCCGCACGCAGCGCGCCATCGGCGAACACGTCGCGCGTCGTGACGCTGTGCGCGAAGCTGAGTGTCTCGGTGGGCGAGCGGAACACGACGGTGTGGTCGCCGGGCACTTCGCCGCGCCGCTCGCTCCGGTACTCGATGGCGTCGTCGCCGCGTACCGCGGCAATCGCCTCGCCGAGCTTCAGCGCCGTGCCGGACGGTGCGTCCTTCTTGTGCACGTGGTGCGTTTCCTCGATGACCACCGCGAAGTCGCCGCCCAGGGCGCCCGCCGCTGCCAGGATGGCCGCCTCGAGGACGGTTATGCCCTGGCTCATGTTGCGGTCGTACACGAGCGGGATCGTTTCCGCGGCGACCGTGAGCGCCCGAAGTTGCGACGCATCGAGGCCGCTGACGCCGCACACGAGCGGCTTGTCGAGTCGCACCGCCACCGCGAGCACTTCCGCCGTGCCCTCCGGAAGACTGAAATCGACTATTACGTCGGCACCAGCCGCCAGTGCCCCGAGATCCCCGCCACGGCGCCAGGTACCGGCCAGTTCGAGGTCCGTGTGCTGCCCGAGCCGCGCGGCGATACTCGAGCCCATGCGCCCGGCGCCCGCAACGGCGATGCGAAGGCGGCGCGTCACCGGCCTACTGTTTGATCCTGTCGAAGAAACGCTTGACGGTATCGAGCCAGCCGCCCGCGCGCGGACTGTGCTTCTCCCCGCCCGAGCGCAACAGCTCGTCGAAGCGCAGCAGCAGGTCCTTCTGCTCCTCGGAGAGATGCACCGGCGTTTCGACGACGACGCTCGCGAAGAGATCGCCCGTACGGGGATCGCGCACGGTGCGGACGCCCTTGCCGCGCAGGCGGAACACCTTGCCCGACTGGGTGCCCGCCGGCACTTTCAGCGCCACGTGGCCGTCGAGCGTCGGCAACTCCACTTCGCCGCCCAGGGTCGCGGTCGTGAAGCTCACCGGCACCTCGCAGGTCAGGTTCGCGCCCGCCCGTTCGAAAAGCTTGTGCGGCCGCACGCGGATTTCCACGTACAGGTCGCCCGATGGGCCGCCGTTGCGCCCCGCCTCGCCTTCGCCCGAGAGGCGGATGCGGTCTCCGTCGTCGACACCCGCCGGCACTTTGACGGACAGGGTGCGGGTCTTCTGCACACGGCCGCGGCCGTGGCAGTCCGGGCACGGGTCGGTGATGACGGTGCCTGCCCCTTTGCATGCCGGGCAGGTCTGCTGAATGGAGAAGAATCCCTGCTGCATGCGGACCTGGCCCATGCCCTCGCAGGTGGCACAGGTGGCCGCTGCCGATCCCTGCCGGGCGCCGCTGCCGGCGCAGCTTTCGCAGGCGACCTGCGTCGGCACGTCGATCGTGACGCTGTCGCCCCGCACCGCCGTCTCGAGGTCGAGCGTCAGTTCATAACCGAGATCGGCGCCGCGAAATACCTGGCTCGCTCCGCCGCGCCCGCGGCCCGCGCCGAAGATGTCACCGAAGACATCGCCGAAAATATCGGAGAAAGCGTCCGGGCCGAAGCCGCCCGCGCCGCCGCCCCCGGTGCTCCCGCGTACGCCGGCATGGCCGTAGCGGTCGTAGGCGGCGCGTTTCTTCTCGTCTTTGAGGATCTCGTAGGCTTCGCGCGCTTCCTTGAAACGAGCAGACGCCCCGTCATCCTTGTTGCGGTCCGGGTGATGCTTCATGGCCAGCCGACGGTAGGCCTTCTTTATGTCCTCGGCCGTTGCCGTCCTCGAGACGCCGAGGATGTCGTAATAATCGCGCTTCGCCATCGCTTCCCCGGAACCGCTGCCGGTTCCCGATTCGCCGGTAACCCTGCCACGGCCGGACTGGTCGGCCGCCCGGGCCGGGCAGTCCCAAAAACAGGGCGCCGTCGCCGGCGCCCCTCACTGCTTCACGTTCAATCCGGCAGCAGGCTTATGCCCGCTTCGACTCGTCCTCGTCCACTTCCTCGAACTCGGCATCGACCACGTCGTCGCCCTGCCCGGCCGACTCGGACGACGCCCCGGCGGCGCCCTGCTGGTCGGTGTACAGCCTCTGGGCGAGTCCGGCCGACGCCTCGGTGAGCGCTGCCGCCTTGCGCTCGATGGCGTCCTTGTCGTCGCCGTCCAGCGCCTTCCTGAGGTCGGAGACCGCGTTCTCGACGGCCATCCGCTCCTCGGGCGACGCTTTCTCGCCCAGATCGGCGAGCGTCTTCTCCGCCGCGTGCCCGAGGGCATCCGCGCGGTTGCGTGCCTCCACCAGCTCGCGGAACTTGCGATCTTCCTCGGCGTGCACCTCGGCATCCGCGACCATCTTCTCGATCTCGTCGTCGGACAGGCCGCTCGAGGCCTTGATCACGATGTTCTGGCTCTTGCCGGTGGCCTTGTCCTTGGCCGAGACGTTGAGAATGCCGTTCGCATCGATGTCGAACTTGACCTCGATCTGCGGCATGCCGCGCGGCGCCGGCGGAATGTTGGCGAGATCGAACCGGCCGAGCGACTTGTTGTCGGCCGCCCGCTGGCGCTCGCCCTGCAGCACGTGAATCGTGACCGCCGTCTGGTTGTCGTCTGCAGTCGAGAACACCTGTTCGGCGTTTGCCGGGATGGTGGTGTTCTTCTCGATCAGCTTCGTCATGACGCCGCCAAGCGTCTCGATGCCGAGCGAAAGCGGCGTCACGTCGAGCAGCAGCACGTCCTTGACGTCGCCGGCCAGCACGCCGCCCTGGATCGCGGCGCCGAGTGCGACGGCCTCGTCCGGGTTGACGTCCTTGCGAGGCTCCTTGCCGAAGAAGTTCTTCACCGCCTCCTGGACTTTCGGCATGCGCGTCTGCCCGCCGACCAGGATCACGTCGTCGACTTCGCTGACCTTGAGGCCGGCATCGTTGAGCGCGATCTTGCAGGGCCCCATCGTCTTCTCGATGAGGTCCGCGACGAGCGACTCGAGCTTCGCGCGAGTCAGCTTGATATTGAGGTGTTTCGGGCCGCTCGCGTCCGCCGTGATGTACGGCAGGTTCACCTCGGTCTGCTGCTGCGAGCTGAGCTCGATCTTCGCCTTTTCGGAGGCTTCCTTCAGGCGCTGCATGGCGAGCGGATCCTTCGTGATGTCCACGCCGCTCTCGCGCTCGAATTCCCTGGTCAGGTACTGGATGATGCGCAGGTCGAAGTCCTCGCCGCCGAGGAACGTGTCGCCGTTCGTCGCCAGCACTTCGAACTGGTGCTCGCCGTCCACTTCGGCGATTTCGATGATCGAGACGTCGAACGTGCCGCCGCCCAGGTCGAACACTGCAATCTTCTTGTCGCCGCGCTTCTTGTCCATTCCGTAGGCGAGGGCCGCGGCCGTCGGCTCGTTGATGATGCGCTTGACGTCGAGGCCCGCGATCCTGCCGGCATCCTTGGTGGCCTGGCGCTGCGAGTCGTTGAAGTACGCGGGCACGGTGACCACCGCTTCCGTCACCGGCTCGCCGAGATAGTCCTCGGCCGTCTTTTTCATCTTCATCAGTACGCGCGCGGAGATCTCGGGCGGCGCCAACTTCTTGCCGTTGACTTCGACCCAGGCATCGCCGTTGTCGGCCTTCACGATCTCGTAGGGAACCATGTCGATATCGCGCTGTACGACGTCGTCCGCAAACTTGCGGCCGATGAGCCGCTTGACGGCGAACAGCGTGTTCCTGGGGTTCGTCACGGCCTGGCGCTTGGCAGACTGGCCGACCAGGACCTGGTCGTCCTTCGCAAAAGCGACAATCGACGGCGTCGTGCGATCACCCTCGGAGTTCTCGATCACCTTGGGCTTGTCACCTTCCATCACTGCGACGCAGGAGTTGGTGGTACCCAGGTCGATACCAATCACTTTACCCATTACATAAGCTCCAAAAATCCGGTTGCGAAAAGCTCAAATCTGGCTGTTAGGTGGGGCCGGGGCAGCGTGTTTCAAGCGTTTCGAGCGCTTTCCGGCACCGGCTCAATGACCGGCCGGGTCCGCCGCAACAATCACCATGGCCGGCCGCAGAAGCCGGCCGTTCAGCAGGTAGCCCTTCTGGATGACCGCAAGCACCGTGCCGGGCTCCGCGTCCGGCGCCGGCTGCAGCGTCATCGCCTCGTGGAACTCGGGGTCGAACGCCGCGCCCAGGGGGTTCACTTCCTCGACCCCGAATCGCTCGAGAGTCGAACTGAGCAGCTTGAGTGTCGCCTCCTTGCCCTCCAGCAGGCTCGCCACGTCCGCATTCCCGGCCGACTGGATGCCCATCTCGAGGCTGTCCTTTACCGACAGCAGGTCGCGGGAGAACGACTCGAGTGCGTAGCGGCGGGCGTTCTCGACGTCGCGGGCCGCCCGCTTGCGGACGTTCTCCATTTCCGCGGCGGCGCGCAAATAACGGTCCCAGTTCTCGCGGGCGCGCGCCTCGGCGTCCGCGAGCGTATCGGCGACGTCCGGCTGCCCGCCGTCGTCGCCCTCTCTGCCCGAGTCGGTCCCGGTGGGCCCGGCATCCGCGCTCGCGGCCGGGTCGTCGTGGCG
Organism: Woeseiaceae bacterium; assembly: GCA_036276805.1. Lineage (GTDB taxonomy): Bacteria > Pseudomonadota > Gammaproteobacteria > Steroidobacterales > Woeseiaceae > UBA1847. Next base: position 503 of record DASUOE010000235.1, on the reverse strand, counting down.
GTCTGCTCGCCCGTTCATGGCAGTCGTTTCTCCAAAAAGTCGCCAGGCGGCCGGTCAGGCCGCGCGAAAGTGCCTCGGAGTTTGGGGGTTCGGCGCCAGATATCAAGCGCCCGGGCCAATTCCGCGGCTCAGCCCCGGGCGGAGATGGCGGACCGGAGGAGCCGGGCCGTGAGGTCGACGATGGGTACCACCCGGTCGTAGGCCATCCGCGTAGGCCCGATCACGCCGAGCACGCCGATGGTCCCGTCGTCCAGCTCGTAGGGCGCGGTGACCACGCTGCAGTCGTCCAGGATCTCGTACCCCGACTCCTCGCCGATGAACACCTGCACGCCGCTCGCGTTCATGCTGCGGTCGATCAGATCGAGGATGAGGCGCTTTTGCGAGAACGCCTCGAACAGGCGGCGCAGCGTGTCGATATCCGCAAGCTCCGCGAATTGCATGAGGTTGGTCTCGCCGGCGAGAACGAAGTCGGAACCCGACTCGGAACTCATCGCGGCCTGCGC